>DAIDJG010000567.1 GCA_027451445.1 Singulisphaera sp.
ACGGCGAGAAGGGTAACCAGCCGCAAAACGGACCAAACGGCCAGAAGAACGCCCAGAACGGACCGAACGGCGAGAAAGGCGACCAGTCGCAGAACGGACCAAACGGCGAGGAGGGCAACCGGCCCCAAAACGGACCGCACGGCGAGAAGGGCAACCAGCCGCAGAACCGAAGGTCAAATCAAAATCCGTCGGGCACGCAGACCAAGAATCAAAACAACCCGCCCCAAAACGCGGAGCGGAATGACGCGACGCAGAAGCAGGACGCGAATCGAGCGAACAACAGCCCGAAGGATCGCAACGCGACCAACGCCAGGCCGTCGAACGACAGTCCGCCTCAAAATGCCGAGCCGATGCCAGCCGACCAGCCGAATGCCAAGGGTCAACCGAAGGGCAACACGAAAGCGAAGGAAAAATCGGCGCGGGCGGTTGAAGAGGAGGTCGGCGGCGAGAACGGGGACAAGAACGCCAAGCCGACGACGAAATCCGCTCAGTCCAAATCCGCCCAGTCGAAGGCCCAACGCACCCCAGAGAAGACCCAGAACAAGGACCAAACGAAGCAGAAGGCAGCCTCCAAAGACCAGGAAAAAGAAAAGGCCGAAGAGGAGGGGAAAGCGAAATACACCATCCCCAAGAACAAGAAGGAGCAGCCCAAGGCGACTCCCAAGAACGAGCCCAAAGAGATGGTCGAGGAACCACCGCCATCCTCAGTTCAACAGCCAATCCCGCCCAACACGCCCCACGAGCCAGATATGCCGGGCGGCTCGACCCAGCAGTCGTCTTCTTCGTCGAACAGTGCTCCGAAAGACGGAACCCCGAAACAGGGACAGAGGCCGAACCAGTCCGGAAGCGGCAACCCCTCGAATCCGCAGGGGAATCAGGGAAATCAGTCCGGCAACTCTCAGGGCGATTCCACAAAGGGAAATCAACTGGGGAACTCCGGCTCCAAGTCGGGAAGCTCAGGCTCGAAACCGGGCCAATCCGGCGATCAGTCGAGCCAGGGGGGATCGCAATCCAGTGGGTCCGGAAGCAAATCCGGCAGTGGCAACGAGGGGAGCAAGTCCGGGTCGCAATCCTCGCAGGCGGGGAATTCGGGAAATCAGCCCGGCGGCGGCAAACAAGCTGGCGGATCTCGGTCGGGCCAGTCCGGTTCTCAGCCGGGGACTCCGGGAAACCAGCCCGGCAATGGCAACCAAACCGGTGGCTCGAGTTCCAATCGGTCGAGCAACCCGGCGAGAACCGAGCACGGAGTCGAGAACCAATCGCCCGACAAGTCGGACGCTCCCGCGACGCGCGAAGGCAACCCGCAGTCTGGGAAACCGGGACAAGGGGGCAAGGATAGCGGTGCAAAACCCGGCTCGGACCAGCAGCAAGGGGGCGCACCCAGCAAGGGCGAAACGCCAGGCGGGGGTAGCGGCTCTGGAAACCGGCCGAGTGGCGGTCGCGGTCAGGGGCCCGGCGACCCCGGCGCCGAGATGACGCCCGACCAATCGTCCAAGCCCTCCCCACGCGCGGAGGACCAGGCCCCGGACGCCCGTGACACCGTCGCTCCCAAGGATATCCCCCAGTCCGAGCTCGTGATCCGGAAGCTCGAAGACCTGCTCCGCAAGAACGAGGTCACGCCTCAGCTCGAGAAGGACCTGGGCATGAACCGCGAGCAGATCGAACAGTTCGTCGAGAAGTACCGGAAGCCGGCCAAGCGAGATGCCCGCGCAGCCGGTGAGATCCAGGCCAAGCCCGGCGAGAACAAGACGCTCGCACCCAACCCCAACCTTTCGGGGATCGACCGAGGCACAAGCTTCTCGAATAAAAACATGCGCGATCGCGGCTCTGTTGCTCGCGACGAGGTTCGCGACAACATCCAGGAATCTCGGATCAAGCCGCCCGATGAGTTGCTCCCGCGATTCCAAGGTTATATGAGCACTCTATCACGCTCGAAGACGGTCAAACCAGCCCGGGCCGCCACGCCGTCGGGCTCCGGAGGCCGGTGATTCGTGACGTTTTGGCGGTCGCCGTTGTCTCGGCAACCGCCAAAACCGCGAGCCTCATGTCTTCGCTTACCCGATTCTCATTGGCCCGCCCAACGTCTCTTGAACCGTGAGACTATGCTTGCGCCCTTGAAACTCCCTCGCCGCTACCTCGTGGGCTTCGACCCTCGAGACTTGCCCCACCACTTCACCGACGTCCTCGTTATCGGCGGCGGCGTGGCTGGGCTGCGTGCCGCGCTCGGGATTGGCGACAGCCTGCGCGTGCTCGTCGTCACGAAGGACGGCGTCCGCGAGAGCAACAGCACGTACGCGCAGGGAGGGATTGCCGGGGTCCTCGATCCCGAAGATCACTTCGAGGACCACATCGCTGACACCCTGTCGGCGGGCAAGGGCCTGTGCGATCCCGAGATGGTCGAGCTCGTCGTCCGCGAGGCCCCTCGGCGCATCGGGGAGCTCATCGAGTGGGGCACTCACTTCGATGAAATCAACGGCCAGGTCGCGCTCACGCGCGAAGGGGGCCACTCGCATGCGCGGATCGTGCATGCGCTCGGCGACGCGACCGGCCGCGAAGTGATGCGCGCTGTGATCCTCCAGGCACGTGCGCGGCCCAATGTGCGGATCTGGCAAAACAGCTTTACGATCGACCTGCTCACGCACGAAGGGCGCTGTCGAGGCGCAATCGTGTGGGACAAACGACGAGGGCCGTCATTGCTGTGGGCGCGGGCGGTCGTGCTCGCCACCGGTGGCGCGGGCCAACTCTACCGCGAGACCACGAACCCCGCGATCGCCACGGGCGACGGGCATGCCTTGGCCTATCGCGCTGGGGCCGAGCTGCGTGACATGGAGTTCATGCAGTTTCATCCAACGGTGCTCTATATCGCCGGCTCTGATCGTCATCTCATCACCGAGGCCTTGCGCGGCGAAGGCGCCTACCTGCGCGACCGCCACGGCCACCGGTTCATGCCCGACTATCATCCGCTGGCCGAGCTCGCGCCTCGCGACGACGTGGCGCGTGCCATCACGGCGCAGATGGCCAAAACCCAGCACCCCAGCGTCTATCTCGATCTCTCACATTTGAACGCCGCGTATATCCGTGAACGATTCCCCGGCATCGATCACCTCTGCCGAGGCTTCGACCTCGACATCACCCGCGATCCCATCCCCGTTCGCCCCGGCGCCCACTACATGGTCGGCGGCGTGACGATCGACGGTAATGGACGCACCACCCTTCCGGGCCTCTGGGCCGCCGGGGAAGTCAGCAGCTCCGGCCTCCACGGGGCCAACCGCTTGGCATCAAACAGCCTCCTGGAAGGCCTCGTGCACGGCGCGAGGGCGGCCGAGGACATCGTTTCCACGCTCCAATCAGAACGCGCCGACCGTCTCGAAGTCCCCCCGATCAGCGCGGAGTATCATCGCCTGTCGCAGGAAGGTCTCGACCTCGCCGATATCCGTGACTCACTGCGTTCGCTGATGTGGCGCAAGGTTGGGATCACGCGCGACGCCGAGGGACTCGCCGAAGCGGACGAGCAGGTCGACTTCTGGTGCCGCTACGTTCTGGGCCATGTCTTCGACGACCCCGCCGGCTGGACGATGCAAAACATGCTGATCGTGGCGCGTCTCATGATCGCGGCCGCAAGCACGCGCGAGGAATCGCGAGGGGTCCATCTGCGTCGCGATTTCCCCAACCTCGATCCCGCGTGGCTCCGTCATATTCGGTTCCGCTGTCCCGAGATCGCGGCGTCGCAGGCGATCAGCGAGACTTCGGCGGCGAGCGATTTCTGAAACGTTCAGGTTCCGACAACCATTCATGGATTCTCACATTACGCCGAAGCGATTCGGGTGCCAGCACGACCCTCACTCACATCGGCAATTCCGCTGCGGACTCCACGAGTACTCCCTCCGATACCTCGATGGTTTCCATGTCGAGTGACCGTGGTTCCTCCAATTCCTCCTTCAGCGTGTGCAGGGTCGGATCACCCATCGCGACGGGCCAGATGTGAAACCCTCCGCGCCAGGGAGTCGTGTGCTGCCACTCCCAGGTTCCCCAGATGCCTTTGCCTTCGTTGTACCCTTGGTACGCGATCGCGTGGCGGCCGATGTACTGTTTCGTCCACCAGCACTTGCCCGACTCGACGTCGTAGCGTCCTCGAAACAGAAACTCACCGACCCAATCCTTGCCGTCGCCAGTCAGTGTGCCCTTCCGAAAGGTCAGATTCAATTCCATCCAGTGGCGCCCCTTGAGGACGGGCTGGAGGAAGAACCCCTTCCACGGTCCGGAGGGGAACCGGCTGTCCTGTTCCAACTCTTCGATGGGTGGCGGTGACGGGTTCATCGGCTCGACCTCGTCTCGATTCGGTGAGGCGATCGATCCTGCATGTGGGCAACGAGAACAGACTGCCCTCATTCCGACAGCGCGAGCGGCAAACCAATACGAAATCGAGTCCCTTCGCCAGGATGGCTCGCAACCTGGATTTCGCCTCTCTGAACGTGAATGGATTCCTTGACGATTGCCAGTCCGCGACCGCGACCGGCGGCCTTGGTCGTGAAATGATCGTCGAACACGCGCGCGAGGTTCGCTGGGGCGATACCGACGCCATTATCCGCGATCTCGATCCACGCCGTCGAGCCCTCCACACCGAGCGAGACTCGGATCGACGGCACTCGGTTCGCGCTCGACGTTGCTTCGAGTGCGTTCTTGATCAGGTTCACCAGGGCATGAACCAGCAGCCGGCGATCCGCCATCACGGCGATCGACGCGTCGACCTGAGCCTCGACCTGGACGCCGGCGGCATCGAGCCTGGGACGTAGGAGTGCGAGCGCCTCATTGACGCAGTCAAGCACGTCGACGGGGGCAAGCTCGACGGGAGGCGTCGCACGGCTCAAGAAGGTGTCGAGCTCTCGGATCGCGAGCGCAAGATACTCAGAGCAGACCTCGATCTGCCGACAGACCGTTCGCGCGATCGCGGCGCTCGCACGCAGCTCCAGGTCGGGGGCGATGCCCCGTGTGGCGAACTCGCGCGCCAAAGCCTGCTTCCAGCGCGCACTCAAATCCGACGGGACTCCGACCTTTTGTGTCGCAGCGTCGCGCGCGAGGGGTTCTTCCGCCAGGAAACGATCGAGGAGGTCGAGATGCATCGAAAGGTTGCGGCCTTCGTTCGCCAGTATGAACACGCCGTTGCCCAGCTCATGACAGGTCCGATCCGCGAGGTCGAGCGTTGCCTCCTGCGCGGCCTCGCGCGCGACTCGCTCACTCAGGTTTCGGGCGTGAAGGACCATGTAGCCGAGAGTGATCAGAGAGAAGCCAGATAGCCCGAACAGCGAAAGAATAATGCGGTGGTACGACGCCTCGAGGCCAAGCGCACTCGCCTCAAGGTCCGGGTTAACACGATAGTGGACGACAAGATCGGTCTTCGGGCTTTGTCCGCGTTCGATCAAGGACACGACATCCTCGTGTTCACTGCCCGTCGCGCCTCGATTCACCGGCGACGTCCAGGCGGCAATTGACTGGGCGCCGCTCTCGACGAGCCTCAACGAGACGACCTGGATCAACGGGAACCGATCGCCGTCGCGCTGGAGTTCCGTCCCGAGTGCGTTGAGCGCGTGCGAAAGCATGAGCTTGCTGGCCGGCTTCGCGTCGGCGCCGTCCTCGCGCCAGCGATCGACGTAATCGACCAACGTCAGGCCGAGATAGTCCGGGGCACTGGCCCAGCCGTTCAGGACCTGATGAAGCGCCGCGCGGCTGACGTTGCGAGGGCGATTGTACTCACGCACCAGCACGACGAGTCCGAGAACGAACGAGAGCAGTGAGAAGACACCGATCATCATTCCCGGCACGCCGAGAATCGCGCGGAGTCGCGCAGCACCGTCAACCAGGCGCTCGGGTAGCCTCATGGATGTCTCATGTCGGGAGGTGCAACTCTTGCGGGCGGACTCCAGGTTCCTTGCGACGTCGGCGCGATCGCGAAGACGGCGGCCTTGCCGGGCTCGACGTAGAGCAAATGACCGAGATCGTCTCCCAGCCGTTCACCCGACGGCGCGAACGCGAGCGATCGGCCCAGTGTCGGCGGTTCCCCCGCGGAGAGTCGAAGCTTCACCAATTGCTGCCGCAGCGTCTCGGCGGATGGCGGCTGGTTTGAGGTTTCGTCGAGGATCTGAAGGATTGCCGCAACGACTTCCGCGAGGACGGCGGCCTCAGTCGACAGTACGGGATCCGGACGGCGGCTCTCCGATTCGCCCAGCCCGAGCGCCGAGCCGGGCGAGTAACACCAGAGCGAAAACGGGGCCTGGCTCGCGAACCAGGTCATCGTATCGACGCCGACGCCGTCACCGCACAGCACCCTCAGACGAGCGCCGTCAACCGATGGGCCAACGTGAGGTGCATGCCGCCGGAGCGCAAGGAGCATCCGCCGCGCGGGCTCGGTTTGCAAAGGGAGCACGACCCAGTGGCTCCGCCCGCTCGCCGTTTTCTCCGCCGCTCGCCAGATTGTCTCCGCGAGCACATCGTCGGCGGCTCTAGGCAGGCCGGAGGCTTCCCAGGGCTGCAAGAAAACGAGGGCCTCGCCATGCTCGACGAGCTCAGCGGCAGGAAAGCGCCGTTCGATCGTGCGCCGGAAACAGTCGGCAAGATCCAGGGAATACGGGTCGTACCGATCAACGACGAAGTCGACCCGCTCGGGGACCTCATCCTTGAGCCGATCGAACAGCGCGCGGGTGAGCAGGTCGGCCTGGGCCTGATTGTTCGGACAGAACCGAAACGTACGGCCGGGGTTGATGTCAAGGAGCGCCTCAGGTCCCTGACCAGGCTCTTCGCGTTCGACGAGGACGGTGGTAGCCCACGGTACCAGGAGAATCGGCCGCGGGCGCTCGGCCTGGAGCCCCGCATCTCTCAACGCCTCAGCCAGCGCCACCGTCAAAACGGTGTTGCTTGATCCGACGAGCGCGATCGGGGCGATCGACCGTTGGAGTAGCCGCTGGACGTTCTCCTTGGTCTCGCGAACGCCTTTGGCGTCGTCGAGCGTAAATCGCACCCGTCGCGAATGCTGCCGAGTCTCGAGCTGGACCCAATCGTCGCCACGTTGGTACCCCTTGCCGAGACCTCGGCGCGCACACGTCTCCGCGGCCTGGCGAAACTGTTCCCAGAGCTGCCGGTCCGGGAAGAAAACGACGGCCTCGGCGACGGATCGGGACGCGACGCGAGGAGTTCCGCGACGGCCGTCGTGCGCCAGGTTGTAGATCATCGCGGCGGCCAGAAGAAAGCCACCGAGCGCCAAGAGACCGTTTCCGACG
>DAIDJG010000568.1 GCA_027451445.1 Singulisphaera sp.
CGGCCTCGTCGAGAGCAGGTCAGCCCGGCCGATGATCTCGTCGAGCGTACGGAAGCCCATCGTACTGAGGATCTCGCGTACTTCCTCAGCCACGAAGAACAGGTAGTCGACCACCTGCTCGGGCGTGCCCGTGAAGTGGGAACGGAGCACGGGATCCTGCGTGGCAATGCCGACGGGGCAGGTGTTGAGGTGGCACTTGCGCATCATCACACAGCCCATCGCGATCAAGGGCGCCGTGGCAAATCCATACTCCTCCGCGCCCAGGCAAGCGGCGACCACCACATCGCGGCCCGTCTTGAACTGACCGTCGGTCTGGAGCCTGACCCGCCCTCGCAGGCCGTTGCGGACGAGCGTCTGCTGCGTCTCCGCCAGGCCGAGCTCCCAGGGCATGCCCGCGTGCCGGATGCTTGACACCGGCGAGGCGCCCGTGCCGCCGCTATCGCCGCTGATCAGGATGCGATCGGCGTAACCCTTGGCAACCCCCGTCGCAATCGTGCCGACGCCCGCCGCGGCCACGAGCTTGACCGAGATCTCCGCGTGCGGGTTGGCGTTCTTGAGGTCGAAGATGAGCTGGGCGAGATCTTCGATGCTGTAGATATCGTGATGCGGCGGCGGCGAGATCAGACCGACGCCGGGCGTGCTGTACCGCGTCTTGGCGATGAAGTTGTCGACTTTATGCCCGGGGAGCTGCCCCCCTTCGCCCGGCTTGGCCCCCTGGGCCATCTTGATCTGAAGCTCGACGGCATTCGCCAGGTAGTTGGCCGTGACCCCAAACCGCCCGCTGGCGACCTGCTTGATGGCGCTGTTGCGCGAGTCGCCGTTGGCGTCGCGCTTGAACCGGGCGGGGTCCTCGCCCCCTTCCCCCGTGTTGCTGCGGCCGCCGATGCGGTTCATGGCGATGGCGAGCGCTTCGTGGGCCTCCTTGCTGATGCTGCCGAAGCTCATCGCGCCGGTGAAGAAGCGCTTGACGATGTCCTTCGCGGGCTCGACCAGTTCGAGGGGGATCGGCTTGCGCCCCTTCCGGATCTCGAGCAAGCCGCGCAACGTGCAAAGCGCGCGGCTCTCGTCGTTGGCGGCGACGGCAAACTCCTTGTAGCTGGCGAACTCCTTGTCCTTGAGGGCGTGCTGGAGCTTCTGGATCGTCTCGGGGTTCCACATGTGGTGCTCACCCCGACGGCGCCACATGTGCTCGCCGCCGACGTCGAGCTCCGGCTCCTCCTGGCTCGGGATCCCTGGGTAGCCTGACTGATGGCGCAGCAGCGACTCGCGCGCGATGACGCCGAGGTCGATCCCCTCGATCCGGCTCGGCGTGTCGGTGAAGTAACGATCAATCAGGTCGCGGGAGATGCCGACCGCCTCGAAGATCTGCGCCCCCCGGTAGCTCCGGAGCGTGCTAATCCCCATCTTGCTGAAAATCTTCAAGAGCCCCTGGTCGATCGACTTGCCGTAGTTCTTGAGGGCCTGCGAGAGGTCGAGCGACGTCCCTTGCGCGTCGATCAGCAGGTCGTCGCGCCGCAGGTTCTCGAATGTCTCGTAGACGAGGTACGGATGCACCGCCCCTGCCCCGTAGCCGATCAGGAGGGCGAAGTGATGGACCTCGCGGGCTTCACCCGTCTGCACGATGATCCCGCAACGCGTGCGCAGGCCCGCCTTGATCAGATGATGATGGATGCCCGCGGTCGCCAGCAGCGAGGGGACGGGGACGTTCTCGGCGTCGACTCCCCGGTCCGAAAGCACCAGGATCGTCGCGCCCGCGGCGACCGCCTCGGCCGCCTCACGGCACAGGCGCTCCATCGCCGCGCGCAGGCCCGATTCGCCCTCACGAGCCGGGAAGAGTGTGCGCAGCGTTTGCACGGCGAAGCCTGGACGACTCAAATGCTCAATGCGCGCCATGTCGCTGTCGAGCAGGAGCGGCGACTTCAGCCGCAGCATTCGCGCGTGTTCGGGGGTTTCATCGAGCAGGTTGACCTCGGACCCGAGAAGTGATTCAGTGGTCATCACCACCTTCTCGCGGATCGGATCGATGGGCGGGTTCGTGACCTGGGCGAACAGTTGCTTGAAGTAGTTGAACAGCAACTGCGGGCGCGTGCTGAGTACAGCGAGGGGAATATCCGTCCCCATGCTGGACACAGGCTCCTTGCCATCCTGGGCCATGGGGAGAAGGATGCGCTGGATGTCTTCCTGGGTGTAGCCGAACGCCTGCTGTCGGGGCATGAGGGTCGACAGGTCGGGTTCCGGCAGCCTGGCGAGGGGCAGGTCGTCGAGTGTGAGGCGATTCTGCTCGACCCAGAGGCGATACGGCCTGCGCCGGCAGACCGAGTCCTTGAATTCGTCGTCGAGGATCTCGCCGTCGACGGTGTCGATCAGGAACATCTTCCCCGGCTGGAGCCGCCCTTTGTGGCGCACATTCTCAGGGGCGATGGGGAGCACACCACTCTCACTCGCCATGACGACGAGGCCATCGTGGGTGACGAGGTAGCGGCCAGGGCGCAGACCATTGCGGTCGAGCATCGCGCCGATAAGCCGGCCGTCGGTGAAGACGATGCTCGCGGGTCCATCCCAGGGTTCGGTCAGGCAGCTCTGGTACTGGTAAAAGGCCTTGCGCGCGGGGTCAACCTGCGGCTGACCCTCATAGGCCTCGGGGACGAGCATCATCAGCGCATGGGGCAGACTGCGGCCCGACTGGACGAGCAGGGACAGGGCCTGGTCGAGGATGGCCGAATCGCTGAGCCCTCCGAACTCGAGCGGGACGACCTTCTCCAGGGCCGGTCCCAACACCGCGCTCTTCATCTGCGGCGTACGCGCCTCCAGCCAGTGGACGTTGCCGGCAAGCGTGTTGATCTCGCCGTTGTGCGCCAGCAAGTGGAACGGCTGGGCGAGTCCCCACTGCGGGAACGTGTTGGTGCTGTAGCGGCTGTGAACGAGGGCGAGGCAAGACTCCAGCGCGGGGTCGGACAGATCAGGGAAATACTCGGAGAGCTGGTCGGCCTTGAGCATCCCCTTGTAGATGATGGTGCGCGCGCTGCAACTCGGGAGTGAAAGCCATTTTGAATCGCCCGACGCACTGGTCTCGGAGGCGGCCCACTGCTCGGCCTGTCGGCGAATGACGTAGAGCGCTCGCTCAAACGCCTCACCCGCGGCCGTCGATTCGCCTCGACCGATCAGCAACTGCTCCATCGCCGGCTCTTGCGAGCGTGCGAGCCAGCCGATCGAGTGCGAGATGACCGGCACACTCCGCCAACCGAGCACGACCTGGCCTTCGGACGCGACGATCGCTTCGAGCGTCCGCTGACAGACCAGCCGGTGCGGTCCTTTCTTGGGCAGGAACACAAACGCGACGCCGTAGTCGCCGGGTGAGGGGAGCGTGATCTTCAGGCGTTCCGCCTCGGCGCGGAAGAACGCGTCGGGGAGCTGGAGCAGGATACCGGCGCCGTCGCCCGTATCCTGGTCGCAGCCGCAAGCGCCCCGGTGCTGGAGGTTCTGGAGCACCTGGAGCCCGAGCTGCACGATCGCGTGGCTCTTGCGGCCATCCAGCCGTGCCAGGAAACCGACGCCGCACGCGTCGTGTTCGAACCGAGGATCGTAAAGCCCATCCTGACGAGGCGCCAGGGGGACGACACGACGAGGAGAAGATCGCGGTGGCATGAGCGCGTTCCTAGTTGGCTTCGGATCCGATCCCGCGCTCTACCTTGGCAACACCGACAGTCGACCCATCCACAGGCGTTGCCCAGGTCAATGCAAGGCGATAGGGGATCGGTCGGTCCCTTAACGCAACTCGCATACCTCCCACGTAACTGGCGTTCTCACGAAACCCAACTCGCGTCGCTTCAGCAACTTGAGGCGAGACCAGCCCGGAACAAATCGCCGTCACATGCACGAGAATTAGGCAGCCATTGCCCGGTTTGAAACAGGATGATCCTAGGTCGCCTGTGGATGGGAAGCGTGAAGATCGACGAGGTGCGAAATCAACGCTGGGTCGCCCCATATGTTTGGATGGTGCAAGCATCGCGTCGAGCCTCACGAATCGGGGCATCTCACAACTCCTCCCTTGGGAAGGGGGCGAGTAATCTGT
>DAIDJG010000569.1 GCA_027451445.1 Singulisphaera sp.
TGGGTCAGGATGAGCTGATCTTCGTTGATGTGACGGCCTCGACGCACTGGGCGTCGGAGGCGATCGAGGTGCAAGGACCCCGCCGGTACTTTACGCCGGCAAACAATCAGAGCATGGGATGGGCTATCCCCGCGGCCGTCGGCGCCCAGCGGGTTCGTCCCGACCGGCAGGTCGTCTGCGTTACGGGAGACGGCTGCTTCCTGATGGCCGCGATCGAGATGTCCACGGCTGCTCGGGCGGGGTTGCCGGTCAAGTTTTTTGTGTTTGACGATGGCACTTATCACTACATGCAAATGCTCCAGGAACCCGTCTTCCGACGAACGACTGCCACAGAGATCGCACCGATCAACTACGGTGCGTTTGCGGCCGCAGTCGGTCTTGGCTACAACGAAATCCCACACAATGGCGACCTTCCGTGCGGTATCCAACGGGCCCTGGCTACGCCTGGTCCCGTCCTTACTCGCGTGCTCATCAGCTACGAAGGTCGCGAGATTCGCTGGCTCAACGCGCTGAAGTCGACCTATCTCCGACGGCTCCCCACCGAACAGAAAGTCCGGATGGCGGCCCGCGTCGGCGTGCGAACGTTGAATCGTCATCCGGACGATGATTGACATTCCGTATCTGCATCACGAATGTGGGAGCCCGGCCGGGTCAAGGACGGATCCGGCAACCGAGGGGAGGCGATGTCCGCTTGTGTCTTGGCGACGGGAATGGTTCATTCCGCCCGTTGCGCATGCTCCATGGTCGAGCGACTTTCGCCGTACGCGTAATTGGGACCTCCGGGTCCGCCCGACTGGAAGGACCTTATCTCAGATTTTCATGATTTCTTCATTTGGGCCGGTTTCACGGCCTTAAGCTCGTAACGTAAGTTTGCTTGGACAGGCGGGTGCCGTTGCGGCAATTTCAACGTAATGGCAAGCCTCGCGAGTGGGATGTGCATGGATGCGTTAACATCGTGTTTGGGAACGATTGCTGAGGCATTGGTTGGGGATTAATGGGTCGTTCTGTTCAAGTGGTTCGTGGCAGAAACCGATGAAACCCAAGAATTGCGCGCGTTTGCAGGCTTGCCTTGCAAGATCGATTCGAGTGGAATAGACGATTGTCCGGCTTTCGCCAGAGCGACCTCCCCGTCCCGCCGCGACCACAAGTCGCGTCGAGACGCCAGTATCCAAGGATTCGATCGGCGCGGCAGACGTTGAGTTTGACCTCTCCGCCCGATCAGCACGATCGCGACTCACCCCTCGATATAACGAACAACGAGCTTGGTTCTGTACTGCGACGGGTCGCCATTGCGAAGGGGATCTTATGCGAAGGATCTTCCTCGGTTTATCGCGCGTGATCGGCATAGGGCTCTCGCCGATCACTCGCCCCCTGGCGCAGCGGCTGGATGCGCGCGTCGAACAACTCCTGAATGAGCGGCTCTCCGAGGAACTGGAAGCCCGCCTGATTCCGACGCTGACCGCCGCGGTCACCGCCACGGCGCAGACGGTCAGCCGGCTCGACGCGCTCATCGAGCAGACCAATGGCTCGACGCTCGAGACCAACCAGACGCTCAGTTCGTTGCTCGACGAGGTGGCTCGCCTTCGCGAACAAATCGAATCCTTCCAACAGTTCGTTCCCTCTCCCAACGGAGAATGTGATTCAGACATGCACTCCGGTCTGGCGATCGTCAATCATGACGAGGCGTGCGAACCCTTTGACGATGCAGAGCGCGAGTCCGTCGGCGAACGGGCGAAGGTTGGCTAGGTTGGCAACTCGACTTCCGCGCTCCTGACCTTGACCCATCGGCGCGACTCCGTATGATGCCGGGCGCCTGGCGCAGGGCGCACAGCGTGCTCCCCAACTGGGTCAATGGAGTGACCCGACCATGACTCTCGTCTCCCTGACGATCGTCGCCGCGTCCGTGCTTGGTTGGTCCGACATCACGGTTACGCCGAGTCGCGGCGACCGCGGCCACTCATCGCTTCAACGTAATCTGGCGCAACTCGACCGACCGAGCGAACGAACCCTCGAAACACTAAGGCGTTACGACCTCGAACGGCGTTACAAGAAGGACGTGGATGCCGCGCTCGCGAGTCTCGCGAAGTTCGCCCACGAACGTTCTGAGCCTGACGTGGTCTATGCGCTAGCCGAGCTCTCCTGGCTCGAAGGCCGGCGGCTCGACTCCACGCGGTGGCACAAAGCGGAAGCCATCGATCATTACCTCGACGCCGTTGCGTACGCCTACGATTTTCTCTTCGACGCCGACCCTCTGCTCGTCGAAGGACGCAAACCGTCCGACCCGCGCTTTCGCCTCGCGTGTGACCTCTATAACGGCGGCCTCGAGCGGGTCATCCGCGTCGCTCAGTCCGAGCGCCGAATCGAGGCGGAAGGGACGATCAAGCTGAAAGTTCGAGACCGGGAGCAGATCCTCCGCGTCATTCTGCATCAATCGCCGTGGAAACCCGCCGACATCAGCCAGATCATTCTGGCCTCCGACTTCGAAGTGTCGGGCTTGCGCGCGATGACCTACCAGTACGGCCTGGGGGTGCCACTCATCGCGGTTCGCCAGTCCGATCAGTCGGGAAAAGGCGACGAGCGTTTCTATCCCCCCGAGATGGCGTTCCCGTTGACGGCGTTCCTTGTCCCGAACTCTCGGCTTCGCGATGCAAACCCCGATGGCAAGGAACCGCGCGAGTGCAGGCTCGAGCTCGTTGACCCTGTCCGGGTGCGCAATGTCGGGCCGGCTGCGACGCCCTTGCCGGTCGAGTCCGACTTCACAATGCCGCTGGCCTACATGTGGTCGCGTACGGACTTGAATCGCTATCGCTGGAACGGCCTCTTCCGGCCCGGCGAGGCGCTGGGACGAGCCAACTTGATGCTCTTGCGGCCCTACGAGCCGGACAAGATCCCGGTGGTCATGGTCCACGGACTGATCTCCAGCCCGCTTGCCTGGATCCCAATGCTCAACGACCTCCTGTACGAGCCGACCATCCAGCAGCGCTATCAGTTTTTCCTCTACATGTACCCGACCGGCGTACCGCTCCCGATCGCTGCCGCACACCTGCGCGACTCGCTCCAGCAAGCCGATCATCTTTACAATTCGAGCGGCGATAACCCTACGTTCAAACAGATGGTCCTCCTCGGACATAGCATGGGTGGCCTGCTCAGCCACGCGATGACTGTGGACAGCGGAAATCTTTGGTGGCAGCTCAATTCCGACCGCCCGTTCGATGAAATGCTCGGTGAAAAAGTGGTCCTCGATGAGCTGCGAGGGTATCTGTTTTTCAAGCCACTGCCGTTTGTTCGGCGGGTCGCCTTTCTGGCGACACCCCACCGGGGCTCGGAACTGAGCCGGGGCGTCGTCGGGCGGGTCGGCAACAACCTGATCGGAGAAACTGACCATGTCGCCTCGCTGCTCGGCAAGCTGATCAAGGACAACCCCGAGGCGTTCCCTCGGCGGTTCCGCCGGCTGCCGACCAGCATTGAAACGCTGACACCTGACTCCGATGTCCTGCTCGCGCTGCTTAAGATGAGACCTGCGCCCGATGTCATTTATCATTCAATCATCGGCTCACTACGCGCGGACGGAGTGGACCACACTTCGGACGGTGTTGTCCCCTACCGCAGCGCACACCTCGATGACGGGGTCGCCTCGACGCGAGTCGCGTCGGAGCGAGTTGTGCGATCGGGTCACAGCGTTCAAAATGATCCGGAGGCGATCCGAGAAGTGAGACGGATCTTGCTGGAACACCTGAATTCACTCGCCGTTCCTCCCCCGACGGCTTCCGCTCCGGCACGCGTGGAGGGTGTATCGGCCCGGCAGTGATACACCTCATGCAAAGTTCAACCCTGGCGTTTTTATCTGTTCCGAGGCCTCCTGCGCCAAGATAGATCAGCGGTTTAAGAGTTAATGCGCTGTTCGTGTATAAACGGATCGCGGCAGCCGAGCCGAGTTGCATTCGGGTGCGGCGGGACGTCGTTTGCCAATCGCGGCTTTGAGCCGTAAGATGCACGCTTCTGGCGAGACCAACCAGTGTCCTGAGGCCGAATGATGACCGACACCCTGAGCGAACGACTCGTCGCGTTCGCGTTGAACACAAGGTTCGAAGATCTTCCTGAGATGGTCGTCGTGGAGGCTCGCCGGCGACTGCTCGATGCGTTTGCCTGCGCGGTCGGAGCGTTGCGGGAGCCGGCGCCCACGATTGCACGACGCGTCGCGACGACGATGCGAGGCGAGCCCGGTGCGTCGCTGTTCGGCGGGGGACGGTCGACGGCGGACTGGGGTGCGTTTGCAAACGGCGTTCACATCCGCTATCTGGACTGCAACGATACGTACCTTTCACTCGAGCCCGCACATCCGAGCGACAACTGGGCTGCGGTCATGGCGGTTGGCGAGCACGTTGGCGCGAGCGGGAAGGATTGGATCGTGGCGGCGGCGGTGGCCTACGAAGTGCAGTGCCGGCTGTGTGATGCCTCGAGCATCCGAGCGAGGGGCTGGGACCACACAACCTACGGCTCGCTCTCAACGAGCCTGGCCGCAGCGAAATTGCTGGGGCTGACCCCGGCCCAGACGCTCCATGCGCTTGGGATCGCGGGAACCACGGGCACGGCACTCCGTTTGACTCGTGCAGGCGAACTCTCGATGTGGAAGGGCTGCGCCTTTGCATTTGCAGCGCGCAACGGCGTCTTCGCGGCGTTGCTCGCCAAGGAAGGAATGACCGGACCAGCGCCGCTGTTTGAGGGGGACATGGGTTTCTGCCAGCAGGTCTCCGGGCCGCTCCCTGTCCAGAAGCTCGGCGGATCCAACCCAGGCGATTGGATGCTGCCGAAGACGTCAATCAAGTTTTGGCCGGCGGAGTACCACAGTCAGTCCGCGATCGCCGCAGCGCTCGATATTCGTCCGCGCATTCACGACCTCGCTTCGATCCGCTCAATCGAGATCGCCACCTTCAGAACCGCTGTCGAGATCATCGGCCAGGATCCCGAAAAATGGCGGCCGAAAACCCGCGAGACGGCCGATCACAGCCTCCCGTATTGCACCGCGGTGGCTCTCGTCGATGGCGATGTTTCCGCCCGTCAGTTCGAGCCGGATCGTCTCGGAGATCCCGCCCTCCTGGACCTCGTGAAGCGCACGAAGGTCGTTGAGGACACCGAGCTTTCCGCGGAGTATCCGTCCGCGATTCCGAACCGCGTGCGCGTGACTCTGAATGACGGTCAGGTCTTCGAGTCAACCGTTCGTCATCCTCCAGGCCATGACAAGAACCCACTGACCGACGCACAGCTTCGCCAGAAATTCCAGGGGTTAGTCACGCCGGTCCTGGGCCAGGAACGGGCGGATGCGATCTGGAATCGACTCTCGAAACTCGAGGAAGACAGCGCGCCTCACCAAGCGATCGCACTCGTCGCGGACGCATGAGTCCGCCTCGGGACTGGATTCCACTTGCGTGACGAGAGGTCCTACGGGTGCTACTTCCCTCACAAACGATACTGCGATGTGACGATAAGCTCTGTGATCGACTGTTGTCACCGGGCCGCCTTGACGACCGAGGATGGATCTGATACCACCGCGCACCGCGTCGCGGTCTTACGACGGACCGATCGCTCTCAAGGAGGGGAGGCGAAATGCTGTTCAATTCTTATCATTTTGCCTATTTCTTTGCCTTACTTTTCCCGACTTACTGGGCACTTCGTAAGCATTACAAGGTCCAGAACCTCTTGCTTTTGGGTGCAGGCTACTATTTCTACGCCTGTTGGAATCCCAAGTTCCTCTCCCTTCTGATTCTGTCGACCGTCATGGATTATGCCTGCGGCATCGCCGTCGACCGGATCGACGACAGCCGTAAGCGAAAGGCCTTCGTGGCCCTCAGCATGGCGCTGAATCTGGGGATGCTGGGGTACTTCAAATACTACAACTTCTTTGCGGAGAGCCTGCAGGTCGCTCTGAGCCGGATGGGGCTGCAGGTGCCATTGGCTCAGTTGAACGTGGTGCTGCCGATTGGGATCTCGTTCTATACGTTCCAGTCGATGAGTTACGTGATCGACGTGTATCGCAAGGACATCAGGCCGACGAAGAACTTCATCGAGTTCGCGACGTTTGTCTCGTTCTTCCCGCACCTGGTGGCCGGACCGATCATGAGGCCGACGACCCTCTTGCCCCAGGTTGCGGGGCCGCGTCGATTCAACCTCGACCAGTTTTACCAAGGGTCGTACCTCATCTTCTGGGGGCTCGCCAAGAAGATCGTCGTGGCCGACAACCTGGCCACGATCGTCAACGACCTCTTCGGGCGCTGGCAGACGATCGACGGGGGCCTGGCGCTCCTGGCCATCTACGCATTCGCCTTCCAGATCTACTGCGATTTCTCGGGTTACACCGACGCGGCTCGAGGGATCGCGAAGTGCCTGGGCTTCGAGCTCGCACTCAATTTCAACCTGCCCTATTTCGCGACCAGTCCGAAAGACTTCTGGACGCGCTGGCACATCAGTCTCTCAAGCTGGTTGCGCGATTATCTGTACATCTCGCTCGGTGGTAATCGGCGCGGGACGTTGATGCTGTACCGGAACTTGATGTTGACGATGATCATCGGCGGCCTCTGGCACGGCGCCGCGTGGACGTTCGTTATCTGGGGGTTCTACCAGGGACTGCTGCTCGTCGCGCACCGCTTGCTCGAACCGTGGCTCAAACGCATTCAGCCGCGGGGACCCGTCGAGTCGGTGAGCTGGGACCTGTTGCGCATGTTCGTAACGTTCCATCTTGTCTGCGTGGGCTGGCTCATCTTCCGAGCGAACTCGATGGAGCAAGTGCACGGGATGTTGACGGCGATCGCGACACGGTTTGCGGTCCCGGCAACGTCGTATCTCGCGCCGGTCGTTGCGGTCGTGGCGCCGCTGCTCATGGTTCAGACGGCACAATACGTCTCGAAGGACCTCGACATCATTTCGAGAGCTCCGTGGTACCTGCGCAGTGCGTTCTACACAGCGTGCTTTTACGCGATCGTGATCGGCGGGGAATTTGGTGGCGCGCAGTTCATCTATTTTCAGTTCTGACGCGAGAGGGCGACGCTCGTGGAGACCGAACCGTACCACGCGACGACCGCTCGCTCCAAGGTGCCGGCCGGGTTCCTTGGAATGGTCCTGCTGGTCGTTCTACTCGAACTGTATATTGGGCGGCGTTATCCGCCCGAGGTGAACGGCAACAGCAACGACTGGCGTGTGGCTGCTGAGTTGGCGAAACGCCAGGCTGCGGAGTGCGACCTCCTCTGCTTCGGCGACAGTCAGATGAAAACGGACGTCCAGCCGAGGGTGCTGGAACCCCTCCTCGGCCGCCCAACCTTGAATCTCGCGGTCATCGCCGGCCAAGCCCCCTCCAGCTATTACCTCTTCCGCCGCGCGCTGAGGGCGGGTGCCCGTCCGTCGATCGTGGTTGTCGACTACTTTCTCCCACTCCTGACTTCGAACACCCAGTTCAACGACGAGCAGTGGCCCGAAATGTTGTCGCTTGCGGAAACCGCCGAGCTCTCCTGGAACGCGCACGAGGCCCGCGTACTGGGGAACTGGGTGGTCCGCAAACTGTTCCCCTCCTACCATCGCCGGACCCAGATTCGGATCCACGTCCTGCTCAACCTCCAGGGCAAGTCTCCCAGCACGCTCCTCGCGGGTACGGTGTACGGGAGGAACTCGATCGCGAATCGAGGCGGACTCGTCCGCGAGCGAAACACCCTCAATCACGATGACCTTACGCACGTTCCGCCTTGCGAAAACCCCGGCGGTTTCACTTGTACTCCGGTTAATCAATTATATATATATAAATTTTTTGATTTAGCTCGAGCGCACGGGATACGATTGGTCTGGGTTTTGTTGCCCACGACCCCCGCCTGGCAGGCTCGGATCGACGCAGCAGACCCGCATCAGCTTTATGAAAAAGCCATGCGGCAAATGCTCGCGCAGTACCCCAACGCAACGGTCGTTGATGGGAGGCATGCGAACTACACGCAACAGATTTTCTGGGACCGAACCCATCTTGATGGTCTTGGCGCGGCGGCATTTAGCACCGAGCTTGCTGCGGTCCTTCAGCGTGAGGAGAACGAGGGATTGAAATCGAATCGCTGGATCAATCTCCGTCCGTATCCCGGTGAGCCCTCTGGCGCCCATCTTGAAGACATCATCGATTCCTGTGAGATCGTGAGGGCCGATCCAAGGAATCATTGGCGCTGAGCGTGTTGAATCGTCGGAACGGCCGGTCCTTTTCCCGCATGGCGCACCGCGATAGCATGAAGTGGGACGAGATTCGAAGCTCGGTTGGAACGTGAAGCGCAAGGTCTACGATGTCATCACGTGGCGCCCGATTACGTGCGGCGTGGACAGCCCAGCCGATCATGATCCCGGGCGCGTTCAACGCTCTCACCGCCAAGATCGCGGAACGATTGGGATTTGAAGCGGTCTACCTCTCAGGCGGAGCGCTTGCCGCCGGCTGGGCCGGACTGCCGGACGTCGGCTTGCTTTCGGTGAGCGAATTTGCTGAACAAGCGGCCGTTTTAGCCAGGGCAACAAGTCTGCCGTTGCTCTGCGACGCGGACACGGGGTTCGGCGAGCCCGTCAACGTTGAGCGCACCGTCCGGCTCTATGAGGATGCTGGTGCGGCCGGCTTGCATCTGGAGGACCAGGTGCTTCCCAAGCGCTGCGGGCACCTGTCCGGAAAAACTCTGGTCGATCCCGCGACGATGGTCGCCAAGGTTCGCGCTGCGGTCGCCGCGCGTCGCGATTCCGATTTCGTCATCGTGGCGCGGACGGATGCGCGGTCGGTGGAAGGGTTTGATGCGGCCCTGTCGCGTGCCCGCGCGTATGTCGCCGCGGGCGCCGACATGATCTTTCCTGAGGCGTTGGAGAGCGAGGAGGAATTCGCTCGCTTCGCACAATCGCTCGACGCTCCACTGTTGGCGAATATGACCGAGTTCGGACGGAGTCCCCTGCTCTCCTTCGAACAGCTAGCGGCGCTGGGCTACCGAGCGGTGATCTATCCATTAACAGCGCTGCGAGCGGCGATGTACGCAGCCGAAAGAACGCTCGAGCACCTGCGCGAACACGGGACGCAACGCGACCTCCTCGGACAGATGCAGACGCGTGCAAGGCTCTACGACCTTTTGGGCTACACCGCCTGGGAAGCGCGTGATCGCACCTACTTCTCCGGGAAGAGTACCGACGAATAGTTCAGAGCGCCGCGGGCTCGGTTTGGGACCGTCCCGCGTGTGCGGGAAAGCGCTCGGTTTCCACTCTGATGGTACTCGACTTCGCCGAGCCGCCCTCAATAACGCGGCTACCCCTTCCCCCGTCGCCATCCCAACATCTCGCCTCAATCCAAGCGGACCGTTGACCGGTCAATCCTTTCTGTTACATTAGACATTTGCCCCGAGGCTTTGATGCTTCGTGGTCCTCGATCGGCCGGGGTCCCCTTCTTGCCCACGGCATCTGCTGGCGGGTCCGAATGCATTTCGGCCGAAAGGTTTACGCGATTTTGACTTTCGGATGCGCGACCGGTGTCGCCTGTGTATCAGCACACGCGCACATGGCGGTCCGTTACCGGAGAACGACACTCCACTTTCTGTTCCAGTTGAGGCACCGCGGGTATGTGGGTAGTCCTGGGATTGTGGCTCCTCGGGTTCTGGGCGTGGCGCGGTGCGCCGCGCGCGTTGGACCATTGGAGAGTCCACATGGCCAATTCGCTGCCGTTTGGCAAGGGAATTGACGAATCCTCGGATCCTGGCATCCGCGGTCGACTGGGACAGTGCGGGAACCCGTTTCAACCAAGGGGGGACGATTCCCCAGAGGTTGGCGTGCGGGGCGCGGCCGTTGCGCCGTGCTGTTGGATGGCCTTTTGCGCGGCACGACGATTGGGCTGCGTTTCAGGGGCGCCTCTCTCCCTTCTCCTCGTTGTGTAGTGCGGAAATGCGCTTCGCGCGAGTCTTGGTGTGTCGTTAACGGTTCCGGTCTCGCCTTTGTCGGATCTTGGTCGGAGCGGGGTTTCCTGACCCGTCTGCTTTGGATCGCGGCTCCGGCGGATCGCAGGGTGCGCCCGGAAGACGACCACAAGAACGAAAGTTGAGGCGCTGACGTGTTTGGGAACATTGTGGGGTGCCTTCTCGCGCTCCTCGCCGGGATCGGGTGTGGCTGGGGGGCCGCACAATACCTGGCGCGCGTGCGAGCCCAGACTGCTCGAGGTCTCGCCGAGGAGATCCTCGCCAGTGCTCGGCGCGAGGCCGAGAACATCCGCAAAGAGGCCGACCTTGGCTCGAAGGAAGAATCACTCCGCCGGCGGGAAGCTCTCGACGTTGAAGTCGAAGAAGCTCGGCGCGACCTGCGCGACCAGCAAAAACGCCTCGAAAAACGCGGTGACTTGCTCGACCAGAAGCTCGACATGATTAACAAGCGGGAACGCGAATTCGAAAGCGTGCAGCGCTACCTGACTGAGCAGCAGGAAGACTTAAACCGCCGCGGTCAAGAAGTGAAGCAGATTCTCAGTGAGCAACGCGAAGTGCTGCACCGCACGTCGCAGCTCGGGCCGGACGAGGCCAGGGCGATGCTTCTGAAACGGCTTGAGGACGACCTGCGCCATGAGGTCGGAGGGCTCATACTCAAGCACGACCAGCTCCTCAAGGACACGTGCCAGCATAAAGCACGCGAGATCCTCGCCACGGCGATTCAGCGCTACGCCGCCTCGCATACCGCGGAAACGACCGTCAGTACCGTCGACATCCCGACGGACGACATGAAGGGACGGATCATCGGTCGCGAAGGAAGGAATATCCGTGCCTTCGAGAAGGCGACGGGAGTCGACGTGATCGTCGACGATACGCCGGGCATCGTGATTGTCACGGGCTTCGACAACGTCCGGCGCGAGATTGCCAAGATTGCACTCGAAAAACTGATCCAGGACGGCCGGATTCACCCCACGCGCATCGAGGAAATCGTCAAAGAAACGCAGGAGGAGATGGAGCAGCACATCAGGCGAGTCGGCCACGCCGCTGCGCAAGAAGCGAATGTCCCTGGACTGCACGAGAAACTGCTCGATCTCCTGGGCCGGCTCAAGTTCCGCACCAGCTACTCTCAGAACGTGTTGCAGCACTCGCTCGAAGTCGCCTATCTCACGGGCTTACTGGCCGAAGAGCTGGGCCTCAACGGTGCGCTGGGGAGGCGGTGTGGTCTTTTGCACGATATCGGAAAGGCCGCCGATCACGAGATGGAAGGCGGCCACCCGGTCATCGGCGCCGAGCTGACCAAACGTTATGGTGAGGTGAGAGAAGTTGTCCACGCGGCGCTCGGCCACCACGATGATCTCCGTCCGGAGAATCCGTATACGGTGCTGGTCGCTGCCGCGGACGCGATCAGTGCGAGCCGCCCAGGTGCGCGCCGAGAGACCCTCGAGAAGTACGTCCGCCGTCTCGAAGAGCTCGAGGCACTTGCCTGCGGGTTCCCTGGTGTCGAACAAGCGTATGCCATTCAGGCGGGTCGCGAAATCCGCGTCATTGCCGACAGCCAAAGGCTCAACGACGAAGAGTCCGCCAAGCTTTGCCGTGACATCGCCCGTGCCGTGCAGGACCAATTGACGTATCCTGGTGAAGTGAAGGTCACCGTTCTTCGCGAGTCGCGTAGCGTTGAGTTTGCGCGATAAGAGCTGATCTCTTCATTCAAACCTTTCGCGCCACGGTTCAGCATCGCTACGGATTCCATCCTCAGATCATTTCACTTGCAGCGGAAAGTCAGGCACGATGCCCCTGAAGATTCTCTTTATCGGCGACGTCGTCGGCTCGCCGGGACGTAAGATCGTCGGGCAGGTCCTGCCCCGGCTCATCCGGCGCTGGGACCTTGGGCTCGTGGTGTGCAACGCCGAGAATTCCGCGGGCGGATCGGGGATGACGGCGCGTTGCCACGAGGAACTCGTCGACGCCGGCGTCGATGTTTTTACGCTTGGTGACCACATCTATCGGAAGGATGAGGTGTTCGCGCTCTTCGAGCAGACGAATCGGCTTCTCAAGCCCGCGAACTTTCCCCCGGAAGCACCGGGGGAGGAGTCGGCGATCGTCGAAGCGCGAGACGGAACACCTGTGGGGGTCTTCACGTTGCTTGGCCGGACGTTCATGAAGCCGGTCGACTGCCCCTTCCGCGCGGCGGATCGGCTCCTCGAACAAATGGCGCGCAACGCTCGCGTCATCATCGTCGACTTTCACGCCGAAGCCACCAGCGATAAACAACTCCTGGGTCGTTATCTCGACGGCCGCGTGACCGCGGTCCTTGGCACGCACACGCACGTCGCAACGGCCGACGAACAAATCCTTCCTCACGGTACGGCCTATCAAACGGACGTGGGAATGACGGGGCCGCACGACTCGATCCTTGGTCGTCGTTACGACCGTGTACTCGCGGCGACCCTCACGTGCGTGCCTCATTACTTTGAGGTTGCGACAGGCGATCCCCGGCTGAACGGCGCGTTGATCGAAGTCGACCCCGACAGTGGGAGGGCGCAAAGCATCGTGCGAGTGGCGATCAATCATACCGAAGCGCAGAGACTTTTGACGGACGCGACGTAAGAGGTCAGCGGCTGTCGTCGCGAATTTTCTGTCTGAGCCGAGCGAGCCCTTTTTGAATTCCGCGTGTTACGTCGCCGCGGTCGCGAAATGTCCGCTCTTCGAGATAGAACCAGCGAGCCCAGTGCCCCGCACCGAGCAATGCGGCGGACATTTCAAACGCTTCGATGAGGGGCGTCTCGACCTCATCCAGCGCCTGGACCGCGTCGTAGGCTGTGAGCGCACCGGCACGCGCTGCGCGGTCGGAGCCGATCCATTCGCACAGCAGCCGCGCGAGGTCAGTCGCAACGCACTCGAATCCCATCGCACCGAAGTCGACGAGACCCGCGACTCGGTCCCCTTCGAACAGAAAATGCTCGGGGCGGGCGTCTCGCAAGCAAGGTTGTCGCCAACACGTGAGCCCCGCAACTTTGTGAAGCGATTCGAGCCAGGCCGGGGCGACTTTCCGCGCTTCGTCCAACCATTGACGCGCGAATGGCGTGGCGGAGTCCTCGGGACGCTGGCGCAAGCGCATCTCAAGGCGTGAAAAATCGGTCGAGAGCCACGACTGTAGCTCGTTCAAACGCGATTGTAAGCCGGGACTAGGTCCCGTCGAACCCTCGGCTCTGAGCCTCTGGTGGAAGGCACCGAGGGCGGCAAACCCCGCGCGGACGCGATTTACGGTCTTTGTATCCGGAGTTGCGGGCTGCCCTGGAAGCCACGGGGCGAGTTCCCAGAGCCGGCCGGCACAAGCCTGAATCGTCTGGCCGTCGAGTGCCTCGAGTGGTCGTGGAACGAATCCGGTTGGTGCGGCTTTGCAGATCCAACGATGAATGATTTCGAGCGCGGGTCGGGGAGGTCCCTCGGGAGGCCAGGCACGCAGGACGAGAGCGCCACGGCCCGAAGCGTACCGCCACAAGCGCGCACCGCTGAGCCCCCCGGCGTTTCCCAGGCCTACGAGGTCACCGCTGGGACGCGCGATCGCCGGATAGCGCGTAAGGACGGCCCTCAGGTGTCGGTCCCACTCGGAGGTCATCTTCGGGTCCATCAGATTGCCGTACGCCCTCATGAAGGCTGCCGAGCGCCCGCCGCTGAAGCGCTCGGATAGCGTCCATCATCTGCTCGGCAACGATGGCCAGCCGCTGCTTGTCGATCGGGCCGTCAGGAATCGGGCCGGTCAGATCGATCGGTTCGCCATAGATGACGCGCGTGTGTGACGGGGTGATCAATCCGCGCCAGACCTGATTCGTCGCCGGGGTGCCCCAAATGAACGCGGGGATCACGGGCACTTTGGCGTGCAGGACGAGGAATGCCACGCCCGGTTTCGCCTCGAGGAGCGTCATCCCCGACGTGGGATTGATCCGTCCCTCAGGAAAGATGGGTACAACACGCCCCTCGTCCAGCGCACGAAGCGCGGCACGTGTCGCGGCGAGGTCGTGACCGTCACGTCGCACCGGGATACAGCCGAGCAAGCGGCACATCGGTCGGAGTGCCCAAAACTCGTAAAACTCCCGCGCGATCAAGAAGCCCAACACGCGCTGACTCGAAGCCTGCAAAACCATCGGGTCAAGACCTGCCGTGTGGTTTGAGATCAGGATGGCGGCCCCTTGTGCTGGGACAGGTGCCATGACTGGGGCTTCCAGGCGGTGCCAGACCAAGCAGTAGAGTCTGTTGACGATCCAGAGGAACTTTCGCACGCCATGGATCTCGGGTCGGCTGCGTTTGCCTGTGATCAGAGCCCAGGGACTCAGCAAGACCACGCCGGAAAGCAGAAGTAAGGAAAATGGATTCATCGCGTGGGCTCGTTCACGTTGCAGCGGCGTTCTCGGCGGCGCACGTCCTAAGGAGGTCTCGGACGGCTCAATTGTCCGGGAATCGGAAACTCGGTCAAGGCGGCGATCGCAGACGAATCTTGGGGCGAATGGTCGATCGTTCGTCAGGACGAACCACGAGTGCAGCTTCGACCAAACATCACCGTTTGGCGATGCCGCCACCGTTCTGAATCGCTCGGAAACGGGCGCACGACAGAATTCGGCGAACATCGACGCTGAGCCGGATTTTTGATTGCGACCGCTATTATGCGTGGCTATAATTCGGCCCTGTATCTCGTGGTGGACTCGCGTGTTGCCTGTGTGATCTTCGTGACTACACAGGGTCGGAGCGAGTTGATCATCCGGATTTCCCCACCAGCGGACGACCGCAGTCCACCGAGTGATTCCTTGAGGAGAAGATCGGTGAAGCTCCGTTTGTTGACCTCGTCGATTCTGTCAGGGTGCGCCCTTTCGCTGGCCCTGATCAGTGGTTGCAGCTCGGAAGAGACCCCCGAGGCCCCCGCTACCAATCCGGCGCCGGCTGTGACCCCGGCCAAGCCGGCCGAACCCGCCAAGCCCGCGGATGAGAAGCCCGCCGACAAGCCTGCTGACAAGCCCGCGGACGAGAAGCCCGCTGACAAGCCGGCCGAAGAGAAGAAGTAATCCTTTCGATCTCGAATCGGCTAGATGAATTCGGCCGGCTCTCCTTTGCGGTGAGCCGGCCGTTGGCTTTTCGAATCTCCCGCTTCACGCCGATTCGGAACCGCGAGAGCTCCACGATTGGTCATCAGACCGCTGCTCCGAAAACTGCGTCATGACTGAAGTCACCCGTGCATTCCCCATCGAGATGATGCGACGGGTGCCGGTGCAAAGTTTCGAACTCGGGTTAGTGCAGTTCCACGGACCAGTACGCATTATCGAGGAACGTTTTCCAGCTCTGATACTTTCGGTGCGAGAGTTTGAGACTCAGGACCGGGCTTGTTTTGGGCGCGATCGGTTCCTTGACGAGTCGCATGCCAGCCTCCCAGGGCGTCCTCCCGCCCTTGCGGACGTTGCACTTGAGACAGGCGCAGACGATATTCTCCCAGTTGGCCTGTCCGCCTCGGCTTCTTGGTAAGACGTGGTCGAGGCTCAGTTCGCTGGTCGCAAACCGTCGTCCGCAGTATTGGCAGCGGTTGCCGTCGCGGGCGAAGATGTTGCGACGATTGAATTTGACCTTTTGCTTTGGGAAGCGATCGTAGGTCAGGAGCCGAATGACGCGCGGGACCTGGATCTCGAAATGGACCGTTCGAATGAACTCATCGTCCGGTTCTTTGAAGCGCGCGCGTGCCTCGGACACCTCGCGCCAGCTCTGGAAGTCGAACGATTGATACCGTCCGTCGTCGAGCGTGATCACTTCCGCCAAATCCTTGAAGAGGAGGCAGAAGGCGCGTCGAACCGAGATGACGTGGACGGCCATGAAGTACTTATTGAGGACGAGGACGCTGGCATCGAGGGAGGGACTGGCACCTAGGCTCATGGTCGAGGCTCTCCTCCGAGTAGGCGGGACCTTGGGCATTGGCGTAACGAGAAACACGCGGCGAAGAAGATCCGGTAGGCTCAACAGCGGGAGTCGCTCAACCGGGTTGCCGAGGTTCCATGCGCCAACGCCCGCAGGCCCTACTCGAGAGCCTCTCGGACGGCGCGTCCGACCTCAGCGGTGGTTGCTTTGCCTCCCAGGTCTGGAGTCCTCGGTGTCCCGGCCGCCAACACCTTAGCCACGGCCCGGCGGACGCGCTCGGAGGCGCGAGACGCGTTCAGATGATCGAGCAGCATCGCGATCGATAAGATCGCCGCGATCGGATTCGCGATTCCTTTCCCCGCGATGTCGGGCGCCGAGCCGTGCACGGGTTCGAACATGCTCGGCGCGGTCCGCAAGGGGTTCAAGTTCCCCGACGCCGCGAGTCCCATCCCACCCTGGAGCACCGCCCCAATGTCGGTGATGATGTCGCCGAACATATTCGTCGTCGCGATCACGTCAAAGCGCTCCGGGCTCACGATCATTCTCATGCAACAGGCGTCAACGTGCTGATAATCGCCTTTGATCTCGGGATAGTCACGAGAAATTTCGGTGAAGGCACGCATCCACAGATCATGCGCAAATGTGAGAACGTTGGTCTTGGCCACAAGCGTGACCTGGCCGACAAGGCCACGTGCGCGCTCGGCCTCGCTGAGCGCAGGGAACGGCCGCTGCCGGCCGCGAGTGCGGGCCAGCTCGAACGCGAAGCGCAGGCAGCGCTCGACCCCGGCTCGCGTGTTGATCGACGTTTGGATGGCCACCTCTTCCGGCGTCCCCTTGCGGGTGAAGCCGCCGGCACCGACGTAGAGGTCCTCGTTGTTCTCGCGGACAACCACGAAATCAATCTCGTCCGGCCCTTTCCCTTTGATGGGTGTATCGACGCCGGGATAGAGACGGACCGGGCGGAGGTTGACGTACTGGTGAAACGCGAACCGGAGGTGCAGCAAAATGCCTTTCTCGAGCACTCCCGGCGCGACGTCAGGGTGGCCGACAGCGCCCAGGAAGATCGCATCACACTTCCGCAGGTCTTCGACGATCGGCTCGGGAAGCACTTCTCCGGTGCGGAGATAACGTTCACCACCCAGGTCGAAGTGGGTCAGATCAAAGGAAAAGTTCTCCCGGTGCGCGACGTCTTCGAGGATCTGCAATCCCTCTCGAACCACTTCGGGACCCACCCCGTCACCTGCAATCACACCAATCCTGGGCAACTCCGCCTCCGGGCACACGACCGTTTTCAGCATCTTGCGAGATTCAACCACGAGCCGCGTCACCGGGGGCGGGTTGAATCCGTATCATGAACGCAGGCTTCCACTATAGCCCGGCCATTGGGGTCGTACAAGCATACGGGCCGGCACCGGGAGACCATCACGACCATCCCTTCGATTTTTCCCAGGTGGCAAGGTCACCACGCGCCTCAGGAAAATCGTTGACAATCGGCTCACATTGCCCATAATTTGTGTACGAGACTCCACTTACAACAGCCGAAAATTCCTATCCGCAACTGGCTGGCTTCCGCATCTAGCAAGATTTATCTTTTCAGGGCGAACGATCGTTCGCCGCCGGTTCGCGTCAGCAATCCGAGGAGAAGGCTGAATGGCCACTTCGGTCGAGAGCAACCCCCCCGCGAAAGACAAAGACACCAAAGGCCTGTCGAGCCTGAGCGAACTGAACCTCGAAAAGTCCGTCCTCAGGCGCGGTCTGGCCACGGCGAATGAGATCGAGATCTGCAAAGCCCATAAGGCGAAACTGGCCAACACGGACAGTTCCAAGAGCCTTCTCGATATCATGGTCGAGGCGAAAGTCCTCACCAAGAATCAGTCGTTGCGCCTGCTCCAGGAGATGGGGGCAACCAAGCCCAAGCTCGAGATTCCGGGCTACGAGATCATCGAGAAGCTCGGCAAAGGGTCGATGGGGGTGGTCTACAAGGCGAGGCAGTCGAGCGTCGATCGTATCGTGGCCGTGAAGATCCTGCTGGACGCCCTGGCTCAGAACAAGGAATTCATCAAGCGGTTCGACCGCGAAGCGAAAATCGCTGCCAAGTTGTCACACAACAACATCGTCAACGCGATCGATGCCGGCGAAGCCCACGGGTACCACTTCTTCGTCATGGAATACGTCGAGGGCTCGACGATCAAGGACGCCCTCGACCAGAACCAGGTCTACGACGAAAAGGTTGCGCTGCGGATTGTTCTCGACGTCGCCGAGGCGCTCAAGCACGCCCAGCAACGCGGGTTGATTCACCGTGATATCAAGCCGGAAAACGTGATCCTCACCAAGGATGGCGGCGTGAAGCTGGCCGATCTCGGCCTGGCACGACTGACGGCCGACGAGAAATGGGCCATGTCCGAGGCGGGCATGGCCATCGGCACGCCCTATTACATCAGCCCCGAACAGGTTCGAGGGCAGGTGGACGTCGATATTCGCGCGGATATCTACAGCTTGGGGGCCACGCTCTATCACATGGTCACCGGTCATGTCCCTTACAGTGGAGAAACGCCGACCGAGGTGATGCGCAAGCATGTCGATAAGAACGTGATGCTCGTCCCGCCGGACCACCTCAATACCAAGCTTTCCAGCGGTTTGGGCATGGTCGTGGAGACGATGCTGGCGAAAAACCGGGACAACCGGTATCGCAATCCGGACGACTTGATCCTCGACCTGAAGTGCCTGCTTCAGGGGGACAGTCCGATGCTCGCGGGGCAGAAGCCCGAGACGCTGTCGGTTCTGGCAGAAGGTGAGGTCAAGGAGGGCGCGGCGGCGGCAGTCTCGGAAGCGATCATGACCGAGTGGGCGGGTTACATCAACAGCCGAAACTCACTGATCGCAGCGCTCGTGATGATGCTGGCCCTCTCGATCGTGACGAATATCGTCTTTCTCGCCACGCGTTAAGGTCGCAGAAAGTCTCGCGATCGTGTGCAGCACTTTCTGTCGAGAAGGCTTTGGACTGCTCGAGAAAAGGTGCTCGGATCGCCCCGCGCGCTCGATGAGGAGCGATTGACACGGTCGATGGAGTGACGCACACGCCGCCTTGGCAGTGACGGTCATCACTCCATGCATCGCGCTCATAACAAACAACGACGCTCAGTTTTTGCTGAAGTCAAACGAGCGATTAAACTCTTTGCCCAACGGGTCCTTGAGGAACCGGACGTGGCAAGCGGGGCAAAGATCGAACCGAAACCCCTTGTGCAAGGGGCGGGACAATTCCTCGTTGCTGAGAGTCTCGTCGCGCTGAAGGAGCTCCGAGACAGCCTCCATGTGGTCCTCGTCCAGGTCTTCCTCCGTGATTTCGTTGGGGTCAAAGCCCGCGTAGGCCTCGATCTTGACCACATAGCGCGGGTCACCGGAGTCAGTCAAATCCTTGCCGCAGAGATCACACGTGAAGTGGACCATCAGCGTCTTGTCCCTCAGTGATTGGCCGGTTTGGAAGTCCGGAGGAGATCATCGATTCGATTGTAACGCGACGGCTCGTGGGCTTCCAAGTCCCTGAGCGATAATTCGAGTAAAGCGGAACAACGGAAACCTCGTCAAGGCGAAAACCAGCAACAACGCCGCAAAAAACGATGCCGCCAGGGCGCTGCGCACCTCGGGAGGATCGTATCGCAACGTAATGCTATGCATACCTTTCTTTACGGGAATCGTGAGGAACACCTCCTTGTACGGCTCAACCCGTACGGGTTCACCGTCGATCTGAGCACGCCATCCTGGGTCATAAGTTTGACGTATCAGGATTCTAGAACCCTCTTTTGCATCGGCGACGATTGTGAGCATGCCGTGGTCGTGGAGTGCTTCCAACCGGACAGCATTGGTTGCCGAACTTACGAGCGGCTTGGCGTTGAGGTATGCGATCCATACCGTGCCAATGTGCTCGACGCGTTCAAACGCGTTTGGCGGCGGCGGCGACGCCGCGATCACCGCGGCGACCCCAGATTCTTCGAGCCGGTCGCGCGTTCTCAAAACGCCTGCCCACGTGATCTCTCGGCGGCTCGTTCGAGCTTGGTTCGACGGTTCGTATAAGGGCGCAAACCAGTCGAGACTACGCGCCAGCTCGACCGAATCGTAGTTGCGAGGGTCCGCGAGCCCGTAGCGCATCAAGGTGTTCGGTGCGAGCTCTTCGCCGATTGCGAGGATGCGTCCTCTCGTTCCGATTTCACGGCGCAGGTGCTCAATGACCGGGCTTGTAGGGCAATAACCGTCGCGGGCGATGGCGGGATTGACACCGACGCCGAACGTGAAGAGATTGAGCAACGTAAGTGCGAGTAGACTGCCTCGTAACGCGTTTGCTGAGAGCCACGTTCGTCGCGCGGAAAGTGAAAGCGCGGCGAGCGCGACGAGTTGGGCACTGGCCATGCCGAGATACCGAGGGACAAAAGACAACGTGGCTCGCACCTGCCGCTCCGCACGTAGGCGGAACGCCTCTGAATCGGTCGAAGGCGACCTGGTCGAGGCCTGCGCGTAGTGCTCCAGAGCCCGACTGCGCAGATGGGCCTCGGCACGCGGCACGTTCAGCGCGAGAATCGCCATCACCGCTGCGAGAGCAAGCCAGAGTCGCGGGCCGATTCGCCCCGGCCGAGCGCTCGGTTCGGTGGTCAGCGACTCGATCCCGAAAGCGCCGAGTAGGATCAGTGCGAACGCGACCCAGAGGGTCATTCGCCGGTTATCAGTCACGTTCAGGACTGGTAGCGCACGGAGCAGATTGTCAACCGGGGGCAAGCCAAACGCCCCCGACGCGCCGACGACCAGGAGGCCCGTTAGAAAGACGAGACGCGGCTGTCGCTTGCGAGCTCGCCAACCGACCGGCGCGAGCCAGATCAACGTGGCCAGACCGACAAATCCGCCAGCGGCTTCGTTCACGTTGTGCACGCCCAGCGCGCGGGCGAGATTCGGATGCCCTCGTCGTTGGCTGCCGTACACGTACGGCCAGGCTGTGCAAACGGCGTTGAGCCAACGGGGTTTGGCGATGGTCCACCAGGGTGTGCGCTCGCGTGCGCGGTCGGCCCACACAGGACTCTTTGCGAGGTAGAACCCCAGAGGCACGACTTCGACAGCCGCGAGCGCGATGCCTAGCAGCACGCCGCCGGCCCAACAGGCGAGACTGGAGCGGCTAATGACCGCGTCGTGCTCAAGTGGGGAGGGCGAGGCTCCGTCCGAGCCAGCCTTGTCCTGGTGACGAGTCTTCGAGTCACTGGGACATCGCGTGTGATCGCTTTCGGCGTGAGATCGCGTGGCTCGCGATGATCCAACGGCTCGAAGACTCACCGTTGAATCAAGGCTGGCTCGGACAGAGCCTCGCCCTCCCCCAAAAACGTGTGTCATCGAGGCGCGCCAGAGCACGTACAGCCCCGCTGCGAGAAGGACGTGCGCGCTCGTCTGGACGTGTCCGCCGACGAGCACCAAGCCCACGGTCGCAGCCACAACCCCAAGCGATCTCGCGCCGGGCGTTCGCAAGGCGCGCTCGGTGGCCCAGAAGAGCCAGGGCATCCAGATGGCGACGTTTGTGACGGGGTAGAGTAGCCACAAAACGAGGAAGCCGCAAAACGGGTACGAAAGCCCGGCGAACCAGCGTCCCCAGCATCCCAGTTCCCAGCACCGCGCGAGCAAAAACATCCCCAGGCCCGCTGTCAAAAGTCGCCCGGCGGCCATCCAGGCGTAAGCGCTCGGCAGTTTGCCGAGATAAGGTAGCAGATGGAAGGGGTCGAACACGGCGCTCTGACCATTCGCGAGATGCGGCGCACCGCAACCCACGAAATCGTTCCAGAGTGGCAGACGCCCGCTGCGCAACATCTTGCGATTGAATTCCAGCCAGGGCTGGAATTGGAGTACCGGGTCCATCAGGAGCCGATTCTCGGGTTCGTAGAGCGGACCCCCGCGCTCCCGAAAGCTCGACTGGACGAGCAGGACATCGGAGGGGCTGAGCACCTTCCCACCGAAAAGCGATTCGTGGAAGAAGATGCCGACAAGAGCCGCGAGCACGAGGCCGAAGGTGAAAAACTCGCGGCGGGGCGACATGGGCGCAATGCCTCCTTGCATCGCAACGGTGCGCGTCTTCGCGGAGTTCAGGCGCCTGGGTTTACCCCTTTGCCCCGATTTGGGCAAGACGAACTTGCAATCGTTTCGATCGTGCGATCGTGCGGCTTGGAGCGTTCAGAACAGCTCCGCGATGGGTTGACCGCCCTCCGTGACGATCGGCGTTGGCCTTCCTTGCGCGCTCACCCACTGGGCACCCGGATCGATTCCGAGATGAGTGAAAACCGTCGCCGCGAGGTCCTGCGGCGTGACGGCGCGCGACAGAATGCCGTGCCCTTTGCTATCCGTCGAGCCGATGATCTGACCGTGACGGAGCCCGCCGCCCGCCAGCACCAGCGACATGACGTTCGTCCAGTGATCGCGTCCCGCGTCGCGATTGATCATGGGCGAGCGTCCAAATTCGCCCATCATGATGACGAGCGTATCGTCGAGCCGGCCGCGTGCCTCGAGGTCGAGGATCAACGTGGCGAGGACCTGGTCGACGCGCGGGAGGAGCGGCTTCAAGCCCTTCTCGATGCCCTTCCAGACAACGCTGTCGCCATGATGATCGAAGTACCCCCAGGCGCCGCTGACGAGCACGTAGGTCACTCCCGCTTCCACGAGCCGCCGCGCCAGGAGCGCCTTGGTCCCAATGCTGTCGTGCCCGTACGCATCGCGCAGTTTCGGGTCCTCCTTGTCGAGCTCGAACGCCCTTTGCGCCTTGCCCGAGCTGACCATCTCGAGTGCGATCCGCGCGTAACGGTCTGTGTTCTCCATCACATCCGAGCGATCAAGGTCGGCGCGAAGGTGGTCGAACTGCCGGCGCAGGTTTTCGCGGTCGCCGAGGCGGTCGAGCGTGACCCCATCCGGCAGGCGGAACCGGCCAGCCAACTCGCTTCCTTTCACCGGCTCAAAGGCGCTCCCCATATGGCCTGAGCCCCACACGTCGGCCTTCCAACTGTCGGCCAGGCCGACGAACGCGGGGAGGCTGGGGTCGTTCGGCCCTCGGAACTTGGCCACGATCGAGCCCATCGAAGGGTATCCTGCGCCGTCTCGGCCGTCGTCGGTCCGCCTGGCGAGCGGGTTGCCCGCCTGCATCGTGATGGGCGTGTGGTTGCTTGCGGAGCAGTCCATCGTGCGAATGACCGTCAGCCGATCCATGATCGCCGCCTGACGCGGCAGATGCTCGCAGAATCGAACGCCGGGGACGCTTGTGGCGATCGTGCCGAACGGGCCGCGAATCTCCTTGGGCGCATCCGGCTTGGGATCCCACATGTCGAGGTGACTCGGTCCCCCCGAGAGCCAGAAGAGGATCACCGACCTGGGTGCGCGTTGCAAATTCGGCGCGGCGGCTTCTGCGCGAAGTTGAAGCAGTTGCGCGGCGGACAAACCTCCGATCCCCGACAATCCCGCGCGCAGGAACCACCGGCGCGTGGGATTACCTACCGCAATCAGATCGGCCGCGCGCGGTTCCCAGCCCTGCAATCCGGCCTCATGAAACGCGTTTTTCCGCACGTTTTCGGGTCGATTCAACATGCCTCTCTCCCGCTGAGGACCGTGCAGTCTCCGCATTGGCTGATAGATAGCATATCGTCCGATGAGAGGCCTTTCCAGCAAATCTTAAACATTAACTGCAACTGGTCCGACCCACGGACGACGAGCGCCGTCGCCGCTCAGGTTGATTCACCCACGCGGCAAACCAGGCATTTCAGGTAATCGCTCTCCAGACACGACGCCGAAACCGGATGATCTGGCGCCTGCCCGCGCTGTTCGAGAATCTGGATGGAGCGCCCGGAGAGTTCCGCGACCTGGCCGAGCGCCGCGCTAAACAGGTTGCGATCAACCAACCCGGAGCACGAGCACGTGATGAGGATTCCTTGTGGTGCGAGCACGTCGACCGCCGCACGGTTAAGGCGAACGTATCCCTTCAAAGCATCATCGACTTCGCGACCGTGACGTGCGAATTTGGGCGGGTCGCAGATGACCACGCCGAAACGCTCCTCGCGCGAGCGCAGGGACGCGAGCGTACGCATGACGTCGGCGGCCTCGAACCGTGCTTCACCGATTTGGTTGCGTACGGCGTTGGCTCGTGCTCGGTCGATGGCTGGGGCGGAACTGTCGATGCCCAGGACGTGCGTCGCGGCGCCGTGCCGGATTGCATTGAGAGCAAAACCTCCCGTATAGCAGAACAAGTCGAGGACACGTTGACCTTCGCAGTAGCGTGCCGTTGCCCGTCGGTTTTCGCGCTGGTCGAGGAAAAAGCCGGTCTTCTGCCCTCCCCGCAGGTCGACTTCGTACGACAGGCCATGCTCCTCGATGAGAATGGGCTCTTCGGGGATCGTGCCGTGAACGATATCGGGAGTTTGCAACGCCTCGGCGTCGGCAATGCCGCGATCGATACGAAGCAGGATTCCCTCGGCCCGGGTCGGTTCGGACAACAACCTGAGAAGTGTGGCCCTGCGTTCGAAGAGCGCCAGGCTCGAGAACTGCGCGACAAGCCATCGATCGTAGCGATCGACGGTCAGGCCGGAGATTCCATCGGCCTCGCTCGACACCAGGCGATACGCCGAGCGCGGGCCGCCGAGCCGGAGAGTTTCTCGCCTCAGGTTGAGTGCCTGAGCGATCGTCCGCGACCAGAAGGCCTCGTCGAGTGCGGACTGCTCCCAGCGATAGAGGCGTACCCGAATACCGCTATGGGGGTTGAATAAGCCCCGGCCAATGAACTGGCCTTCGTGGCTCGAAACGTCCACCTCATCCCCCGCGGACGGTTCACCCTCGATGCGAGCGATCGAAGTTGCGAAGACCCACGGGTGCCTGGCGAAAAACGGCCGTGCGCGTTTTGGTTTGATGATTACCCGGGGGACCGCATGGCTCATGGCGACTTCGAACCGGTGTCGCCCAACGACTCGTCGCCTTTCGCATCACGCCGACTTGGCTCCTGAGGTGCCCGACTTGCGGCTTCGAACTCGGCGAGGTAAGCGAGAGTGCGATCGAGTTGGTTCTTGTAGTGGCGGACACGCAGCAGACTCCGAATGCGGCACAGGAGCTCGATTTTATTGACGGGCTTCGTCAAGAAGTCGTCGGTCCCCGACTGCACGCCTCTCTCGAAGTCGGACTGCTCATTGAGCGCAGTGACCATCAAGATGAGGAGATCCTTGGTGACCGGATTGGCGCGCAGTTTGCGACAAACCTCGAAGCCCGACAGTCTTGGCATCATGACGTCGAGCAGCAAAAGGTCTGGGCGAAACTCATCGACGACGCGAAGGGTTTCCTCACCGTCATAGGCCGTACGGAGTTCGCAGTCGACGTCGCTGAGATACGCTTCCAGCAACTCGATGTTCTGAAGGTTGTCGTCGGCGATCAAGATTCTCGGGGGAGCTTTCGTGAGATCCAAAGCAGGGTCTCCAGGAGCGCGTGACCGGCGGGGCCCGGAATCTCGTCGCGTTCGCGGACAGGCTCGACAGCAGGCACGGACCAGTTCCGATCGCTGTTACGGCCTGATTCTAACCGCCTTTCCGCAGCGCAGGAACCGGAATCGTCGCAAGTTGGCTGGGCTGGCCCAGGTTCTCGCATGCATGCTGGCAAAAGTAGAAGCGTTGACGCTTGTCGCAGGACTTTTGAGTGGTACAATAACCGAGAACGTGTTTTCGGCCTGAGTAGTTCCGTGCTCTTGCGGCGTGACACGTCCTCTCTGCATGGTGAGGAGGCACGACTGTGCCTTTGTGTGATATCGACCGTCAGTTGATCGACCGCTGTCTGGGGAAGGAGCCCGGGGCGTGGAACGATTTCGTCGATCGTTACATGGGCCTCATCTACCACGTTATTCACCACGTCTCGCACGCCCGGAGCATCGCCCTCTCGCCCGCGGATATCGAAGACATCGCGGCCGAGATTTTCCTGGCGATCGTTGACGATGATTACGGCGTCCTGCGCCGTTTCAAGGGGGATAGCGCCCTCCCCACCTATCTCACTGTCGTTGCACGACGTGTTTGTGTGAAAGAGGTCGTCAAGCGTCATCGGGAAGCCGAGCTCGGGCACACGAGTGCGCATCGCGCCGTGGTCGGTGATGACGGGTCGGGCGAAGCGGCGGCCATTGCCACGGCCGAGGAAGTGCAAAAGATGCTGGAGCACATCTCCGACCGAGAGGCCGAAGTGGTGCGGCTCTATCATCTCAAGTACTTGAACTACCGTCAGATCGCCAAGCAGCTCAATATTCCCGAAAACTCGGTCGGCCCGATCCTGGCGAAGGCTCGACAGAACCTGCGCCGAGTCGCCGAGCAGCGCGCCACGTAGCACGATCGCGGATGTCAGACGTTAAACGTGAGCGTTACTTTGCTCTTCTAACATCTACAGGCCGCCGACCGCATCAGCGCGCAAATCCCGGAGGCGGACCCTCGCGCAGGCTGGCGGTGGCCGATCGAATGGAGTCCGGCTCAGGTGCGCTCGGGAGCGGCGGCGTGACCAAAGGCGCGCTGCCTGCGCCCAGGTCGGCGGTGAGAGCGACCGGATCCTGTGGACTCCGTCGGTCGTCGAGCCCGACGGGAGAAGGTTCGCCGAGCTTCACGCCCGCCGGCGGGGCGGGACGCGTACTTCGCATCGCTGCCGGCGGCTGTCTCACGCCGGGGTTCGGCAACTCCGCGAGGTTCACTCGCTTGTGGTCCTTCTTCGTGGGCTCCACGAACAGCAGAGCACGGCGTTTGGGGGAAATCTCCGCGTTGACGCGGGGCGAGCTCAAGGTGACGTCAAGCTTCATCCCCTCCTGAGTCCATTCGAGCGTCAGCTTCTTGGGTACCTGAACCTTCTCGCCCTGGCCGTCGGACCCCGCGGGGATGTCGGGCCAATACTCGCCGATGTTCGCCTGGGCGAGCACCTCGTTCTTGGGGGAGTAGACAACGTGTTGCACGATCCGATGCGTTGCCGCATCGAGAACGGTCTCGCGGCGAAACGCCCGGCCGGGGCTGTTACCTTTCCCGGGGGGGTGCGTCAACACGAGCGTCTTGCCGTCCTTCGAGGGCCTCACAGTGATTGCCGCCGCTTCATCCTCAGGGATGGTCCGGAAACCGAGGGCCTCGACGATCCAATCGGGCTGGAGCGTCGCGGCTAGCGGACTATTGCCCATGTCGTCGTACTTGCAATAATAGATGGCCTTCTCGGCATTCCGGCCGCGTGTCATCGCCCAAAACCAGAATTCGTCCTGGTTCGAGCCGATGTCGGCAACGTCGTATACGTGTGTGGCGAGCTCCAGCTTGAAGTCACGCGGTCGCGCCATCGCCAGGTGACCATTAACTCCGCCATTTAAATTTGGCGATGTGACGTAAATGGTTGGTGATGCTTCGAAGGTCTGCAGTCGCTCGGCATTGCGGTTCAGCTCGGCAACCAGTTCTGTTGCGGCTGGCGTTGCGCCGGTGACGAGCGGCTCGGGTCGGGTGAAGTTTCCCACGCCCGCCGTTCTGCAGCCCGTCGACATCGCGAGTGTAAACAGCGCGACGAGTACGGTTCGATAGACCTTCATGGCAACCTCCGGTCGGGCGAGTCGTCCCTTGCCGGACGAACGACCGGCGCGAGTCTCAGGGCGGGTTCCTCGATGCGCCAAGGGAAGGGAATCGCGACGGGAGTCGGAACGATAGCATTCTACCCAAAATGGGACAAGCACGATTCCTGGATTCCCGTAATCTTCATCGACCCGAAGCGCGTGCGCCCGCGAGTAAATCTTTCACGAGCGCATGTCGCCCAAAGGAACCATCGACCGTCATCGATCAGGTCGAACCGAGAGGCGTCAGCCCAGGAATCGCTCGAGGGCATCGAACCCCTTCTCGAGCGTGCGCATATCGGTCGCAAACGAGAGCCTTGCATAGCCCTCTGCCCCGAAGGCCGCGCCCATGACCAAAGCCACGTGCGCCGAGGCGAGCGCGGTGAGGCAGAACTCGGTGGAATTCGTCACAACCTTACCGCCCAGCGTTCGGCCGAAATGGGCCGATACGTTCATGAACGCGTAGAACGCGCCACCGGGAGGAATACACGTCACGTTCGGCAAAGCCGCGATCCGTTCCAGCACGTACGCCCTGCGCTTGGTGAACTGCTCCTTCATCGCGACGACCGAGTCCTGGGGCCCGTTGATGGCCTCAAGTGCAGCCCACTGGCTGACGGAGCACGGGTTACTCGTTTCCTGGCTCTGCAGGTCACCCATGAACTTCGCCACCGCGAGCGGGGCGATCGCCCAACCGATTCGCCACCCGGTCATCGCGTAAGTTTTACTCACGCCGGAAATCGTGATCGTTCGTTCGGCCAGTGCCGGTCTCAGAGTGGCAAAACACGTTGGCTGTTCGCCATTGTAAGTCAATTGCTCGTAGATCTCGTCTGACAGGACTCCGACCTGCGTTTTCAGCACGGCGTCAGCTAAAGCTTCGAGCTCCCCCCGCGAATAGACGACGCCGGTGGGGTTCGATGGGCTGTTGATCATGAGAAGTTTGCTGCGAGGGGTGACGGCGGCTGAGAACTGCTCAGGCGTCAGCTTGAACCCGCTTGATTCGGGCGTCTCGATGATGATCGGGGTGGCGCCAGTCAGCTTGACCAGGTCGGAGTAGCTCACCCAGTAGGGCGCGGGGATGATCACCTCATCTCCGGGCCCGCACACCGCCATGAGCGCGTTGTGGATCGAATGTTTCGCGCCATTGGAAATCACCGTCTGCGCGGCCTGTGTCGGTAACCCGTGGCGCTTGGTATAGAGGTCGGCGAGCGCCTGGCGCAGCTCCGGGATGCCCGCCGGAGGCGTGTAATGAGTCTGGCCCGATTGCATCGCCCGCCGGGCAGCTTCCTGGATGTTATCCGGAGTCGGGAAGTCCGGCTCGCCCAGCGCAAAGTCGAGGACGGCAATTCCTTCGGCTTTCAGGCGCTTTGCTTCGGCTGCCATCATGAGGGTTGCCGAAGGTGCAATCAGATTTGACCGTTCTGCAAGTGCCAAGGGCATCGTTCCGCCTCGCTCCCGACAAGAACCCAACTCGGCGGGCGTGGCCGCCTCTCCACCTTATCCACGGAGAATGCCCAGCGTAACAAGGTTCGGAGCCCGCGTCACGTCGTTCCTGCTTGGCGAATGTTCAACCGAAGAGGACGTCGAGCGTTTGGTCTCATCCACCGTCGGCACGCGCCCTGAGCGTACGGCGGTTCGATCCGCCGGTAATTTTTCCGTGCGTTTTTTCTTTTACCCAAGTTTGCTGGCCCATTTGCCCAAGGTCGACCGAGGTGATAAGATATGCTGGCCTGGCAAGTGGTGACGGACGATCCGTTCCTCCACTACATTATTAGTGGTAATTGGTCGATTTGGACCAGCCGGAGGTCGATCCCAAGGGAGTAGGGTGCAGCGCTCGTTCGAGTTTGTGCGGTCGAGAGTAGTGGCCAATGGTCAATCGCAGTCGTCGGCTCCCGCAAAGTGGTTTTCAGGGTCGTTCCGACAGGAGGCGGAAACGGCCTGGGCGTGAGGGTCGATGATTCGCCCACGACTTCTATGAGTTGGCAGCTTCTGAGGGGTGGGGGATCACATGCGTCGTGTGATGGTCACCGGCATTGGAGTGGTTTCGCCGAACGGGATCGGGCGTCGCGCGTTCAGCGATGCGATCTTAGAGGGGCGGTCGGGCGTCAGCTACATCGAGAGCTTCGACACGACCGGGCTCCCCATCAAGATCGCAGGCGAGGTTAAGAACTTCGACGTTTTACCGTACCTGGGCGAACATAAGAAGAACGTGAAGCTCATGAGCCGCGCTGTCGGCTTCGCAGTCGGCGCGGCTTCTCTCGCGGTCGAAGATTCCGGCATCGACGCGAACAAGCTGGATCCCTCCCGTTTTGGCGTGTGTATGGGGACGGGAATCACTCCGGTCGACGTCGAAGAACTCGTCGGCCCGATCGCGCACGGTCTGGGGACGGATGGCGCGTTTGATATGAGTCGGTTCTCAATGGCCCGGGCGGAGTCAATCTTCCCACTGTGGCTGCTCCGGCACCTGCCGAACATGGCGGCGGCCCACATCTCGATCCTGCACCATGCGATGGGCCCAAACAACACGATCGTCACCGCCTGCGCGGCGGGGACGCAGGCCGTGGGCGAGGCGTTCCGACTGATCGCGCGGGGCGACGCGGACGTGATGCTCGCCGGAGGCTGCGACAGCCGGCTTGATCCGCAATTGCTCGTCGCGTACAACGCGATGAAGACGGTCAGTTCGTCGTCGCGGTCACCAGAGCAGGTCTCCCGGCCATTTGATGGAGAGCGCGACGGGTTCGTGCTGGGCGAGGGGGCTGCGGTACTCGTACTGGAGAGCCTCCGAAGTGCGCGGCGACGTAAGGCCACCATCTATGCCGAGGTGACGGGATACGGTTCGTCGTTCGACGCGTACGGCATCACCCGTCCCGAGCCCGAAGGCAAAGGCGCCGCGCTGTCGATGACTGCGGCGATGCGAGAGGCGCGTCTGGACCCTGCGGACGTCGACTACATCAACGCCCACGGGACGAGCACACGGCTAAATGACCTCATGGAAACGGTCGCTGTGAAACGCGTGTTCGGCCACCGTGCCGCTTCGATCCCGATGAGCTCCCAGAAATCGATGGTTGGGCACCTCATCGGCGCCTCCGGCGCACTCGAAGCGGCCGCAACGGCCCTTTCGCTCGAGCAAGGCGTCGTGCCCCCGACGATCAATCAGGAGAAACCCGACCCGCACTGCGACCTCGACTACGTGCCGAACACCGCGCGCGAGATTTCGCTGCGAACCGCAATCTCCAACAGCTTCGGATTCGGCGGCCAGAACGCATCGCTGGTGATGGCTCGCGTGTAGCGTTCTCGATGAACGCAGGGCGAATTTCTGCGAAAGCGCGGAACCAAAAGCGCGCGCAGTCGCTCCCATTTTGCGTTTACTGATCGACCCGCCCCGACGGTGAATCAGCATCGACTGCACGATTGCGATGGTGAGTTTTCGGCGATCGGTTAAAGTACGCGTCACGTGACTCCCACTCGGACTTCGTTCATGTCCCCCGAGTGGTGTTCTGGACGGCTTCACGATTCACCGATCGGCTGATGCGCGAAGGATTGCGCGGATTCGCGTGGTTTGTCCTGGCGATTGGGATCATTGGAGTCGGATTCTCCGACGCCCAGGACGTCCCGGTACGTCCGTCGGATCAGCGGCCGCGATTGACCATTCCTCCCGGCTTGCCCCGTTATCAGATCGCCGCTCGGCTTGAGCTCGATCGCAGACAAGTGGTTGCCCATCAAGCGGTTGAATTTACGAACCGAACGCAGGTACCGGCACGCGAGCTCGTGTTCCACGTTTATCCACGTTATCGGGTCGAGGACAAGGACAAGAAGAGCCTCTCCAAAACTCTCGAAGTGTTACGACTTAGCCCGGACGAGGCGATGGACCCGGAGGGCCGGCGCCTCGCCGTATCGAGCGTTCGGGTCGCTGGTCAGAGCGTACCTTTCGACTTTGATCCGAGGGTCGACACAATCATGAGCGTGCCGCTCCCGCGCGAGGTGGCACCCGGAGAGAAGGTTGTCGCGGAGATCGATTACATCGTCGACCTTTCGGAATTCTGGGGCCGCTGGGGACATCATCGGAGCATCACGTACCTGCTCAACTGGTATCCCGTTCTGGCACATCACGATGACAAAGGCTGGGAGCGGACCCCTTTCGTCCCGTGGCACCAGCCTTGGCACCAGGAAGCGGGGCATTACACAGTGCAGTTCGACCTTCCCGAGGGACAGGTCGTTGCATCGACCGGAAAGATCACCCGCGTCGAACACCGCCCGAGGGGTCGCCAGAACGTCACCATCGTCGCCAGGCCCGCGCGAGACTTTGCGTTTGTGTGTTCTGATCGTTTTGAGGTCCGCGAACGTCAGGTCGGTGCTACGCGCGTGAGAGTGCTTGCTTTTCCCGAACATGCGTCGAACGCCGAGCACGTGATGGAGTACGCGTCCGAGGTCATCCCGCTCTATGAAAGCTGGTTCGGCCCGTATTACGACGATGAATTCGAGGTGGCCCCTTCGTTCTTCGGCTGGAACGGCAACGAATGCTCGGGCCTGGTCCTGCTTGACGATCGCGTTATGCGCATTCCGTCCGCAGGCGCCCGCTACCTCGACCACCTCGTCACGCACGAAACGCTGCACCAGTGGTTCTGGAACGTTGTCGGCACCGACGGCTACGCCGAGACGTTCATGGATGAAGGGATTGTCAACGGGATCACGGCGATCCGCCTTGATCTGAAATACGGCCGGAACGCTCCCTTGATCACATGGCAGCGCAACATTCGGTGGCTGCCGACGATCGGGCGTGAGGACCTGCGACTCGCCGGTTATTACGGCTGGCGTGCCCGCGGCAACAACGGGCCGGTGATCCAGGACCTCGCGGCGATGAAGAATCTGGGGGCGCTTTTCAGCCTCGCCTATGACCGCGGCGGCAAGGTCATCGGAATGATTTATAACCGGCTGGGACCGGACCGGTTCAACGCCTTCTTCCGAAGGATCTACTTCGACTTCGCCTACAAGACGTTTCACTACGGCGATCTCAAGCGCGAGCTCGTCGAATTCGACCCGGAGGGCGACTGGGCGCGGTTCCTGGACGGCTGGCTCATCGAGCATAAAGACACCGACTGGGCGCTCGTCGGAGTTCACGACGGCACGCCGACGCTCCGTAGTACGCAACGCGAGGTGGTCGTCGAGCTCCAGCAGAAAGGTTCGATGATTGAACCAACCGTCGTGCTCTGTCGGTGCGGGGACACCGACCTGCGGGTGCCGATCTGGCCTGACCGCGGCAGTTACAATGTCCCAGGCGCTCGAGTCGAACACGACGATAAATCCGACCGCTGGGTCATACGCGTTCAAGCGCCAGCGGCTCCGAACCAGGTGCTGGTCGATCCGGACCACGCGCTTCTCGATGCGGTTCCCGATAACAATCGCTGGAGGCCGGAGGTCTCGTGGCGGGTCACGCCGTTCATGACCCCGCTCGACGAGTCCGGCCAGTTCCAGGCCTATGATCGGCCATCGATCGTCGCCGGTCCGTTCATCGACCAGTATGCGCGCGGTGGGTTCAAAGTCGGCTTGCAACGTATCGACAAATGGCAAATCACCGCATGGGCTGGAACCGAGCCGGCGCTGAGGGAGGCGATCTTTGGCGGCCAGGCCACCCTCTTTCATTTTCCCTGGCCGAGTTGGTCGGCGGGGCTGTTTTACGAGGAGGGCCTCTATAACTGGTACAACGACCAACGGCACTCCGGCGGTCGTGCGTTCCTGCGTTATCGATTGCTCGAGTCGACGAGTTTTCTGACGGATGACCAGGGCTTCGCCGAGCTCTACTTCGGCACCGGCTGGGAATTCTGGGCCGGCGACGACGGACGCCCGATCCAGACCGGCCAACTCCGCGCGTTCGGCGGCCGGTTCCACTTGAGCACACTCTTTCCATATTGGGACCCTGTCGAGGGTTACGTCGTCGATGCATCCGCCGAGTACGGCAATAAGGCATTCGGATCGAATTTCGATTACACGCGGGCCACGCTTGAATACGGCATCGTGCGAGCGCTCCCGACCTGGTCCGGCGAGCGTTCCAAAAGCCGAATCGCAATACGCGGGTACGGCGGCTTTGGATCCCCCGATAACCTCGACCTCTTCCGTCTTGGTGGCGGACGGCGGCTACGCGCGCTCGACCTCAGTCAGAATCTGGGCAGCTCGGTCTGGCTCGCCACGGTGGAGTGGCGTTACCCGCTCTGGCAGGAGCTTGACCAGGACCTTCTCGACCATGTGCTCTGTCTCAAGAACCTCGTCGGTGCCGTGTTCTTTGACGTGGGCCAGTCGTATTTTGCCGGCCGCTGGGCACCGGTGGTCTTCGGACCCGGGGTGGGGATCCGGATCGACACGGCACTCTTCGCCTTCCTCGAGCGCGCGACGATCCGAATCGATATCGCACAACCCGTAGGGCTGAACCGAGCGCTTGGCCCGGTCCTTTGGTTTGGTCTCAACCAGGTCTTTTGAGGCCACGTGATCGGGGCTACTTCGTGCCGGACGAGTCCTTTTTTGACAACTCGACGGGTGAGACATAGGTTTCAGTCGACAGGGCGGGAGAGACCACAGCCTGGAAGGCGACCCCAGACACCGGCGCCCGCACCGACGCGTGGTCCCTTTTCAGTGGCCAACCGCGGTCTCCTGTGCGCTGTCGTCGTACGTCATCACCAAGGATCTCACGGTGCGTCCTGCCACGAGCTTCAATCGATGAACTCATTCCTGGAAGCCGCCGGGGTGGTCAGCCCCTGGCAATTGAGCATCGAGAGCCAGTCGGCTCCCAAGGTTACCTGCCCATCATTTAGCACGCCCTTCGTCGTAATTGGGCGGGAATCCAATTCGGATCTATGCCTCGCGCACAAAGACGTCAGCGAGCGCCACGCCCTGTTACAATGGATCGATGGGCATCTCTATGTGGTCGACCTGGGGAGCCGTAACGGCGTTCTCTGGGAAGGGCAACGCCAGCGCTCGGGATGGCTGGCTCCCGGTAGTACGATTCGGATCGGTCCCTATCGAATTGGTCTTTCGCCCGGGTCGGTTCCCTTGGACCGCGCGCAGCCCCCACGCCTCGATGATCCTACGTTCCAGGAAGTCGCGCTCGATATCAAGCTCCGCGGCATCCGTTCCATCGAAGGACGGGTGCAGGGCCGTTTCGCGCTTTTGGGGAGCGCCGCCGAGTGTGACGTGCGACTGCTTGACCCGACGGTGGCCACCTATCACTGCGCGATCGTGAATACGGCGCAAGGCGTTTGGCTGGTCGACCTGCTGGCACCCCAGGGCGGGACCATCGTTAATCATGAGGAAGTGCGCTGTGTTTGTCTCACCGAGGGTGCGACCTTTGAAGTCGGTCGTTCGGCGATCCGCGTCGCGGGAGCCGAAGCGGCCGCGACACGTTCAATGCCGGAAGTGGCCGTCCCTGAACCCGTCGTGACCCGGTCGACTCAAGAGAACGCACCCGTCGCGGTCGAGCTTGCTCCCGCGGTGACGCTCCCGACGGACGTGCGTCCGTCGGCGATTCCTTCACCGCACCTTCCACCCGTCCACGAAGTCGCCGCCGTGTCCGCGCCGAAGATCTCCCAGGGCTTGGGTCGCAGCGCTGCGCTGCCGTGGAGTCGGCATCGGGGTGCCGGTGCCTCGAGCCGGAAATCGTTGTGGGACGAGCCCGCAGCGGCCGACGAGACAGCGCCCGATCCAACTCGATGGGTTAAATCGCGGCCGCCGCAACGAATTGAGCCCGAATCCGTGGATAGCCGGACCGGAAAGGACCGGAGAACGTCATGCCGGTATTCCATCAACAATCGGCGCGCCGAGATTTCCTGGTTTGACGCAAACCCTGCGCCGGCTCTGGAGCTGAAATCGAAGAGCGCGGAGCCGAGCGTGTTCTCGCCGATCCTCTCGCGGATCCCCGGATTCCGGGGTGCGGCAACGGCTCTGGCGGCCCGTGACGCTGTCGAACCGATCGAAGAGGAGAAACCGATCGGGCGCGAGGCGATCCAGAACCGTACTGTGGTCGTGTCACTCGTCGACGTCAGTCACGCCGGTCTCGCCGTCCTGAGCCCGGCGGTGCCTCCCCGAGGAGAGCGTGTCTGGTTCCGGCTCGAAAACTCCGAAAACCCGGATTGGATCGAACTGACCACCGTGGGCGCATCGACGACGCCGGAGCAACTGCACCTGGTACGCTTTGCATTCCGTGAATCATGTCCATATGATTTGTTTAAGTCATTGGTATTTGAAAGAATTTCCGCGAGGACGGAGGACCGGCCGGAGTGATTTCGCTCTGTCCGATCGGATTCCTCGACGTCCTTGAGCATGTGGGAGGTTGACGATGGGAGTGCAGCAGAAGAAAAGCCATGTCCAGCCGTCGACGCTCCCTTCCGGTCAGGACGACCGCCGGAGTGTGTGTCGTTACACGGTCGTTCTCGATCAATGCTGGCTCGGATGGTGGGACGGAGCGACATTCATCACGACGGCCGGTCGCATTGTCGACCTCAGCCTGCGCGGTGCTCTGCTTGAAGTGGAGGCGCTGCCGGCGACCGAGCAGAGCGTGTGGCTGTGTCCTCCCGGTACATCAACTCCTGAGTGGCTCGAAGCGCGTCTGGTTCAGTCGAAGAAGAAACTTCTCGGCCCGCGGCATGTTCGGATTGCCTTCCTCCGGATCTTCCCATACGAGTACTTCAAGGCGCTGGTCTACGGTTCGGGTTCGTCCAGTCCTCGGCAAGTGCCCGAGAAGGCGGAAGAAGAGCAGTTCGAACCGGAAGAGTGGTGATCCAAGCTTGAGGATTGAGGCCGTCTCTTCGAGGGAGCGAGTGGTGGTCCATCGCGCTGACGTGTCCTCCGTTGTGGGGGTCGGGTTCGAACCTGTATGATGTCGCCTCGGCCGGTTACGGGTGACCGGCCTTAACTCGCCATTCATCCGGGCCTTCCTCCCCATGCTTCAGCGTCGGCTGAGACTTCTTCAAGCTGTTAGCTTGAACATGTCGACAATGGTCGGGATGGGCCCGTTCATCACGATCCCCTTGTTTCTGGCCACCATGGGTGGTCCCCAGGCGATGATCGGCTGGGTCCTGGGCGCGATCGTGGCGCTCTCCGACGGTCTCGTATGGAGCGAGCTCGCCGCAGCGTTCCCCGGGTCCGGCGGAACGTACCATTTCTTCGACGCAATCTACGGCGAGTCGCGATTCGGACGAGGCGTGAAGTTCCTCTTCGTGTGGCAGTTTCTTTTCAGCGCCCCGCTCGAAGTCGCATCAGGCGCGATCGGACTGACGCAATACGCCGGTTTTCTCTGGCCTGGTTTGGAACGAACGGCGTGGCACATCACCGCCGCGGTTCCCCTGGTTGGGCTACTCGATTGGCACGTCGCCTGGGGGAAAGTTTTGGCGATGGGTGTGATGCTCGCCATCACGGTTCTCGCTTACCGACGGATCGAAGTTGCAGGGCGGCTCATGGTCGTTCTTTGGGTCGGAGTGCTCGTCACCGTGATATGGGTCATCGTCGCCGGGTTCGCTCATTTTGACGCGGGCTTGGCGTTCGATTTTCCGCCAGGCGCTTGGACGGTCGACCGTCGATTTGTCATGGGTCTCGGCGCAGCCGTTGCGATCGCGATGTACGACTACGTCGGCTATTACCAGGTCTGCTATCTTGGCGACGAGGTGGTTGATCCCGCGCGGACGATCCCGCGTTCGATCGTAATCTCCGTCTTTGTTGTGGCAATCGCCTACCTCGCGATGAATGTCAGTATCGTCGGAGTGCTCCCGTGGCGTGAGGTCATCGAATCAAAGCACGTGGCCACCGACGTGATGTTGCGCTTGCATGGGGAATCCACCGCGCATGTGGTCACGCTCTTGATCATCTGGACCGGTTTGGCATCGACCTTCGGCGCACTTCTCGGATATAGCCGCGTCCCCTACGCCGCAGCGTGCGCGGGCCATTTTTTTCGAGGCCTCGCCAAGACCCATCCTACGGGGGAGTTTCCGCACCGCTCGCTGCTGCTCATCAGCGGGCTTTCCACCCTTGCGTGCCTGGCCGATCTGGAAACCGTGATCGCCGCTCTCCTGACGTCACGGATCTTGGTTCAATTCGTTGGCCAAATCCTCACTGTATTCTATCTGAGAGGGCGCACCGACCTTCGCGGAAGGCTGCCCTTCCGCATGATCCTTTTTCCGCTCCCCGCGCTGCTTGCGCTCGTAGGCTGGCTCTTCGTGTTCGTGACGTCTCAGCAACGGACCGTGCTCTATGGACTCGGCTCCCTAGTTCTTGGATTGGCCGCGTTCGGATTGTGGGATCGCCCGCAGCGCACGCTGTCAGAGTTCGACGCCCCCACGCCATAACGCGAAAGGCCGTCAAGGGCGCTGACCGCGCGTTGGGTGCACCGTTCGATCCTCAAGCCGCCGACGATAAGATCGAGCTCGCAGAATTGGGACCTGAAGCCTGAAATCGCCGTCACCAGCTTACGTCCGAATCCCCCACCAGCGAATCCTTGCGTACGTCCCGAACCCGATCAGCGGTGCCCACGCGGCAAGCTCGGGCGGGATAACGGAATTGCCGCCGAGATACTGCGAGACAAAGATCAAGGCATAGAAGATGGCAGAGGTCCCCAGGGAGAGCCCAAGATTGATGAACATGTTACGGCCGTATCCGCCGAGGACCAGCGGGAGGCTCATGAACATCAGCGTCAAGCTCAGAGCGGGGCGCAGGATGCGGCTGTGGAGGAAAACTGCCATCTCGATGCGATTGGACTCGTTCGACGGTAGCGTGAGGCCTCGGATCAGATCGACAGTGGGCGCGAACTGATACCACTCCGATCGGCGGGTCACGGACTGAAAATCGAGGTCTGTGCGCAGGAAGTAGCAGTCACCGCCCGCACTGACGGGCTTGTCAAATGGGAGAGGGATTCCTTTCGGGTCGGCAACGCGTTCGATAATAGCGGACTCTTCTGTTTTCTCCTTCTCATCGAGCGGAGGATTCAAGCTTGCGTTTCGAGCGATCCAGCCTCCTCGGAGCGGCGACCTCAAGGCGGACTGAGGGATGTACCGCGCTTTTTCCGCCGTCAGTTCGCGAATCTCGCCCGAGACGCGAACGGGGAGCGTCGCACTGAAACCCATGACCGATTTTGTTCCGCGGTCTGCGTCTCGTCCGCGGACGTAAATGCTGTTGGAATCATAGGCACCCTTGACGTCGACCTTATCTTTACCGTCGTCGGCATGGTCCCGCTGCAGTTCCTCCGCAAAGCGGGGCATGATCACTTCCTGGTTGTAAACCGCCAGCAGACTGACGATGACCGCCGAGATGAGAACTGGGCGAATCACTCGCTGGGTGCTGATGCCGGCGGCGAGCATGGCGAGGAGTTCGTTGTTCTTCTGCATCCACGTGACTGTAAAAATCGCGGCCATCATGCTGATGACGCCGCAGAGCCGGTCGTAATACTGGCTCATGTGGACCAGATAATAGCGACCGATGACCCAGACCAGCTCAGCGCCTTGCGCGCGCTTGAGGAATTCGTCGAAATTGGAGAAAGCGTCGATGACGACATTCAGGCCCACGAGCGCCGTGAAGCAGATCACGTAGGCTTTGAAAAACGCCCAGTATCGTTCGCGGTCGAGAATACGCACGTAAGCACTCCCACGTCCTGCCCAGGGACACCGCGTCAGGTGGACTCAACCCACCGTTCCGGCGGATTAGTGTTTGATGACCGGTGGAAGCACGATTCCTGTCAGCACGGCCATGACAAAGTTGCCCGACCACAGCGTCAGGATCGGATGATAGGCGCCTTCCTTGCCAAGGTTGATGCCGAGCAAGAGGAGCGGATAGTAGATGCCGATGATCGGCAAAAAGCAGGTGATGAACGCGCTCAAGAAGTCGCGACGTGCGAACCGAATTCCAACCGGAGCGCCGAGCAAGACGAAGAAAAAGCTGCCGAAAGCCAGGGAGTTACGAAACTGCTTCTCCGTCTCGTAGCCATCGTACCTGCGCTGCCACTCCCCGTAGTCAATGTAAGCCGTCTGAAATTCTTTCCAGTTGATGCCGGTGACTCGCCCCGAGCCAAATCCGAATGCGACGCTGATGGCCTGCCTTTTTCGCTCCTGGTCGATTAGGACCTTCACCTTCTTCTGCTCGGCGACGAGTTCCGTGTTGGTCCATTCTTGCGTCTTCTTCTCGAGGAGCATTCCGTCCCCTCCCGGAGGCAGAGGCATGTCTAACGTATTGTTGTTGATCAAGACGATGTTTTGATTCTTGCCGTTATTCGAGATCTCGGCATCCACGAAATAAACATGCGCGACGCTATGCTCGTAGTCAAACCGGATCGTCGCCTTCTTGGCCTGGATGATGGTGTCGAACCGATCCATGTTGTCGAGGCTTTCACGATGTTTGAAGGTGGGATCGATCATCGTCTTGCCTTCGACCGTCCGGGCGAAAATCAAGAACGGCCAGCGCGGGTTCTTGAGCTCGTGGTCCTTGCGGAGAAATTTGTAAAACATCTCCTCCGAGTTCTTGAAGATGACGAGCTTGGCCTCGTGAGCGGCGCGCGGGATCCAGATGGCACTCAGGTAGACGAGCACGCCACTCATCACGGCGCCCAGGATCCAGGTGGGAATCAGGACAATGGTGGCACTCTTACCGGCCGTCTTGATGGCGACGATCTCATTGTCCGACGCGAGCCGGCCGTAGACCACGGTCACTGCGAACAGGAGCGAAACCGGGATTGTGAACGGAAGCGTGCTCGGGACGACGAACGGCACGAACCGTATGATGTCGCCTGGCGTGAGGCCGAATTTGAGCGCCTCAGCCATGACCATGAAGAGGACGAAGATCCCCGTCATGGCGACGAGCGCGAGGATGAAAGAACGCAGCACCTCGCCGATCACGTAGCGCTGAATGATAGTCAAGAACACCGGCGCCCTCCGCTTCCTTGCACCAAGGCCCACCGGACCCGTCGTTTCGTGGCCGAATCGTTCGGTCACTTGTCCTTTTACGCGACCGTCTCGAGACATCCTGCATACGCCGCCGCGAGGCGCCGCGCGCCTTCGACGAGCTCAGACTCGCTGGGGACTCCAAAGCACAACCGTGCGTGGTTCCGAGGGACCGGGCCGGGCGACTCGGCGAAGGCGAGCGCACCTGGCACGTAGATCACCCCTTCTTCGAGGCAGCGTGCGAAAAAGGGCCCGTCCGGCCCGGTGTCGAGCCCTTCGGGGACCGTGAACCAGAGGAACAATCCCCCCTTGGGTCGCGTCCAGGTCACCGCGCCATCGAATCCCGCAAAGTGCTCATCAAGGGCCGCGAGCATCACGTCGCGCTTCCGTCGATATAACCCGATCAGTTCCGCAAGGTGGCGCTCATACGTTCCATCGGCCAAGACCCGATCGAGCACCTGCTGGGCGAAATGCCCTGAGCCGAAGTCATGGTTTCCTTTGAGCCTCAACACGGTCTCCAGGAGCGCGGGGGGCAAGACGCCGTAACCGGTTTTGAAACCGGGGCTGAACGTCTTGCTGAACGTACGCGCCAGGATCACGGTTTCGCCCTCGGGATCGTGTCGCCAAACGCTCGGTGCTTCGGCGTCCGAATAAGTGAGGCCCCGGTAAGCCGCGTCTTCGAGGATGAGGATCTTCTGCTCGCCGGACCAGCGTGCGATCAACTCCACCAAGGGTTTTCGGCGCTCTTCGGCCAGGCTGATTCCGGTTGGATTCGAGTGCTCGGTGATCGTGTAAAGAAGCTTGACACGATGGAGCATTCCCTGGGCTTTAAGTTCCTGTAGGGTGGCTTCCAGAGCATCGAGCTTTAGCCCTCCCTCGTCCGTTTCGACCCCAATCGCTCGGGCCCCGCGAGTTTCCAGCACGCCCAGAAAAACGAAGTAAGTCGGCGATTCCACCAGAACGATATCGCCCGGATCGAGCAACGCTTCGGCGATCAGATACAACAACTGCTGCGAGCCTGTCGTCACAACCGTGCGCGCAACGGACTCGCGAAAAGTCCCCGCCGGCACGTGCTCGTTCCGCTCAAGTTGCTCGATCAGATGAGTGCGAAGCTGCAAGTCGCCGATCGTGGTCCCATACTGCAACGCCCGGCGCCCTTCTACGGACTCCGACAAGACCCCCTCGATGGCCCTTCTCGCGGCCTCAACCGGGAGCGAACCTTGGTCAACAAACCCGGCAGCCAGCGAAACGAGGCCGGGGTTAGCCAAAGCCATCTGCATCATGGTGCTGATCGCGGGGGGTGAAGTCCGGGAGGAGGCTGAGCTCAGAGAGATCGGGCGTGTCATCGTGGGGAAAGCCGATTCAGGAAGGGGCCGATCGCCGAGGGCCTGTTTGTACTCTAGCGATCGACCGTTTGATGTCAAGCTCGATACAAGAGCCGCAGGCCCCGTGCCCAGACACCTCAGCGGCGCTCAGGGTTCGACTTGCCGGACGCGGCTTCGACGACTTCGTCCGGATCGCGCGCCCCGTGAGCGCTCTGCCGCAACAAGGTGGCTGTCGGATCGTTTCGATAACGTTCGGGAGCGCGCGGGGGCAGAACCCGGTTGTACAGTAGCGTGACGGTCGCTTTTGGCCGGTACCCGCGATGGCGCTCGATATCGCGCATGATGTCAAACAACGGGTCGCCCTTAACCACAAACCGATAAATCCCCCACCACGCGGGGGTTCGATCCATGCAGCCGTGGCAATGGACCAGAATCGGCCAGGCATTGGGGTCTTGAGCGATTCGGAGCGTCTCATCAAGGAAAGCGTTGGACTTGGTGGGGTCAGATGAGTTCAGAACGTAGCGAATCCCGTGCTGTTTTGCGAACCGCAACTCCTCCGGCAGCCTCGGACTCCGGAACCGGGTGTCCTCCGGAAAGAGGTTGATGATCGTCTTGATGTGATGCCGGCGCTCGACGACGTCCAATCCTTCCCGGGTCGGCATTGCACTGATAAAAATCCGCCCTGGTACGATCGCGCGAAAGCGATCGATCGGCCGATGGTACCAGGTCACCCAGATCCCAACGATTGTCAGCGCGAACCAGATTCCCACTCCGCTCAGAGTGTACATTCCGCCTCGTAACCAGCGGCGATCGCCCTCCACGGGCGGAAGCAAGCGCACCAGGGCGAGATCGAACGCGATCAGCGCCCAGACGAACGCCCAGCGCGGCCAATAGCCTACCGGCTCCACATGAGGGGGATCCCATTGCCGCATGATCACCAACACGAGTGCCACGATCAGCAATGGCGCGACGCGATGTTCTCGTGCCGTCCTCCAGAACTGGGCCCAGCGGCCGCGCTCGCGAATTAAGATTCCTGCGACAAGGCACGCGCCGACGATGGCCGTGGTGGCCAATCCTAATCGCTGCGCCACGGGAGCGCTGCGATCACCGATTGTCCTCCAGCCAAGCCCGTACCAGCCGTCGAACGTCGGACCCGGGGTCGCTGCGTGCCAGTAGCCAGCGAGGGATAGGACCAAACCAACCGCCCAGAGGCCGCGGTTCGTGCGCGTGCGCACCAGCCCAACAACAGAAAAGACGATGGCGAGGGCGGAGACATATATCGCCACCCGATCGATCGTGTCTCCGGCCTCAGCCAATCGATACGCGGGGGGAGGCAGAGGGCTAAAATTTGGTCGTTCCACCTGAGGGAATTCGCGATCGAGATCGTCGGGAAAATCCACGACGTGCCAGACTGCAGGGACGACAGCCAGCGCAAGGACCAACCACGGCCAAAGTTGCAACACCCGTTGACGTTTGGTTGGAAGTTCCGGGCCAGCGTTCTCGGCACTCATCGGACAACACTCCGGAGACTCGGAAAATTGCTGCCAAGCAGGAGACGTTCCGAGGCAATGCGCCGCGGTCGATGATCGAGTGACGTTTCGCGGGGCTCATGCAGCCTTCGTCTCGCCTTCGGTGGGAAGGTCTTCCGCTGGCCAGAAGAAGTATTCATTGCTGTTCGTCGGATGCTGTCGCACTTGAGCCTCGAGCAGGTTGATGTAGGACTGGACCCAGTGTGCGGCCTGCGCCGTTTTCACGGCATCGCCCGGAACGTGGAATCGGGGATGGTATTCGATGTGAAATCGTCCGTCGTTCTGCATTTGACAGAATACGGGGACCACCGGTGCGCCGGTCAACGCCGCCAAATTGACCCAGGTCGCCGAGAAGTGAAACGTGTGCCCGAGAAACGTCGCGGGCTGCGAATGCTGTCCAGCCCAGCGCACGTCTCCCGCGATATAGATCAGCATTCCCGATTGCAGGACGCGCGACGCGCGAAGGATCGACCCGGCGGCGGCTGCGGTATCGCCCTGCCGCGAGATGAACAGTTTGTCCTGGCCGAGGGGGCCTTCACTCTCGAACTGCCGGGCCATGTATTTGGATACATGACGCGGCCGCTCCATGTAGAACCGCAGAGGGTATTTCTCGCGGAAGAGCCAGTGGGCCGGCAGTAAGTGGGCGCCGAAGTGGCACGCGAGGATGATCGCGCCTTTCCCGAGCGCGAGTGCCTCATCGAGGTGTCGACGGTCGTCAACGAGAAACATCCGGCCGGCGCGGTCATCGGAGACGCCATCCAGAAGAAGATCGCGCGTGCGCCAGCGAACCTGGTTTCCCGCGAGCTCCAGGCTCGTCGAAGAAATATCCCAGCCACAGCCAAGCGTCGTACGAGCGCGTTCGACGGCAGTCTGGAAAGCCAGCCGGAGCTCGCTGTGCAGGTTGTACTCCGTTCGGCCAATCCCCGCGACCATCCGCGAGGCCAACGGCAACGGCAAGCGCCGAAGGGCCGGCAAGATGATTCGCAGCAAGCCCTTGCGTATGTTCAGCGCACGCCGTTGCATTGTGGGACTCCCTTCCCGAAACTCGATCGTCGCGCTCCGGCGACACGATGACGTTTGCCTTAGGCCGCCGCGGCTCCGCGCTGCTGGGCAACATAACGCGCGAGGTCGGAGACCGTGCTCAAGGTTGGCACAGCGTCGTCGTCGATGACAATATCAAAATGGTCCTGAATCTGAAGCAGCACTCCCACCAGGTCGAGGGAGTCGATGTTCAAGTCGTCGATCAGTCGAGAATTGTCGGTGATCGCGACGTTTGAGGGAATCTTGGCTGCCGAGCGTACCGCGTCGGCGACCTCGGCTACAAGTGACGGACTGCTCATGAGTTCCATCTCCGGAAAATGAGGGCGTTATTCGTCCCGCCGAAGCCGAATGAAGCGCTCATCACGATGTCGACGGGCGCGGATCGTGCGGTGTTGGGAATATAGTCGAGGTCGAGTTCGGGGTCGGGGCAGTGGTTGATCGTGGGAGGAAGAATCTGGTCTCTTAAGACACGCACGCACACCGCAGCCTCGATGGCGGACGCCGCACCGAGGCTGTGGCCGAGAGCTCCCTTGATGGAGCTCAGCGGGAGGTCGCGTGCGCGATCGCCGAACACCTCTTTGATCGCCTGGGTCTCAACTCGATCATTGACAACGGTGCTGGTGCCGTGCGCGTTGTAATAACCCACGTCGCCGGGCCGGACGCTCGATCGTTCGAGGGCGGTGCGGAGGCATTGGACGATGCGCTCGCCGTTTGGCATGGCCATGTGGTAGCCATCGGAATTGATGGCCCAGCCAAGAAGCTCTGCCTGAATATGGAGATCATAGCGACGTGCCGCGGATTCCGTCGCAAGCACGATGGCTCCCGACCCTTCGGCCAGCACGAACCCCGCCCGGTCGATGCTAAAGGGGCGGCTGGCCTGGCCGGGGTCCGTTTCGGAGCGGTCCTCGGGCTTTCGACCGAGGAGCGCCTTCATCGTAGCAAACCCATTGACGATCGGGGGTGTAAAACTGCTCTCCCCGGCGCCGCAAAGCGCGATATCGGCCTCGCCGCTGCGCAGGAACATGGCGCCGAGGGCGACGGCGTGGCCTCCGGAGGCACAGGCGTTCGCCGGCGCGACGCTCGGACCATAAAGGCCGAGGTGCTGAGCGATCTGGCCGCCGGCCTGATTGACGATCAGGCCGGGAACCAGGTAGGGGCTGGCGGCGAGGCTCTTCCGACGCGACATCCGGGCTTGCTCGGCATCGAGAAGATCGACGCCGCCGAACGCGGAGCCGACAACCACAGCGACTCGGTTTCGATCGAATTCCCGACCCTCGCATCCGGAATCAGCCCAGGCCTCGCGAGCTGAGGCCATGGCCAGATGAAGGTACCGAGCGCTCAGCTTGGCGATTGCGGAGTCCTCGGTCGGTGTTCCGGGACCGAATTCGGTAACCATGCCGGCGAGGTCGGTCAGGAAGGACTCAGCCGGGAGCGAGGCGTGCCGACGAATCCCTGAACGGCCGGCGATCAACCCGTCCCAGGTCGCGTCCATCCCGCGACCAAGGCACGTGACCGCCCCGTGACCTACCACCACGATCCGTTCGGACATCCCTGTCCTCCTCGTCGTGCCTCGGGAGCGAACCCCGATCGCCGACGCGCTCTTTTGTCTATCGGGTTGTGCGATCCGAACCCGTGAGATTTTTGGGTCTGGGCGAACTCTCCGTTCGTGCTATCATCTCGATTCGGACGAAAATGCCAACATCAACTCTCACGGCTCGGCTGCGAGGAATCATAACTCGATGAGGATCGCCAAGTTTACCACGCGCGATGATGACGTTCCCCGCGTCGGATTGCTCGATGACGATCGACTCAGACCGCTCGGTGCCGGCCCGCAACGGCTGAGTGCACTCTTGCATGATGACGACGTCGCAGGCCGGATCAATGAGCTTTTGAGCGCCGGCGGGTCGGTCGTTCCGCTCGATGCGGCACGGCTGCTCGCTCCGCTCGACGAGCAGGAGGTTTGGGGAGCCGGGGTTACCTACGAGCGCAGTAAGGTCGCCCGTCAGGAGGAATCGGAACAAGGCGGCTCGTTTTACGATCTGGTCTATCGCGCGGCCCGGCCCGAGTTGTTCTTCAAGGCGACGCCCAGTCGCGTTGTCGGACCGGGGCAGGCGATCCGGGTCCGTCAGGACACAGCCTGGTGCGTTCCCGAGCCCGAGCTCGCACTCGTTCTCTCGCCGTCCTTGCGACTCGTTGGGTTCACTGTGGGGAACGACGTGAGTGCGAGGGACATCGAAGGGGAAAACCCGCTCTATCTTCCGCAGGCGAAGGTTTACGACGCGAGTTGTGCACTCGGGCCTTGGATTACGCTGGCGCCGGCAATGCCTGAGCGTTCGGCGATCGGCATCAAACTCGAGATCGATCGTGATGGAGTGACTACGTTCGCGGGGTCGACGAGCATTGCACGCATGGCGAGGCGATTTGACGAGCTGATCGACTGGCTCGGACGAGACAATCTCTTTCCAAACGGCGTCGTTCTGCTAACAGGCACCGGGATTGTGCCGCCAGACGAGTTTTCGTTGCGAGAAGGTGACGTCGTGCGTATCACGATTGATGGTATTGGGACGCTGTCCAACCCGGTGATCCAGGGGGCGAAGCCCGCCTGAGCTGCGATTGATTCCGCAGACTGAAACCGCCGCCGGTACGAAGCTTTCTTCTCGCTCTCAGCGGCGAGAATCCCGCACGACGCTCCTGCTCGAACATTCCGACTGGTCTAGATATCGAATTGGTGGGAGAGTGATGGCATTGGGACCGGCATTCGTGTAGACTAGGGATTTAGGGATCGTACCGACTCATCCGGTCTTCGCATCGTTGAGGGAATACCCATGCGCCGTGGTCAGGGAAAATGTGGGTCGAGAGCGGCATTCACGCTCATCGAATTGCTTGTCGTGATCGCGATCATCGGCGTACTGGTGGCCCTGATCATGCCTGCGGTGCAAGCCGCACGCGAGTCGGCCAACCGCGCCAAGTGCATCAATAACCTCAAGCAACTGGGACTGGCCGCGCAGGAATACCACGATGGATTCAACCAGTTTCCATCGGGCTGGGTCTGTGACTCGGTCAACGACGCGAATTGCCAGATGAACTCGCCGGTGCCCTATATGTGGGCTGGACAAAGCGGCTTGTTCGTCAAACTTGAACAAGTTAATTTGTTCAATGAAATTAACTACATGCTCTACACCAACGCGCCCGATAATATGACCAGCATTCGGCGCACGATCGAGGGATTCGTCTGCCCCTCGAACCGTAAGGCCATGATGGTTCCCAACTTCTATAATAATCCCACAGGCAACCGGATGGGACCGCTCGACTATCGTGGAAACATGGCATCGGGAATCAACGCCAACCTCGTCGCCCAGAACATTCAGTACCCCGCGAACGTTTATGTGGATAATGGGGTTATGTATTGCAATTCAACAGTGTCGCTGGCCGATATTCAGGACGGGACATCGACGACGGTGTTGATGGGTGAAAGCACAACGGGTGACTGGGCCGAATCCACGAGTTGCTGTGTGCGTACCGATCAGAATCGAACCCTGAACAAGCCCATCTGGGCTCCTCCGCCCTCGTCGCAGCCGCCGACCCTCGGAAACAACCTCTACTGGGCCAGCAAGCATCCGAATTTGGTGAACTTCTTGAAGTGTGACGGCAGCGTGTCGAGCATCACCAACTCGGTCAACAGGATCACCCTCAATTCATTGATGAGCCGAAACGGTGGTGAGACGATTTCGGCCGACGCGATCAAGTAATCGCCGATACGCCGACGATTTCCGCGGCGGGGTCGAAGCTTCGACCCCGCCGTTTTTTTTGCAAAAAGCCGAAACCGCGTTTGCAGACGTGGGCGCAATGGAACAAACGCCATCCCTCCAACCGTGGATCGCCGATCACATGACCCAGGTGTGATTTACCGCGCGAGCCAAAAAACAGCGGAGCCTTCGACCCTCCGTCGTTTTGGCTCTCCAAACCTTCCGACGCGCATAAAAAACCCCCGTCAAACTGGCGGGGGAAGATTGTGCCGATGCCCTCGGACTCCGGGTGTGACGAGCGTCAGCGAGTGGCCTTGTTGCACGACTCGCCTTCGAGCGCGTCTTTCTTCTCGTTGATCACGGGGCACTTGCTGCATTCTTCGGCGTTCAGTTCGGTGAACTCTTTCCAGTCGTCCGGCAGGTTATCCTGATGGAAGATGGCCTCGACCGGGCACTCGGGAACGCATGCCTCGCAGTCAATGCACTCCTCCGGATGAATGTAAAGCATCTGTGCCCCTTCATAGAAGCAATCGACGGGGCAGACGACGACGCAGTCCGTGTATTTGCAGTCGAAGCACGGCTCGGCGACAATGTGAGCCATTCAAAGCTCCTCCCAGGACCAAATGGAGTCTCGGAACGATATGTCTGTCGGGTAACCTCGGGGCGCATCAATCCCCATTCCCAACTTCAAGGCCCATCTTAGGAAGCCCCGCGCGGTCGGTCAAGGCCCGGTCGGGGCTTCCGGCGCAACGTCACGACTTGGCTTTACGCTTCGCGGATTTGATCACCACCGGCTTCTCGGGAACGTTCTCGTGCTGTCCGCGCCGGGCCGTCGGCACGGCTGCGATCTTGTCCACGGTTTCCATCCCTTCGATCACCTTACCGAACACCGCATAGCCGGGCCGGAAGCCCGATCCATCGAGTCGCGCGCCCGCGCTGCCGTTATCGACAAGGTTGATGAAGAACTGGGAGGTGGCTGAATCCGGGTCGCTGGTCCGTGCCATGGCGATCGTCCCGCGCTTGTTGCTCAGGCCGTTGCGCGATTCGTTCGTGATCGGGTCCGCTTGTCCCCCCTTCTCCTGCATATTCTCGGTGAACCCGCCGCCCTGGATCATGAACTGGTTGATCACGCGGTGAAAGATCAGGCCGTTGTAGTAGCCTGAATCCACATACTTCAAAAAATTGTCGACGGTCTTCGGCGCCTTCTCGCGGTCCAGCTCCAGAGTAATCGGGCCCATCGACGTATCGAGGACAACCTGCGGATGCGCATCGTCGTCCGCGGCTCTCGCGTTGATCGTCGTGAACGAGCTCAGAACCGCCAGCGCGGCCAGGCCCAGGTACCGGAAGAATTTGGGTCGTCCTTGTCGCATGTCGGAGAGATCCTCACAAGTAAATCATCGGAAATGCCCGCACTGACACGAGCGAGCTCGACCCCGGAATCTAGCACAACGCGATGGACACTGTCGAGAAGCTGGCCAACGCCAGCCGGCCGGCCGTGCGGATCGAAACGCCGGGAACGTCAACCGCGGCCGACGCAAAAACAGAGACCGGCGGCCAATGGAAGGGTTTCCATCGACCGCCGGTTTTCCGTTCGATGCCGAAGCTCTCGGTCGCTCAGCGAGTCTCGTCCGCACCCAGCTTCTTACCGATTTTGTCGAGTTCGGCCACCATCTCGGGGTTAAGTTGGCTGCGACCCGCCTTCGCCCGCTCGAAATAGGGGCGTGCTTTGGTGGACTGCCTTTGGTCCGAGGACATCAAACGGGCCATGTGCAGATTGAGCACGGGGTGATCGGGCGACTTGCGCAGTCCCTTCGAGTACGCGTCCTCCGCATCACGAACCTGCCGGCGCCCTTCCTGGATCGCGCCCAGGGTGTCAAACACCTCGGGAGGGAGAACGCCCGCGTCGACCCGTCCGATGAGC
>DAIDJG010000570.1 GCA_027451445.1 Singulisphaera sp.
CGATTTCGCACTTGTGTCTCGCCCCAAGTGCCCTTCACTTTAGGCTGAGGGCACTTGGGGCGAGACACAAGTGCGCAACCCCTCGGAAAGGTGGATCTCTGAGGCCGCGATAATGGCTCAGTTCCCAACCGCTGCCAACAACAATCCTGGTTTTGCCTGAAGTCCAGCGGCCCCTCGACACGCCGCCATGTCGTACGGGGCCACAAAACGCGTCGGTCGCCTTGACCAGCAGACCGCGGCCTTTGGTTGCTTATTCAGACACAATGAAGAGCGAGCCCGAAGTCGAGAAAACCCCACGCATGCGACCGGCCATCCACAATCCCTGGGTACTGCTCAGAGGTATATTTCGGATATTTCGTAAGCGCTTGCCAGTTGGTGCGCGGAGATGAAAAACGTTCCTGGCGCCCAACAGATTGTTCGTGAATGTGGGAGACCTGGGGTGGCCGGGGCAGAGGAGGCTGGAAGGCCGACGTGCCCCGAAAGCGTCTCGCGGCCCACCGGGGCACGGGGAGCTGCGCTCCCCTTTGCCCCGGCTACCCGCCCGTGCATCTATTCGCTAGTCTGTACGGAGGTATATTTCGGATATCTCGTAAATCTCGGAGAGTAATTCGTGCACCTGTTCGAGGACCGGTGCGGGGGTATATTTCGGATATCTCGTCAATCTCGTAAGCGCTCGCCTGTTGGTGCGCGAAGATGGGAAGCTTTAGGGGGCGGACGTCGAGCCCGCAAGGGTGATGCCTTTGGACGTTTGAGTTGTCCGCACAGACTGGGGATATCGCCCTTGCGGGCTCGACCCAGCCACTCACCCTCGACGGGCATCTCCGAATGACATAGCGTGCACCAACTGGCGAGCGCCAGGGATATTTCGTAAATCTCGGAACCATTTTCGAAGTTGATGTCCGCGAAATTGAGAAGAATACGCAGGCCGGGTGGTATTTCTCGTCTCTGGTCGCGTGTCGGCCCGCGCCGGCCGTTCCATTCTCATGGTCGCGCACTAAATGGCGGTCGGCACCGGACGCGGCTCGGTCCGCGGCATCTTGGCCTATGAGGAGCTTGCGTGTGTTGAGGACTCACCTCGCTTCATCCTTCGGTCACGCGGCCTGAAGAATGTGGGTCAAGATACCCAGGATCGTTGCGGCATTATCAATATAGTATTCTCTGATGTCGATTCTAATGACAGGCTGGTGTAACTGTAAGAACTTCCATGCGCTGCCGGTTGTGACGACTCCGAAGACGGTATCGATCGAAGTCGACGCTTGCTGATTGAAGAGCTGGGCGGCGTACATGGCGGCGATGCACTGACCAAGACCGGAGCGTAGGTTGTCGTTCTTCGCCTCGACGATCGCGATCAAAGGGGTCGACAAAACGAATTGATGGGACGACTTTGTGATGATGAAATCGCAGACGCCATTCAGGCCGCGAGCCGGGTCGACTGCCAGTTCGATTCCAGAGAAGAGTCCAAAACGATCGCCCAGAGAGCGTCGCAGTTCGAGCAGCATCGGCGCAAGGATGAATTCCGATTTGGCCTTATCCGTGTTCACGGCCAATGCCAGGTTTGCGCCCTCCGAAAGGGTGGTCACAAAGTCTTCGCGGAGCGGCACGACGGCAGGGTGGGGGAAGAGGTCCGTCTCCTCCACGGTGAGCTCCAAGTCATGTAAGACTTGGGGAAAAGAGAAGTTTTGAAATGACATATTTAAAACCGATGCGCATCAAGGCGAAAAGGGAATTGTCGAATGGGCTCTAACTCTAGTTTTCGAGCACAGAAAATAGCCTGGCGCCTCACAGTTCGTGCGCCCCCAACGAGCGGGATGGGTGGCTGGGGCAAAGGGGAGTGCAGCTCCACGTGCCCCGGTGGGCCGCGAGACGCTTCCGGGGCACGTCGGCCTTCCGGCCTCCTCTGCCCCGGCCACCCCAGATCTCCCACATTCACGCACAATCTGTGGGCCGCGAGGGAAAATAGGTAAGTCACGCGGCCTCGGCATCGCGATGTCTAGACTCTCTGTACGGCGAGCGGCCTCTGTCCCTGATCGATCAGTTCGTACACTTGTCCGTGTTGGGTTAGCCAGGATCTGTCACCTTGCCGGGCACGCGCTTCGATCTCGCGGATGAAGTGTATGGTCTCCGACTCATAGCACGGCTCGCCCGGATCATCGAGCGGGATCACCATCTCGACCTCGACCGCGACAACAAAGCGACCCCCTCGGAGCAGCCGCGTCGTCCTGATGCGTTTGCCGGCGATTCTCATGGGTCACCTACGGTCGAGGAGATGAGACGTTACCAATGTTGCGACCATTCGCGTGAAGTATCAGGATTATAACGTCGAAACCCACGTACGAGCGTCCAGAATTCGTCGAATTGAAAACCGTTCCTACCTCGCCCCATGACGTTGCAACCCATCTTCGAGGCTCGTATCCTCACACCCAGGGTCGACACGCACCTCGGGGAGAAACTCGTCATGAACACGGAGTCGGCAGATCGTACCGGCGCGACGCGCCGAGGCTTCTTGAAGCATTCGCTCGCAGCGGGGGCGGCGCTCTCGGTTCCCTGGTACGTCCCGGCGCACGCTCTCGGCAAGGGGGGAGCCGTTGCGCCGAGCGAGAAGATCACGCTCGGAGTCATTGGGATCGGTCCCCGGTGCACTTATGATTTGAAGGGCATGCTGGGCCTGCCGGATGTGAAGTGCGTCGCGATCTGCGACGTGCAGGAAAGCCGGCGCAAAGCCGGCAAGGCGCTGGTGGACCAGATCTATGGCAATGACGATTGCATCCTGTTCCGCGACTTCCGCGACCTGCTTGCCCGGAAGGACATCGACGCGGTGCTGATCGCCACTGGCGATCGCTGGCATGCGCCAGCGTCGATCCTGGCCGCGCAGGCTGGCAAGGACGTCTACAGCGAGAAGCCTTGCGGCTTGACGATCGCCGCATGCCAGAGCCTGGCCGACACGATGAAGCGGACGGGCCGGGTGTTTCAGGCCGGCACCCAAAGGCGAAGCGTGCCCAATTTCCAGGCGGCCGTGCAGTTGGCCCAGAGCGGGAAGCTGGGCAAGATCCACACGCTTTATGCCTCGGTGTACACTCCCGAGGTGAAAACCGAGTGGCTACCCGGTGAGCCAACCCCGGCGCGTGATGTGGTCGACTGGGACCTGTGGCTTGGCCCGACCCCCTGGCGGCCCTTCAACAAGAAGTATGTTTCGGGCGGCTGGCGCGGCTATTACGACTTCGACTCCGGCGCCCGGCTCCTCGACTGGGGTGCCCACACCGTCGACCTCTGCCAGTGGGCGAACAAGGCCGATGACACGATGCCCATCGAGTATGAGGCCTCGTCGAACAACATCACCTGCCGCTATGCCAACGGCGTTAAGCTCGTGCTCGACTTCCTCAAGACCCCCTTCCAGGAACGTCCCGGCTGGGTCCAGCACCTGGGCACGTGCCCGGTTCGGTTCGTGGGCGAGGAGGGTTGGGTCGAGGTGGGCGACAGCGGCGAGGTCGAGGTCAGCCAACCGTCGCTGAAGGGCGAGTTGAAGCTCGCCGAGAAGCCCACGCTCGGGCTCGACGTCATGGCCCACGCGCGCAACTTCTTCGACTGCGTCAAGTCGCGCGGCGAAACTGCGGCCAACCCGCGGGTCATGCGCCATTCCCATATCGCCTGCCACGCCGCGGCGCTCTCCTGGCTGCTCCAGCGCAAGCTCACCTTCGACCCGGCGAAGGAAGAGTTCGTCAACGACGA
>DAIDJG010000571.1 GCA_027451445.1 Singulisphaera sp.
TGGGGGGGCCGTCGCACGGTTACTGGTTGCCCGGAACCCCCCACCCCAACCCTCCCCCACAAGGGGGGAGGGAGTTCTGATGCTTCTGTGTTTTGATTGGTTGTCGCCGTGCGCAATTCAACCGTTCGGCGCTCTAAAGCCCTAAACCCAGACGGGTGCGGTGGTAAGCGAGACGCTGCCCAGGATCCATTTTGCTGAAGTCCGGCCGTCCGTTAGGCGCTACGAATGACGGAGCGCCATTTCGAACGGCGCCGTTCGATGACGGCGACGCGGCGACAGTTGCCAACGGCTTCGCCTCGGGCGGCGCGCTGGGGACGGAGATCGTCTTCATCCCCGCGTAACTCATCGACTGGTCGGTGAGCTTGAGGTCATCGTCGAGTGCGCGATGGGGTTTGATACCGAGTTTGCCGAGCACGGCATGATAAGCCTTTACGCCTTCGACGGGTCCAATGACGCCATCGACGATCAGCCGTAGAAACTGCACGAAGGCAAGTTGGTTCTCGGAGTAGTTGATCTTCCGACCAAATAGCGCGACCTTGGCGCCGTATTTCTGGGCATCAGCCAGGAGTTGAAAGGCATCGCGCGTCGTTCCGGCCGAGCCGCCGAGAATGCCCACGACGAGGTGGGGATCGAACCGAACGAGCTCCTCGAGGGCCTTCGGTCCGTGGTAGACGATCTTCAAGAACTGCGGTCGCCCGGCGGGCGCAACCCCCGCGAGCATACGGGTGATCATGTCGTTCACGTAGCCGGGCAGCGCGTCTGGAGCCAGTCCCACCGGCGCGTTGGGGTCGAACACCTCGAGGAAATAGCGGAATCCTTTGCGTTCGGCCTCCTCACGGAAGGCGTTGAAGCGTTCGAGCGTCGCAACGTCGTGTGCGAGGTCGTTGTTGAACGTGACACTGTAGAGCCCGAGGTCGGCCCCCAGGGATCGCTCATCGTCGCTGCAATCGAGGTGGCCGCATTGAATGTGGTCGAGGCTCGCGGTGCGAAACGGCCGGGAGGGTGCCTTCGAATAGGATGAGCCCCGCGCGAGATGGATGTCGGTGGTGTCATTGGCGCGGACGGCGGGGGTCACGTGTGAGCCGTCGAACAAACGTTCCTGGATTGTGAGCGCGTAGTTCGAGCTCGCGGACATCAGCATGATGTCGACGAGCCCTTGCTTCGTGATCAGCCGCATCTGGTCGCGGTATTCTTCCTGGGTCTTGAAGCGCACCTCTCCGGCGTGTAGCTCGGGCGAGCGTCCGGGTGCTCCGAGCCCGAGTGCCATGTCGCCGTCCTTGGCGTCCGCAAGGATGAACTCGCGGCAATTTGGGTTCGCGTGGATCGCGGCCAGCTTACGGTCGAGCGACTTAACCATGACGGCCCCCACTCCGCTGTCCGGAGATTGTGACGCGGGTGCTTCCGTTGCCGTTACCACCGCCTCCCATCGTGACTCGCACGCCCGATCCGTTGGCCGAGAGTTTCGCCGGTGCCGCTACGGGCGCCGACGATTGGCCCGCCGAGGGGTTGCGCTTCAAGACCTGGTCGATCGTTTCGCGTAACACCTGCCCCGAGTGCTGGAGCGCGGACACCTCTTTCGGCCAGAGGTCGATTTCGAGCTGAGCCTCGACCCCCTTGCGACCGACAGAGGTGGGGACCGACAGGCAGACGTCACGGATGCCGTACGTCCCGGATACCAGGGAAGAGACAGGCAGAATCCGTTTCCGGTCCAGCGCGATGGCGTGAATGACCTCGGCAATCGACAGGCCGACGGCGAATCCCGCACCACCCTTGAGCTTGATGACCTCGGCGCCGCTGCCCCGGGTTCTCGTGAAGAGCGATTCCGCGAGGCCGGCATTCCAGCCGGGAAACTTCTCGAGTGGCAGACCAGCCGCCTGAGCCGCCGACCAGATGGGGACCATGCTGTCGCCGTGTTCGCCGAGGATCGTGGCGGTGACCTGCGTTGACGGCAACTTGAGCGCCTCGGCGATCAGGCTCCGAAAGCGGGCGGAGTCGAGTTGCGTCCCAAGGCCGATGACCTGGCTCGAGGGCAGCCCCGTCTGCTTCGTTGCCAGGTAGGTCAAGACGTCCACCGGATTGGACACGACCAGGACGATCGCGTTCTTCTTCAAGCAGGCGGCCTTCACCTGGCCGAGGATGTTGAGGAACAGCTCGACGTTGCGGTTAATGAGATCGAGCCGGCTCTCGTCGGGCTTGCGTCTCAAACCGGCGGTAATGCAGACCACGTCGCTCTGGGGAATCAACTCATAACCGCCCGCCTGGATTCGCTGATCGGCGATGAGCGACGCGCCATGGAGCAGGTCGAGCGCCTGGCCCTTGCACAAATCGGCGTTCACATCGATCAGGTCAATCCCGCTCACAATGCCCGCCGCCTGAAGCGCGAACGCCGCACACGAACCGACCAATCCGCCGCCGCCGATGATGCTCACATTCATGGAAACGCCTCCGCACGCGATCTTCGATCAGAAGAAGTTCTATCCGCAGATGACGCAGATGAACGCAGATTAAGAATTCATTGAATGCCGATTTTGTATTGAATCTGCGTCCATCTGCGGATAGAATGCCTTATTTCTTCAATGATCCATTCATCGCATGCATGACCTGGTCAGTGATTGTTTTGACGAGTGATTCAATGTCATTTCCGTTTTGCGGCGCGTGGCCGTTCGAGGAGCAGGCACAGGCGTGAGCGGCTTCCTCGACCTGTTGCTGAAACTTCTCCGGTATGAACGCGCGGGGCTCGGGCTTGAACTCGGAGTAACCCTCGCGGAACATGCTGTTGCCGCAGAGGTCGCAGTTTTCCAGGCCTTTTTCGAGACGCGCGTCGCGGATGCCGAGGTTCGGCTTGAGCCGGATCAACTCGGCGGCTTTCTCATCGCTGTAGTAGTTCACCCGGCCGATCTGCTTGGCGAGGATCAAGATGCGGCAATAGGCGTCGATGATCTCGGTTTTGAAGTAGGCATCCATCAGGTCCGAGCCGGCGGTGATCGTACCGTGGTTCGCCAGGATGATCGTGTCCGTGTCCTTGACGTAGGGAATCACCGTGTCGGCGAAGGCCTGGCCGCCCGGCGTTTCGTACGGCGTGATCGCCACCTCGCCCAGGAAGACCTCGAACTCGGGCATGGTGCACTTGGGGATCGGCTCGTGTGCCACGGCGAAGGCCGTCGCATGAGGTGGATGGCAGTGGACGCACGACTTGACGTCGGGCCGATGCTTCATGATCGTCAGGTGCAGGAGAATCTCGCTTGATCGCTTCCGTTTGCCCGAGACTTGCTTGCCGTCCATGTCGACGATGCAGAGGTCGTCGGGCTTCATGAAACCTTTTGAGACGCGGGTGGGCGAGCAGAGGACGCGATCCTCGGCGAGTCGGTAGCTGATGTTACCGTCGTTGGCCGCGGCGAATCCCTTGGCATAAAGGCGCCGGCCGACCTCGCACATCTCTTCGCGAAGCTTCCACTCGCTCATCACCAAATCGTTGCCGGCCATGAAAGGTTCTCTCCCGTAAACG
>DAIDJG010000572.1 GCA_027451445.1 Singulisphaera sp.
CGACCTCCGCTTCGGCCGGTATTATTCGCCGTCGGGGTTCGAGTCGGTCATGGCCGTCAAACGGCCGCTGCTCTCGGTGCCCTACATGTTCAACTTCTCTCCGTTCACATACCTCGGGTTCCAGTCGACCCTGCACGTGAACCCACAACTCAACGTCATCAACGCCCTGGTCAACGGCAACGACCGCTGGTTCGACGAGCGTTACCACGTCAACTACAACGGCGGTTTCAACTGGACGTCGAAGAACGGCAACACGACGTGGGCGTCGTACATCCTGGTTGGACCGGACCAGCTTCCCACCTTCCCCGCCGTGAACCAGCCCTTTCTGCCGCTGGGCGTTGAGTAGTCGCCCTCCAGATGGGCCGGACGAAATAACCCGTTGTACGCCCATCATCCGCGGATGTACTTCGACATGGTCGTGACGCACAAGTGGACGTCGAAGCTGACCCAGGCCTCGGAAGGTTTCTTCATCATCGACACCAAGGTTCCGCTGTCGAACGGGACCGTCGCCAACGAGGCGAGCTGGTACGGCTACGCGAACTGGTTCCTCTACACCTTCGACTCTGCCGAGAAGCTCACGGGCGTCTGGCGCTCGGAGATTTTTGAGGACACCAAAGGGACGGCTACCGGCGTTGCTGGCACGTATTATGAGTTCACGCTCGGCTTGATCTACAAGCCGAAACCCTGGCTCTGGATTCGTCCCGAGGCACGGTACGATTGGAACCAGTTTGCCAAACCGTTCAGTGACGGCACGCGCGGGAGCCAGCTCCTGCTGGCGATCGATGCGATCGTGCAGTTTTGAGCGATCGCATGATCACGAAACTGCCGTTCGAAGAGAGTCACGGCGTCGGGAGCGGGACAATCCGCAGTCGTCCTTCCTCGGCCACTGCGAAGTGACCATCCCAGGTGTGAGCTTGGGCCAAGACGGCTCGAGCAAACCGGACAAGGTGGTCGGGTGACCGTAAACGAGGGCGCAGCAGGATGACCCCGGGAGAGGCTGTTTGCCCGAGGCGGAAGGCAAGCTCGCCAAAGTCCTTATCGAAAGTCAGTAGAACCCGGTTTTCGGATAAGGCGAGGGCGAGCACAACGTCGTCAGACGCGCCTCGATTCCGTTCCTTGATCCAAGCGACGTCGTGACCGTCGCCACGGAGTGCAGCGACCACATCGGCCGCAACGTTCTCGTTGGCCAGGAGTTTCACCATACTACACGGTCAAAAGATAAACTCGTTCGCGCTTCACTGTCTCTGCGGCGTAATGGAGAGCGGCCTGAATGTCGTCGTCCGTTACGCTCGGGTAGTTGCGTAGGATCTCCTCCTGGGTCCAGTTTTCCGCGAGGAGCTCCAAGAGAAACTCGACGGCGATGCGGGTGCCCTTGATAATCGGTTTGCCGGTTAGGATCGCGGGATCAATCGTAATGCGGTCCTGCCAGGACATGTTTCGTGTGCTCCCGGAAAAGTCACGTTGGAATACGGGCAATCCCGCGCTTTCTCGGCTCAGCCAAAATACTGCTTGATCAATTCTACCAACTCCGTCGTGAAGCGGCTCCGCGGCAAGACCGGATCGCAGCCCGCTGCCTTCGCCACCGCGAGCGCGTCTGTATCAACGTGCGAACCGAAAGCGATAAACGTAGCTTCCGGACCCGTTTGCGCACGATAGGCTGCGAGTGCGGGGAGACTCACGAGCTCGCCCGCGGAAAGGTCGACAAAGACGACCTTGGGATGCCACTGGCCGATCATCTCGGACGCCAGCGCCGTATTGCCGGCCACGAGCACGCGATGGCCCAGCTCGCGCGCTGTCCCAGTGATCTTTGATGTGAAGAGCAGGTCACGGCTAAGGAGTAGCCCTGGACTGGGCAGAGACTCCGTCTCGTTCGGGTTGGACACGCTTGCCTCCGGAATTCGTGACGGCCAGAATTTTTCCGGAACCGTCGGCGCTTCTCGACAGGCTATCGTAACGAAGATTCTCGCGAAAGAGATCCTCAACCTCGCTCCAAGCCGGGGACGAACACGTGACCACACTCCGTCGGGAAGGCGTGTTGAACGACGTACGAGACCTCTTCGAGCTGGGAGTCGTCTCGAATCTGACCGATCGACAGCTCCTCGAACGCCTGGCGATTCGCGATTGCGAGCAGTCACGCAAAGCATTCGAGATCCTCGTGGAACGCCACGGTGCGATGGTCTTGCGCGTCTGCCGACAGATCTTGAGCGATCCTCACGATGTGGAAGACGCCTTCCAGGCGACCTTCGTCATTCTTATTCGTAAGGGTCACGAAATTCGCAAACCGGGTTCCTGCGCGAGCTGGCTCCATGGCGTCGCGTTCCGAGCGGCGGCCGCGATTCGCTCGGCGAAAGCACGGCGACAATGGCACGAGCGCCGAGCGGCCAAGGATTCCGTAGCGGTCGTCGATTGTGCGCCGGATGATCAGCTCGCTCTGATCAATCAGGAACTGCAGCGTCTGCCGGAACGTTACCGCAGGCCGCTTGTCCTGTGCTATCTGGAGGGCCGAACGTGCGAAGAGGCGGCGCATGAACTCGGCTGGCCGGTCGGTACCGTCAAGAGCCGGTTGTCTCGCGGGCGTGAACGGCTGCGGCAGCGACTTGTGCGGCGGGGGATGGTGCCCGCTTTGGGCTTGGCCGCGAGCCGAGAGTTGCCCTCCCTGGCGAGAGAGAGCGTACCCCCGGCGCTCACCGCTGCATTACACGATGTCGGATCACAAATCCTCCAAGGAAGCGATGTCTCGGTTTCGCTGGCTTCCCTCGTTCGTCTCGAACGCAAACACCGATTGCTGACTCGTACCGGGAGCCTGTGCGGCATTCTCCTCGGGATCGGAGTCGTCCTCGTCGCGCTGGGACTCTCTGGTGCCGGGGAAGAAGACCACAAGAGTTCGAAGCCCGCCGCCGCTGCCGAGAAGGCGGAGCGCGACCCAGTCCATATTCGTGTGCTCGACCGTGAGAATAAACCCGTGGCGGGGGTCAAGGTGCGGGCTTTCTCTTCAGACCTCCCATCTCTCACGGTTGTTTCAAATGGCGCGGGGAACATTGTCGTGCCGCGCGATCACGTTGGTGAGCGATTCTCGTTGGTGGCTCATCACGACGGCGCCTTGGGATGGGCGCACGGCGATGCAAGGCGGCCGGAACAAACCGGCAGTGCCGCCTTTCCCTTAGAGGTCGTGCTCCTACCCGTTGACCACAACGTCGAGGGTTCGATCGTCGATCCCAAGGGTCAGCCGATCGCCGATGCTCGAATCGTCGTTGAAATGATCGCCCGCACGGACGAGGTGTTCGTACAAACGCCTCTTGCGCGTTTGGAGGAAGACGGCTGGCCACTCGGCTCGGCTGTGACCGACGAACGGGGTCGCTATCGACTCACCCTACCATCGGAGGCGAATGCAGGCCTCCGTGTCCTCCATCCGAACTACGTGGGCCCATGGATCATCGCCCGGGCTGAGGCGAGGAGCATCGATCCTATGACGCTTGAGCCGGCCGGCGCGATCATCGGCAAGGTCATCGACGAGGAGACGGGCGCACCTGTGCGCGGCGCGTATCTTATTGCGCAGCTCATCGAACGCCGAGCAACAATGACGCGCGGGGGGCTCGACGCCTACACCAACGACCGGGGGGAATTCGCCGTGAGGCGCCTCGAACCCGGTGTCTACAACCTGCATCTCTACCGTGTTCCAGGGCGGGAGGGAACGGCGGCCGCCGCCGCGGAAGCCCTACGCGTTCGAGCCGGTGAGGATACACAGGCCGAGCTGCGGGTGATCCGCGGCCGACCTTTGCGTGGCGTCGTCATCAACTTCGACACGAACGAGCCTGCCGTGGGAATCCCCGTGGGATGCTACGGACCGGCTCATCCCCGATCCGGTGCGGCTGTGGAATCGCGGCGGACCGATGACCAGGGCCGCTTCACGTTCTTCGTTCCTCCGGGCGAGCAGTTCGTGTACGTGATGGACGGGACGACGCAGGGCCGCCACAGCCGCTGTGTCGTGGTGGTGCCCGAGCGAGGCGACGTCGAACCGGTCCGATTGATCCGAGGATCAGGTGCGGCTAACGCGATGGGTTTCCGCAGGATCGAAGTCAAGAAGGATGCTTTGAAAGCAGCTCGTTCTGTGCCAGCGGACGACGCGCAAAGTCTGCCGGCCGCCGAGGCCAAGGTGGACGAAACGCGTACCGTAACCGGACTGGTCACCGATCGGGACGGGAAGCCGCTCGCCGGCGTAAGTGTGTATGTCGACCCTAACCGACCTGTGCGTATTGCGCCGCCGCAGTCGTTCGAATCCGCCGCGACCGACCGTAAGGGCGTTTTCATTCTGCACCTTGTGCCCCGTCGCGACGTCATACTGTGTTTTCGGCAGCCCAACTCCGAAGACCTCGTTTTGTTGGAACAACCGGTCGGGCCTGAGCAAGATGTTGTGGATTTCGTGATCGCCGCCAACCCTTCCCGATCGCCCTCACCCAATCGTACAGTGCCCGCGGACGAGCCGATCCCACCGGGGCTGCGCGAGCGCCTGACGTTAGTGAATCTCGACACGAAAGACAATCCGTTCCTGGCCGACGGCCCGGGAGGCAACCGCAACGACCTGGCGCGGCTGCCTCGAGGCGTTCACAAAATGGGAGAGACCTACTACCGCGTCGGCGAGCGATTGATCCACATGCGAGGTGTGAACGCACCCAGCCTGCCGGACGCCGTGGCCGGGATCGCCGTCGACGCTCAAGGTGACAGGCTCCACATCGTCCACGCGGCGCACCAGGGTGCTCGTCCCGATACGGAGGTCGGCGCGTACGTCATCCACTACGTTGATGGCACTTCAGTGAGTATCCCCGTTGTGTATGGCCGCGACGTCGCCAGTTGGTGGTTGTTCCCCAACCAGCGGAAAGATACGGCGAGCGATGCCACGCTTGCCTGGACCGGAATGAACGATGTGACCGACCTGAATCCCGGGGTAATCGTGCGCCTGTTTGCCACGACATGGGTGAACCCTCATCCCGAGCGGACCATCGCCACGATCGACGTGACGTCGAAGGAAACCACGTGCGAGTTGTTCGTGGTGGCCGTCACACTCGAGCGCAACGAACCGCCGACAGCGAAGCGGCGCTGACCGGTCGCTCTCAGGAACCCGACATTCGCACTACTGGCGTGCGGCGAGATGCGGGAGAGCGCCTTCTCGAGACTGCCGGAGAAACTCCACGAGTTCCTTAACGGCCGGTGTGTTGCGCGCCGACTCGATCTCGTCGGGTGTCAGCGTATCCAGCAGTTCGAGAAAGGGGGTGGGCGGCGCTTGATCGGCGTTCCCAAGGCTGATCGGTTCTGCACTTCCTGAGCCGTTGGAAGCGACGGACGCCTTAAGGCGATCCGAAAGACGAGGGTAGAGCGCCTCTTCGATGGTTGGGATCACGAGGATAACCCGGAACGGCACGCTCGACGTCACGAAACCGATCACTTCATCCAAGCCTTGCTGCCGCTCGCAGAGCAATTCCGGATCTGTGGTGTGCGCGTCGAGCACAACGGCCACAGGAATCCTTCGCGCCACAATCAAGGAACAGGCCAGAGATTTGACGTCAGAAAGGTTGCCCGCGGGTACAAAAACGATCGTCCCAAGAAGTTCTGGAGGAAGACTACGCCGCAGCATTTCCGCATCCGACGGATATTGGGTCACGACATAAGCGGCCATCGCATACCCTCCTCGCCTACATTATATTCGGGCACACCCTCTTCAGCGCAGAAGCGATATTTCAAAACGAGGAGTTCCCGGATCCGTCGACATTCCAACGCAAATTGTACCTCACGACCGCTCCAGAAGAGAATGGCCTGCGGCAGCGCAAAGCGGGCCAAGAAGCGAGCCGAGTCGGTGAAGCCGGATCTGCTAAACATCAAACCCACCGTTCCGGCGGGCCGTCGCAAGAGCTGATTCCGAAGCTTTGCGATCGGCAATACCGAGACACCAGCGTGCATGTCCTTGCACTCGACCAGGCACGACAATCCGTCCGAATGAAGGGCGCCGTCAATCTGCTCCACAGATTCACCAAAGAGGTCCACCGTGTACGGCCAGCGCACTTCCGCACCGTCGAGCTGAAATGCTCGCAAGACGAGATACTCAAACGCGCGCCCCAGATCCCAGTCCGGAGTATCGCGCCGTTCGATCGCCTTCCACAGGTCCAACAACTCATCCCAGCCGAATGTTTGGATGCGCGCCTCATACTCGGCATTGGTCGGCATAGGATGCCCTTCGGATTCAGCTCGACCGTGGCTCTCTTCACTCCGTGCCGAGACTCCGCGCGATCCACTCCGGCGTTATCTCGACCAACTCCCTGGCGATGACGTCGGCCCCGGCCTGGCGCAGCTCGGCTTCGGTATACGTGTGAAGCACCGCGGCCGCGACCATCCCGGCAGCCTTCGCCGACTCGACGCCTGCCAGGCTGTCCTCAATGACCAGGCAGTCCACAGCATCGACGTCGAAACGAGTACGGAGCGCGTCGAGAGCAAGCAAATAGCCCTGCGGATCCGGCTTGCACCGCGTCGTGTCCTCGGCGGAGACGATGGGCCCGATCTGGACTCGGCAATCCATGCGATTGAGCGCAAACTCGATCTCGGGCCGCAACGCGCCCGAGCAGATCGCCAGCGGCCAGCGTGCCGCGAGAGCCCGCACGCAATCCGCCGCGCCGGGGAAGATGCGCAGGCCGGCTTCCGCCGCTTCGAAATAACGCGCAGCCTTGCGGGCGATCAGCGCATCGACGCGCGCACGATTGGCATCCTGGTTCGCCTCGGCCAGAGCGGTCTCGAAACAGCCCCGGTCGTCGTAACCGAGGTAGCGGGCGTGGTATTCCTCCTCGGTGAGCGCAATCCCTTCCTCGGCGAGGATGGAGCGCAGGAGGTCGCAATGGACGTGCTCGTCGTCGACGAGCACGCCATTGAAGTCGAAGATGACCGCGCGGATCATATGGCCTCGGGCCCACGCTCGCCGGTGCGAATGCGAATGCAATCTTCCATCGGGAGGATGAAGATCTTGCCATCGCCGATCTTACCGTCGGGTCCGCTTCGACCCGCCTGGATGATCGCGTTGACGGTCGGCTCGACGAAGTCTTCGTTGACGGCGATCTGCAACTCGATTTTGCGCAGGAGGTTCACGGTGAACTCATGACCGCGATAAACTTCCGTGTAGCCCTTTTGCCGCCCGAATCCCTGCACGTCCATCACCGTGAGGCGGAAGACCTCCACGTGCGACAGGGCCTCCTTGACGGCCTCCAGCTTCGTGGGCTGAATCAAAGCAATGATCAGTTTCATGGGGCATCCCGATCGTCCCGGCGCCGGGATTCGCTCCCGGCGCGTCAGGCCGGAGTTGCGAAGGCCGCCGGGGCTCTAAAAATGGAAACTCCCTGGCAGCATCCAATTGTGACGAAATTGCCCCGCGCGTCAACAAAAAAAGTGACTCGACCAACGACCAGTCACTCTGGCGGGCTCGACCGTTTTTCCGATCACTTTGTCCTCAGACAGCTTCCGTGAATACGAGCGTGCCCAAACCTCCTCCTCGAGTGGCTCAAAGCCGGCGCAGGACGGCGACGAACTCCATCCTCAGCGTACGGTTTTGGTAGATCGCCGTGGTAATCTCGACTACGCCGTTTCTTCTTTGGGAGCGACGCCCATTCATTGGTAGAATGTTGATCCGTCCAGAGCAGTTCCCTCGCCGAGCAGGAGTGGTGGAAGATGATCATCCCCCTGGGAACCGATGCTCCGATCTACCACTGGCCGGTAGTCACCGTCGGAATCATCCTGATCAACATCGCGGCGTTTTTTCTCGTTCCGCCCGAATCGAACTCGATTACCGTGGAGGAAGACGAAGAGCCGCCCGCCGCTGTGTCGCGCTTCGAAACTTACGCTCTGGCACTCGGTGATGGGGTGCACCCCGTGCAGTGGCTGACGTGCAACTTCCTCCATTTTGGCATCCTTCACCTCGCGGGCAACATGCTGTTCCTGTGGTCCTTCGGGATCGCGGTCGAGGGGAAGCTCGGGCCGTTCAAATACCTGGCGGCGTACCTGCTCATTGCCACATTGTTCGGGGCATCGCAGCAGTTGCTCTATCCGCGGAGCGATCATGTCATCCACGCCGCCGGGGCGTCGGCCATGGTTTTCGCGCTGCTGGGGATGTGCATGATCTGGGCCCCCAAAAACGAGTTGAACTGCGTGGCCTTCTTCTTCATCGGGTTCCGGGTCCTCGTCTTCCACTGGGACCTGTCCTATACGGTCGTGGCCCTGTTTTACCTCGCCCAGGAGCTCTTCCACCTGTTCTTCCACGGGTCAATCGGCATCCCGGTGGTCACCGAGCTGGGCCACCTCTCGGGCGGCTTGTGGGGCTGCCTCTTTGCCGTGGGGATGCTCAAGGCCGGCCTCGTCGATTGCGAAGGGTGGGACGTGTTCACGCTCGCGTCGAAGCGGCGGGGCCTCGCGAAAGACTGGAAGAAACGCGAAGAGCGGCTCGACCGGCAGAAGCGTTCGCTCCGACGCAAGCTCCAATCGGACGATGAGACCATCGACGAAAAGAGCGCCGAGGAACGTGCCGCATCGGCGGTCAAGAAAGTCCAGAAGCTCATCGCGATGGGCGACTTCGCCGGCGCTGTTTCGGCCTACGACAAGTCCGCGCGCACACTCGTCCGCTGGCCGCCGCGAGAGGCTCTCATGGAGCTGATCAAGGCCATGCACGCAGCGCACGCCGAGGTCGACTCGATCCCCCTGATGCGCCACTACTGCCGCGACTACCCCAACGAGTCTGCGCGAATGCGCTTGAAGCTCGCGCAGGTCCTGATCCGCGACCGCCAGCGGCCGACGGCCGGCTTGCGTGTGCTCGCCGAGTTCCCCGCCGCCGCGCTCACTCCGGAGCTCGACGCTATTCGGCAGAAGCTGATGAAGCAGGCGCACGCGATGCAGGAAGACGGCGTGCTGGAGCTCGAAGGCGACGATTAACGAGCGAGGACGTTGACTTTACCCAGCAACCGGCTCAACAATTCTTGCGTGAGTTGTGCTCTTTGAACCCTCCCCCCTGGACGCGAACGGAGGGCAACGATGGACCAGTTTGCCGTGATCCTGCCAGCCGCGGGACGTTCGACGCGATTCGGCGATCCGAAGCAAAAGAAGATCTACGCCGAGCTCGAAGGTCGCGCCGTCTGGCTGCGGGCCGTCGAGCCATTCGTCAACCGCGACGATGTGGCGCAGGTGATCCTCGCGATCGCAACCGAGGACCGCGAACTGTTCGAACGCCGGTTCCGCGCGAGTGTCGCGTTTATGAATATTCAAGTGATCGACGGAGGCGAGGAACGCTCTGATACGATCGCGAAAGCGCTGGAAGTGGTGGACCCCTCCTGCTCGTTCGTTGCCGTCCACGACGCCGCGCGTCCCTGCTTGACCAAAGAGCTCGTCGATGCCGTCTTCGCCGCCGCCCTCGAACACGACGCTGCGCTCCTCGCCGTGCCGGTCGCCGACACCCTCAAGCGAGCCGATGAAAATCGGTTCGCCATCGAGACGGTGCCCCGCGCGGGTCTCTACCTCGCACAGACGCCGCAAGTGTTTCGCCGCGAATTGCTGATGAGGGCCTATGCGAACCGTGCGCGATTGGCGAACGTGACCGACGACGCGCAGCTCGTTGAAGCCTTGGGCCACCCCTGTGCGCTCGTGGAAAGCTCGCCTATGAACCTCAAGATCACCAGCCAAACCGATCTGCGCCTGGCGGCCGCCGTCTTGCAAGCGCTCCCCAAACCGAAACGAGAAGGCCCGCTTCATCCGTTCGCCGACGAACGGGCCATGTGGGACGATGTCCCCAAACGGAAACCGTCTGACCTGTTTTGAAGAGTTGGTGCCCACAAGACGCCGTTCAACTCCGCGAAGCGAAGCGCCGGTGAAGTTGGCTCAAAAGCGTTTCATCTCCTTCATCCGCTGCTCGAATGGCGACGAGGTATTCATCGCGGACGACGCTCGTTGAGCTGAGTGTTTCTTCGGGCCATTCGATGATGGATTCATCGTGACGTTTGAGCCAAATGTTGGCGAGCAAACGAGCCCAGCGCCCGTTTCCGTTGAGGAACGGATGAATCTGGACTGCCCGGTGATGAAGTCGCACCGCCGCTTCAAAGCAGTCATCGCCCTGCTGTTCCCAGAAGAAGAGATCGTCGAGCAGTATTTGAACCTGCATGGGCACTTGGTGCCAATCACATCCCAGGTTCAAGTTCTCGCGGCGGAACTGTCCGGCCCATTTCCACACCTTGCCAAGCATCTGCTTATGAACGCGTTTGATCCATTCAAGTGTAAACGGCGCCTCACGGCCTGAGGGTTTCTTGGCGAGATACCTCACGACCGCTTCCCGCATGTTTTCGGCCTCGGCTCGATTGAGTTCCGCCCGCGTGCTGATTCCTTTCTGTTTCAGTCCTGAGACATCGATGGGCGTTTCGCCAGGCAGCAGGTCCCAACCACTCACATTTTGCTCCAGAGTCTTCGTTTAGAACCCGCCAAAAGTTCGTGCACTGTTTGCTCGACCATTGATGCGATCGCCGCATCGTCCACCGCTTGGCCCTCAAGAGCCGAGCTTCCCTGGACGAGGGCGACAAGTTTCTTTGCTTTCGTCTCGGCCTGGTTCCGCTTCAACTCTCGAGGATCAACCGTGGAGTCGAAACGGAGCCCCAAACCCAGAGACTCGGCAACGGCAATAATGCTCGCGAAGCTCGCCGACGGATGGCGGCCCGATAAGATGCGCTGCACGGTCGGACGGGAAAGACCGCAGCGTTCTGAAAGCAATTCGTAGCTAAGCCCGAGCTCTCTGCGTCGTTGGTCCAGTTCCTTGAAAATCGCGGCGCTGTCCACGAGCTCTCTCCCAACCAGGCGGTTTAATCTCCTCGTTCAGTATCATTGATGATACAGTTTTCGTCAACCTTGGCATCGTTTACGATGTGATTTCTGTGATCGGATGTCGCGCCAGAATCAATGACGTGAAATCGCTCCGTCCTTCGCGGGTTGCGTGGTCGACGGAAGGACCGTGAGTTCTGAAGCTGGTGCCTTGGGCAAATCACGCCGGGCGGACACGACGATCCATTCCGTGTCGATCCCGTCGAGTTGGAACCGCATCAACTCGAGTCGCAGCTTGGTCGGCGGGTCACCCGACGAGGCGAGCTTGTCATGAGCGGTTACATCGACTTGCGTTCGAAGGAGACGGTAGGGGCCGTCGGACTTCAGGGTAAGGAACGGGCGTTTGAGCAAGGCATTCCAGGTGTCGCGGTGATCAGCGTAATCGAAGGCGACGGCCCGCTCGGTGTCGGCGAGAGGCGGTTTCGCGTCCTCGACGAGCTGGCGATAGGTCGGCAAGAGCTTTCGAGGCGCCAGTGCCCCTTCTTTCAGCTTGATCATGCTCTTGGCCAAGCCTTCGGCGGCGTCAAAGAGTTCATCGGGGCTGCCGCTCGCGATCTTCTTCGCGATATCGTCATGCTCGGCCTTCGTCTTGGGATCTTCCAGGACGTCGAGCAGCTCGGCCGCAGCCCCCATGGCGTTTCGAGGGGTGAACCGGCCGGTTTCGGGGTCGTAGACGTATTTCTTGTCGACTTGTGCATTGAAGTCCGCTAGGGGGGCAAATGAACCCTGGATCCGCACGTTGCGTGCGGTGTCGCGCTTGGGCGTACCGAACGAACGGATCGCCGGCGGCTCGTCGACCGTGCTCAGCTTCTTCAGGGCTTCTGCGTCCCCGTCGACGATCGCTTTGAGGAAGCGGTAGGCGGCTGCCTCAGCCCGGTCGGACGGGGTGGGATCGAGCCAGGCCTTGATCCTGGGCAACGCAACGAGCACACCTACCCCCGTCACCAGCAACAAGCCCAGCACGCCGAGGACAATTTTCCAGCCGCGTCGCCGGCGCGGAGCGGGCTCGGTCGGCACGAAGACCGACTCCGACGAGGCCGCGCGGGTCGGGCCGGACAACGTTGCAGGAGCCGGCGCCTCCTCGACGACGACCGTCGCGGGGACCTTTTGCTTCGTACCGCACTTCGGGCAGTCGATCGCCCGGCCCGCCTGGTCGTCGGATGTCACGAACGCGGTCCGGCAGGAAGCGCAGCGCAACCGAATGCTCATGGGGTGGCCTCGGAATCGGGTGTCGGGATCGCGACGGTCGATTGGCAGCGCGGGCACGTCCCCGTAGTGCCCTGAAACGAACGGCCACACTGCGGACAAAGCCCGGCGCTCTTCCTCAGTTTAGCAAGCGCGGCGCGCAATTTCGCGCCCTCGGTGGTGTCCGCGAAGCTGTCGGCCACGCGCTCGGCAAGCGCTGCGGTCTCCGGGCTCACCGCCCCCGCGCGGACTCGTGTCTGGATCAGACCGTAGAGCCAGTGGACCAGCTCGGCGTCGAGGTCGTGAAGCGGCTCGCCGCGGAGGTGTTCCGTGAGGGCATCGCGTGCGTCGATCGCGGCCTTGGCGTTGCCTGCGGCCCGGGCGCGGTCGAGCTCTTGCTGGAGTGCATCGATCACGGCCTGTCGCGCCTCCGCGAGCTCATCGGCGAGCCGGGCTCGCTCGGGCGAGCCGGCGAAATCGCGCGCGAAAGCGACAACCAAGCGTTCGGCCTGTCCCCAGCGCCCGGCCTCGATCGCCTTGCGCGCCGCCGACGCGGCCGCTTCCGCGGGGCTCGGCGCGTGTGACACGACCGGACCACGTTCGAGCGCCGAGGCCAGGCGATTCAACGCGGGAACCATGTGCTGCTCGATCAAATCAGCCGTCCGTTCATTGGCCTCGACGCCGTCGATCACCACGTCGATCAGCTCGGCGCTCGTGCGGAGAAGGTGCCCGATGACCCACGCGGCGAGCGTCGCGCCGCCGATTGTCATGAGCGCCATGACGCCCATGATACGCCGTTCACTCCAGGTGAACCTGGCATCGGACAATAACGGTTGCGCCTGATCGAGGAACAGCGAGACGCCGAGGGAAAAGATCCCGAAGCGCACCAAAGGCGCCATCCGGACCAGCATGACGCGTGCGTCACGCAGGGCATAGTATCGGGATTGCGGTCGACGCATGATGCGAGCACCAACGATGCGCGATCGGTCGGGTTTGAGAACAGACGCCCGCGCGGATCTCGCCCCATTATGCCCGCAAAGCCGGATAACGGCTATCGAGAGGGAAAGTAATGGCGGACAGGGAGGCGGTGATCGGAGCACGATCGTTCGCCCGCCCGCATCGGCCCTCCGGCCCCTGCTCTCCCGTTTCGCCTAAAGTTCACCCCGGGCCCTGACCGTGGCCGCCTCTGCTTTCACGCCCGCGAGAAACAGGCTGGCCAGCGTGATCTGGGGCATCGCTCGATATCGCGTCCCGATCATCCGGCGAAGCCACTTCGTCCGCCGACGCCTTGACGGTATCCGGTCCTGTCTTGGCCTGGTGCGGTGACACCGCACAAGATCCGCTCATTCAGGTAGGCACTCCCATGCGAGGCAAGACCCAGCGGTTGAGCACAAACCAAAGCGCCACCACCGCGAGGGGCAGAAGGAATTCCTGCATCACCGCTCTCCTTCTCATGACCGTGGAACCCTCTCGGGCCGCTATGCTTATGTGGGACTAAATTCCTGGTTTACTATATTCCCGACTTATTATGGGGTCAAGCCAGGGGCCTCGCTCGCCCGATAATGAGGAAGGGATCGGGAGAACCGGTCGGGCGGATGATAACGGACGTTCGCGTGAGGCCGGGATGCTGCTCGGCGTGGGCATTCAATCTGGCGTCGGCCCGCGCTCGTCCGGCGACCTCGAAGTGACGGTGATCCGGTGCATCATGCCGCGGCGCGGCGAAGCGAACACGTGCGGACGGCGACTCCGTGGATACGACTGGGGTCGCTTCGCCGGTTGCGGCCAGTCGATCTGAGTCTTGCGGGCTCCTGGTTCGGCCTGGGCGAATGCGTCGGGCGACGACGGAAGTCTCAATCCTGCATCCCGCCGGCCGCGGGAGAGGGGCTTCACGCGGCGATTGTACCAGGAGCCGAGGCCCGGGGTACGGGCGATGACGATCGTCACCTCTCGACCGACACGGGAATGATTCCACTGGGACGCGCGACGGATCGGGCCGGCGTCTATGGGAGACAGGAGTGAAGCGATGGCGATCGTTGGCCTTCATCCGGGATGGTTACTGGCCCTCGCCCTTGTGGACCAGACGGCCCCGTCCGGCAGGGGAGTCTCGCAACCACTTCCACCGCCTCCCGTCAACCAGCCGGCGCTTCCGAAACCCTTGCCGTACCGCGGAGGGACTTCGCTCTCGGAAAGCGACGGCTCGCGGGCGAGCCCGTCGGGATCGCCGCCCGCTACCGAGCCTGTTCGAATGCCGGCGGGCACGGTGGCACGGACCGAACACCCATCGCCGGACCCGCGTCAACCCTCTGTCACATCCGGGGTCGGTCTGACCACACTGATCGGCATGGCCCTGGAATCGAACCCGGACCTCCGCTCGGCCTCGGAACGGGTGCAGATCGCCGATGCGACGCTCGCGCGGGCTCGCGCAGAGTTCTTCCCGACGCTCTCCGTAGCGGAAGCTTTTTTGGATACGAATATCGCCGGACTGGCTTTCTTCCTGGAAGTCAATCAAAGGCGGTTCAGCCTTAACCAGAATGTCAATAACCCCGGGTTCGTCAACAATTTCAGCACGTTCGTAACGCTTCAGCAGAACGTCTATGCGGGGGGACGGCGGAGCGCCGAAGTGCTCTCAGCCGAAGAGCAACGCGCGGGTGCACGATTCGCCCTGGAAGCCGCCAGGAACGAACTCGTCTACCGGGTGGCCGAGGCGTTCTACCGCCTGCTCCAGGCCCGGGACCTCGTGGCGAGCCGATCGGCCGCCGTGCACCAGGTCGAACGCCATCTCGACCTGGTCCGGTCCCGCTACGAGAACGGTACAGCCGTCCGGTCCGACGTCTTGACCGTCGAGGTGCGCCAGGCCGAGGTCCGTGAAGGGCTGATCACCGCGTCCAACCAGCTCGAGCTCGCGTGGGCGGTGCTCGAGAACGTGACGGGATGTCGCCTTCCGCACGTGCTCCCCGAACGCGACGAGCCGGCTCCCTGGTCGGGGCATGTCGGCGCCGTCGAGGCGGCGATCGCGGAGGCGGTGGCCCAGCGGCCGGAACTGGGAACCTCGTTGAGCGAGACTCGCGGGGCCGCACACGACGTGGAGGCGACCCGGGCTGGGAAACGGCCGCGCGTAGATTTTATCGGCAACTTCAGCACGTTCGACATCAACGCCGGCAGTGGAGGTAATGGCCTCTTCGTCGGGCTGATCGCGTCCGTGAATTTGTTCGACGGGCACAGGACCAAGGCGCAGGTGTCTCGAGCTTCGGCCAGGGTTCGCGAGCTTCAAGCCCGGCACCAGCGCCTGCTCATGGACATCGAACTGGAAGTGCGCCGGGCTTACCTGGCGCTTCAGGACGCCGAGGGACGACTCCAGGTGGCCGGCCGCGCCATCGCCCAGGCGAATGAGAGCGTCCGCGAGATCGAGAACCGTTACGAGGACCAGAAGGCAACCATCACACAGTTGGTGGACGCCCAGGTTGCGGCGACGAACGCCCGGATCCGCCGCTCCAACGCGGCGGCCGAAGTGGAGATCGCACGCGCTGGGTTGGAACGGGTCGTCGGGCGGCTTACGCAGATCCTTGCGCAGTGAGGAATGCTTTATCGTCGAGGCCCGTCGCGCGCGGCTCCTACGCCCGCGCGCCGATTTGGAAGCAGTGGCCGGGGTCGTGCGTCTGGGGTCGCCATGCACTCAAACGGTATTGCGGTGCGGACGGTAAGGCACTTCGCACATTTCGCAGCCGAACAGCCGCGAGTGGAGCCAGCAACCTACACAGAATCCCAGGACGGCTTCAAGCCAGGTCAGGATGAAGCAAATGGTGACGACACCGATGATCCACGCGTTATCGACGTGAAACAGCCGCATGCCCAGGCAAAGGACGCCGAGGGACCCACCGAGAATCCAGGCGAATCGTTTGGGTTGCGCGGGCTTCCAAACCGGTCGGATCCGCATGGTCAACAACGTGCCCAGGATGCCAGTCGGACTCAAGGGCGTCAGGCCCATGGCGGCGGCGCTGAACATGTCGAAGATGACAAAGGGACCGACGTAGATCACGGGGTCAACCTGCGGGGCAGCGATAAGCAGGAAGATCGTTGTGCCCGACAAAACGTTGAGCAGCCCGGCGCGCGCTCGCGTCGCGGTCTCGTTGACGCGCAGGCCCGTGATCTGGGGCGTCGCCTGACCAATGCGCCACCAGGGAGTCGTCAAAAACGTGTGCGATTCGCGGCGGCTCTCTTCCACGACAGAACTCATACATATTCTCCGAGTGCAAGATGCTCCTTCGAGACGGCCAGGTGACGGCAGCCGGCCACGTTGGCGGCTGTCTCGCTGGGACCGTCCACGCCTCGGTCGTGACCCGTGCCGTTGGGCAACTCCGCCCGCCGCCAGGCGAGCGCGTCCCTTTCGACGTTCACGACGAGCGAGCCGTACCCCTGTGGGCACGAGCGCCTCATGTGCCTTCTCCGACCGGTTGCCCGGAAGTCTCTGGACGCGGCGAAGGATCGTGGTATACAATTCTACCAGAGCACTAATTTACTATACGGTCAACTAGATATGCGGTCAATCCCATGCCCGTGACGATCCCCGACGAGATCCTGGAGCGGATGGCTGAGAAGTTCCGAACGCTCGGCGACCCAACGCGCCTGGCGATCCTCCGCGCCTTGCTGGGCGGGGAGAAGAGCGTCGGCGTCGTGGTCGCCGAGACGGGTCAGAACCAGGCAAACGTCTCGAAGCACCTGAAGCTGCTGGCGGAGGCGGGGATGGTCCGTCGTCGGAAGGAAGGGCTGCAGGTCTTCTACGTCGTGGCCGATCCGCTGGTCGAGAGCCTCTGCGAGCTGGTCTGTGGAACGATCCTGCGCGAGGCCGAGGCGGACGTCGAGCGCGGCCGCAAGATCATGAAGAGCTGGGGACGTCGCGGCTAAGAGTCTGTCCCAATAGTGCGAGAAGCGTGGCAATGGGGACTGGCTCCGGACGTCTTCGGACGGTGCCAGTCCCCATTGCCACGCTTCTCGCTGCGCCGGAAAAGCAGTCCCCCTTTTCCGGCGCAGCTTCACTTCCGGGACAGACTCTAAGCCGTGCGCCGGCACGGCTCTGCGTCACGTCGCGTAGAGGTTCGACATCACTTTGAGCCCGAGGTCCATCGCCTGCCAGGCGAACCCTGCGTGGAAGGGCTCGCCGCTACCGAACCGCCATGGCAGGTACAGCCCCAGCAACGTCTTGCCCGCCCTCCAGACTGGGGAAACCCCAACCTTGTAGTGCTCGGCATCCTCGGTGTTAACCGCGACCGGCCGCGCGGGATCGCCGGTGTACTTCAGCGGCACCTGGGCGAACGTGGCCTTGTTGAGCTCCTCCATGACGCACATGCTCATCGGCTCGAAATTGACCTCGGGCTTCCGCCCCGCGATCTCAGCGGCCATGTGGTCGGCGGCGGCGTCGGCCTGGAGCAGCGCCAGGAAGGCCTGTTTGATCGGGAAGTCCGCCGCGTCGCCGACGGCAAAGATGTCCCCGCGGCCCTTGACCCGCCGAGAATCCGGTTCGACGCGGAGAAAGCCGCGGTCGTCCGCGGGCAGGCCGGGGAACCGCTCCGCCGCGATGTAGGGTGGGAACCCGACCAGCAGGTCGTACGGTAGCCGCTCCCCATTCTGGTACTCGACGGCATTCGGCCCAACGGATGTGACGACGAAGCCCTTGTGACCCTCGATGCCGCGCTGCTCGAACTCGTCGGCGACCACGGTATTGAGGCGCGGGCCGAAGGCCTGGATGTAGCCTTCCTCCATCGTGGTCCACGTCAGGTCGACCGCCTCGCGCAGTCCACGCTCGCGGAGCCGGGTGTCGAGCATCAGCACCAGCTCGTAGAGCGGGCCGGAGCAGCGGTTGTTCGGCGGGACGACGAACAGGACCCGCTGCCGGTTCCCGTCCCGCGCTTTTTCTTCGACCCGACCCAGGCCCTCCCGCAGGGCGAGCATGTCGTCGGGGGTCCAGAGCGTCAGGGCGTGTTCCTTGAAGCCGGGGACCTCCTCGGGGCGCATGGCGGCGCCGGTGGCGACGACGAGGTAATCATACCGCAGCTCCTTCCCGCCGGCCAAGACGCGCCGATTGTCGGGGTCGACTTGCTCGACCGAGCCGTGGACGAACTCGATGTGCTTGCGTTGCGTCGGCCGGGACAACGGGATCTTGAAGCGCTCCGGATCCTCGCCGAAGGGGATGTAGATCGTGTTCGGCTTGAACAGGAAGTAATCGCGCTCGGAGACGAGCGTGAGGTCAACCGCCTGGCCGAGCTTGTGCCTCAGATAGAACGTCGCTTCCAGGCCGCCGAACCCGGCGCCCAGAATCACCACTCGCGGACGCGCTGACATGACATGCTCCTTTTCAGTTCATCGTTTGGCCTAGTCAACGGATCAACATCGCCGGCGTCACGGAATCGGGGTCGTCTCGGCACTCTCGCCGCTCGCCACGTCGCCGGAGTGAAACAGCCAGTACGTCACCGGGATCACGAATAGAGTGAAGATCGTCGAGGCCAGGAGACCAAAGATCAGCGACCAGGCAAGGCCCGAGAAGATCGGGTCGAGCGCGATCGGGATACTCGACAGCATGGCTGCCCCGGCGGTTAGCAAGATGGGCCGCATCCGCACGACGCGGCTCTCCATGATCGCGTCGAACAGCGGCCGTCCCTTCTTCACCGACTGGCCGATGAAATCAACGAGGATGATGGCATCACGGGTCACGATCCCAGCCAGCGCGATCATGCCGATCATCGCCGTCGCGGTGAACAGCACCGGGTCGGCGTAACCACCGACGACCTGCCCGCTCAGCGCATTGAGCATCCAGAACCCAGGCATCACCCCAAGCACGGTGAGCGGGATGGCGAGCATCACGACCAGTGGGATGAGGAACGAGCCGGTCTGCATCACGAGGATCACGTAGATCATCACCATCGCGGCCGCGAAGGCGAGCCCGAGGTCGCGGAAGACGTCGAGCGTGATCTTCCACTCGCCCTCGCCGCTGAACCCGACGCGGATCCCCTCGGGAACCGCCCAGGCCACTCCGCCGCCGTTGTGAAGGAACGTCCGCTCGGCTAGCGAACGCGGCTTCGCGTCGGACACCCAACCGTGCCCCCGAGCAGCTCCTGGCGCGGGCGTGCCATCCGGCTTCCGGTCGAAGCTGACGTCCAGAACGCACTCCGCCGGCGTGCGTCCCAGCGTCTCGGCGGTCACGTAGACGACGCGTTCCAGGTTCTTGTGGTAGAGCGTCTGCCCGACCCGTGCCTCCTCCCACCGGCCCAGCTCTGAGAGCGGCGTGAACTGTCCCATCCGGCCCTTGACTCGAATCGCGGCCAGGTCGTGGCGGCTGGAGCGGACGTCGCGGGGCAGCCGCACCTCGACGCGGAGCGGGTTGCGCTCGCCGGCCATTCGAACCGTGCCCGCCTGGCCTCCCGAGAGAACGAGTTGTAAGGTCCGGCCGATCTCGTCGACCGAGACCCCGTTGAGTGCCGCCTTCTCCTGGTCGGTGATGAACACGAGTTTCTGGGCCGCCGCCTCGACCGTGTCGTCGACATCCACCACACCCGGTTCGGCGCCAAGGCGGCGGGCCACGACTTCGGCGGCGGCGATGAGATCGTCGTAAGAGTGATCTGGCCGGCCGGAGACCTCTGCCACCAGCGAGGCGAGCACCGGCGGGCCGGGAGGCAGCTCGACCACCTTGAGCCGGGCTTTGTGCCGCTCGGCCAGAGCGGCCAGGCCATCGTGCAGCCGCAGAGCAATCGCGTGGCTCTGAGCGGTGCGGTGCTTCTTGCCGACGAGGTTGACCCGAACCTCGGCATTGTGCGGCATCCGCCGCAGGTAGTAGTGCCGGACCAACCCGTTGAAGTCAATCGGACTCGGCAGTCCGACGTAGCTGACATAGTCGGTGACCTCCGGCACCCTGGCCACCTCGGCCTCAACCTCGCGGACCAGCGCGTTGGCACGCTCCAGGGTCGATCCCTCATCGAGGTCAATCACCAGCAGCAACTCGTTCTTGTTATCGTATGGCAGCATCTTCAGAGGCACGACCCGCAAGGCCGCCAGCCCCGCTGCCGCGGCGGTCAGCAGCGCGATCACCAGCAAGAACGAGAGAGCGGCTCCCTTGGAGCTGATTAGCGGCGCCATGAGCGGCCGGAACAGCCGGTACAGAAACGTCCGACGGATGGCCTCGACGTCGTCCCCGTCATGATCCGTGCCGTGCCCCTCGCGTCCGCCGTGAGCGAACTTCTTGTGCAGCACCTGGTAGGCGAGCCAGGGAGTGATCGTAAACGCCACCACCATCGACATCAGCATCGCGACCGGGACATTCAACGCCATCGGGGCCATGTACGGACCCATCATCCCGGTGATGAAGAACATGGGCAGAAAGCTCACGATCACCGCCAGCGTGGCGCTGATCAGTGGGGGCCGGATCTCGGCCACCGCCTCGAGTACGATGTCGCGCGTGGCACGGCCGCGCATCTCAAAGTGGCGGGCGATGTTCTCGACGTCGACGATCGGATCGTCGACCAGCAGGCCGAGCGAGAGGATCAGGGCGAATAGCGTCACGCGGTTGATCGTGTACCCGAAGAGCAGGTTTACGCCGAGCGTGAGGCCGAATACCACCGGTACCGCGACGGCGACGATCATCGCCTCGCGCCAGCCCAGGCTCAGCGTCAGGAGAGCGATCACGATCACAATCGCAACCCACAGGCCCTCGACTAACTCGTTGACCTTCTCGTCGGCCGTCAGCCCCGAGTTTCTCGTGATGACCAGCTCCATCCCGCTCGGGATCACGTCGCGACGGAGTGATTCGGCCGCCTTCAGCACAGCCTCGGCGACATTCACCGCGTTGGTGCCCTTCTGTTTGGCGATCGCCAGCGTGACGGCGGGCCGTGATGCTTCGAGGCCGGACGCCGTCATGGCTGATTGCTCGTGGCGCCCGACCTCCGTACCTGGGAATCCCGCGGGGGCCTCGAAGCCCCGGGCCGGACCCCAGCCGTGTCGGACATAGCTGACAACCTCGTCGGGGCCATCGCGCACCGTCGCCACATCCTTCAGGAAGACCGGGCGGTTCGCGAACACGCCCACGACCAGCTCGCGAAGTTGCTCAGGGCGCTCGACCGCGATGCCCCCCTCGACTCGGACCACCGCGTCGTTGCGCGTGAAGTCGCCCGCCGGGTGGGTGACGTTCGCCCCCTGGAGGGCCTGCTGGACTTCGAGCGGGCTCATCGCGTACGCCTGGAGCCGGTCCGGCTGGAGATCCACCCGTACCGTGCGCGGTTCGCCACCGACGACATAGGCCCGCGACACGCCCGGTAGAGCGGACAGGCGCTCGATCACTTCCTCGCCGACCCGCCGGAGCGTAAAGCCGTCCCCATCGGCGCCGGTGAGGGTCAGCGTAACGACTGGAACGTCGTCGATCTCTACCGGCTTCACGACCCACCCAGTGACCCCGGGTGGGATGGTGTCCTGGTTCTCGCTGACCTTCTTGAAGAGCTTGACCAGGCTTCGCTCCCGGTCCTGCCCGACGTAGAACCGCACGGTGATGACGGCCTGGTTCTCCCGGGCCATGCTGTAGACGTACTCCACCCCATCAATCTGGTAGAGGATCTTCTCGAGGGGAGTCGCGGCGAGCTGCTCGACTTGCTCGGCAGAGTAGCCGGGCATGCTGACCATCACGTCGGCCAGCGGGACGACTATCTGCGGATCCTCCTCTCGGGCTGTGACGAGCAGGACGGCCAGCCCGATCAGCATCGATACGACGATCAGGATGATGGAAAAGTTGTTGTCCAGAAAGACGTGGACGATGCTGTTGAGAAAATCGTGCCGCTTGGGCTCTGTGGCCCGGGCCGGATCGTGCTCGATCATGATCTCCCTCCCGCCGGCGCCGCGCCGGTGCCCCGTGGCAGGACGACCCGTTCGCCCTCGCTCAGGCCCGAGAGGACTTCGCAGCCCTCGTCGAGCGTTCGGCCAAGCTGGACCGCCCGGCGTTGGATCCCGCCTTTTTCGACGACGTCGACCTCCGCGAGCTGGCCAACGCGCCGGACGGCCTCCGGGGGGACGACGAGCACGTCTTCGTCCTCCAGCGGGATGAAGATACGGCCGAACATGCCGCTGTAGACGCCAGTGGGACAGGGCCCGGTGACCTTGACCTGGAACGACCGACTCTCGGCCTGGGCCTCGGGGACGATTTCGCTGACCGTGGCGTGGCAATCGTAGCCGAGCGTGTCCAGCCGCGCGGGGAGCTGTTGACCGACCTTCAATTGCAAGGCCAGTGACTCTCGCACCGTGGCCACCATCTGCATGCGCGACGGGTCGTACATCATCACCATCGTCTGGCCGGGGGCGACGGTGTCGCCTGCGTTGACCTTCTTGTCGATGACCCGCCCCGATATGGGGGCGCGGATGGTGGCATACGACTCGACGATCCGGGACTCCTCGACGCCCCGGCGGGCGCGCTCCAGTTCCGCCTTCGTCGTCCGCATCGCGGTCTCCGCCTGGTCGAGCTCACTCTGAGTGATCGACTCCCGGGTCCGCAGGCGCCGAGCCCTCCCCAGGTCGATTTCTGCCTGGTCGTACTTTGCCCTGGCCGCAGTCTCGGCGGCGAGGGCCTGTTCCATGCGCGACTTGAGGTCCGCCTTATCCAGGACGACCAGCACCTCGCCCTGCTTGACGTCCTGCCCTGCCTTGACCCGGACCTCCTCGACGCGCGCGAGGATCTTGGACGCGACCACTGCCTCGTAGATGGCGCGGATCGTGCCGACCGCGGACTCTCGTCGCGGCTGGCGGATGCGCTTGACGACCCCCACGTCGCGCTCCGATGGCACGGCAGGCCCCTGCGCCTCGGCGGGAGACGGGCGTACCTTCACTTTGGGCTGGAACGCCCCGGCCAGGGCGAGCATCAGGGCGACAATTCCTGCCGTGAACAGCGCCAAGAGCGCAAGCGTCACGACGACCCGCCCAACCCTTCGGGACATCCCGGCGTGTGGCCTCGCCACCATGGTCATGAGCCACCTCCCTCGTGGTAGTCCGCCCGCCCGTGGGAACACCCTGGGGATCAGGGCGACGGCTACGGCGGCTGGATGACATCACGTTCTCGAGTGTAACGAAACACCCACTGTAATACTATATTCCAAATTAGTCATTGAGTCAACTTGAGGGCGGGGTGTTTCCCGACGCCGCCCTCACGCAAAATCGCACCATCCAACAAAAAACCCCGACCGTGCGTTTCCGCACGTCGGGGCAGCCATAGCGAGTGAGTTCGCCCGTCGCGAGCGAACCCTCATTCTTTCAGTATAGCCGGGGCGATGGTTTGTGCATAGGTACCACTTCTGAAAAAGGACCGATCGATCCCGGGGGGGCCTTGGTCCCCGAGGGAGCCGGTGTCGGAGGGATCTTCGTTCACGAAACATTTGTTCCGACCGCTTGCCCCCCATCCGACAATCGAAGCGCCTCGAACCGCACCTCGCATTCAATCCTGGATCGATTCGAGGATGCCGTCTCGAGATTGGCGCAACGCGTTGATCTCTTCAATCGGGATGCGCGATCCGGTCACTTTGAGCTGCCGCAGATGGGGGAGCGTACTGAGGGCGGAGACGTGCCGCACGTGGGTAAACGCGAGGTTAAGTGTCTCAAGAGTCCTCAATTTCTCGAGGTATCCGAGCCCTTCGTCCGAGATATCGCACGCCTGGAGGTTCAAACTTCGCAACCCGGATAACGCGGCAATTGTCTTCAGCCCCTTATCCGTAACCCGGGTGTTGAGCAAACTCAGCTCGCGCAACGCGTGCAACGAGGCCAGGTGGGCGAGCCCATCGTCCGTGATCCTCGTGGCGTCCAGGTTCAGCGACTCGAGCTGTGACAGGTCGCCGAGGTGGGCAAGTCCATCGTCGGTGATGCGCGTGCTACCCAGGTTTAAGCGCGTGAGCTGGGTGAGCGTGCCGAGTCGCTTCAAGCCCTCGTCGGTCACGGCCGTTCCGAATAATGAAAGTGCGCGCAAGTTCTTGATCCGAGCCAGTGACTGGATTCCACCGTCGGTGACGCGCGTTCCGTTCAGGTTGAGGACGCGCAGCGCGGGTAAGGATTCGAGATGACGCAAGCCTCCGCTGCCAGCCGACGTGCCACTCAGCGTCAGCACCCGGAGCTCGTCGAGGCACTCAAGCGTTTCGAGGTCATCGTCGGTGATCTCCGCCAGCGTCAGGTTCACATTGACCACAGGTCCTCCGGGCAACGAACTGTCGACGTCGTAACGGCCGCCGACTCGCTCGATGAGGGCAATGGCCCGCTCTCGCTCCGAACGTAGGCCTCCTGTCACGATTTCCACAACGACGATCACGGCGAGCAGCAGGAAACCCAAGACGACCCAACGCCGAATCATCGTACACCCTCGCTCGCAGGGGAAGAGACAACGATCTGAGAGTCATAGTGCCTTCGACGATCCCAACGGTTCCGCTTCGTATCCGCTACGTGACATTGCCCGCGAGCCCAACCCTATCGCGACGTGAGACCGAAGTGAAGCACCTCATGGTGCAGATGACAAAAAATGAAGAAACGATGAAGCAGGGGCGCAGCCGACCGGTCGAGGACTCGGGCGTTGCCGTTATTCGGTCTCGATTACTGGTACCTCCCAGTAAGTGAGCCGCCGTGGGTTTATAATGTGCGGCTGTCGGCCAACAGGGGCCGTCGTTCGGCGAGCCGGTGGAGAGTTGGTGATGAACGTCGTTGGGACCGCAAAAGTCGCAGGTGTGCTCCTGCTCGGCACGTTGGTGGCGTCGCCCTGTGTCGCCGGCACCCTTGTGGACGCGGATTTTTCTCGAGGGAGCTTCGCGGCCCTTGGCTGGCAGGCGAAAGGAGATTGGGACGTTTTCACATACCCCAATCAATCCGCTCACAATCCCGGCGCAGTGGCGCGGTTTGCGGCCAACAAGCCCGATGGTAGCCTGACCAAAACGTTTGCCGAAATCAAGAATCCCAGGATTCTCAAACTTGCGCTGGAGTACGGCTGGGGCTGGGGTGATGCCGGCCAGGGCGCGGATGCCGTCAGCTTTATGCTCCTCGACTCCCGACAGAACGGGTATGTCTTCGAGATCCACCGCGTGAAGGCGAACTGGGCCGTGCAGTGGGCAACGGTTTCCGAAGGCGTACCGCGCAAGGAGAAAACCTGGGCGTCCGAGGAGATTGACGCGACGCATGCGTCGGTGCGCGACGGCGGAGGTCTGGGCCGGCTGACCATCACGCGAGAATCGGACGGAGCCTGGCGCATCACGAGCCAAGACTGGAACAAGGGGGCCGGCGCGACAGTCCGGTTTGCCGATGTGACCACGTGCGCGTTCAACCAACTGGTCCTTCTGGGGACCAAGAACTTCGACGAGCAGGTCTTCAACAAGGTCGTCCTGACGACGTCCGCCCATGACCCTGCCTCCTCAACGGCCATCCCGGCCTCGCGGTTCCTGGACAGCATCGGCGTGGTCACCACCTTCCCCGACCGCGGCCAGCCGCTGCCGAAGACCATCGAGATGGTAAAGTTCGCAGGCTTCCGGTGGGTTCGCGGCGGCATTGAAGGGTTGTCGGCGAATGGGCCGACCACCCTCCAGACCTATCTCGATCTGCACAGGGAGACGGGCGTTCGGTTCAGTTGGGGGCTGGTCAGTGGCGGAAACGATCTTCCCAGGCTGCTCGACACCGCCAGGAAACTGGCCGAGGCCGACGCGCTGCTCGCCTTCGAGGGGAATAACGAACCCAATAACTGGGGCGTCACCTACGAGGGCGAGAGTGGGGGCGGCGGCGCCCCTTCGTGGCTGGCGGTCGCGAAGCTTCAGCGCGATCTGTACGCGGGGGTCAAGGCCGACCCCGTGTTGAAGAGGTACCCGGTCTGGTCAATCAGCGAGGGGGGCGCCGAGGTCGATAACGTGGGCCTTCAGTTCCTGACCATACCCAAGGGCGCGGGGACGTCGCTCCCCGAGGGGACGAAGTTCGCCGATTTCGCGAATGTCCACAACTATATCTATCATCCCGGCTCGCCCGCCCCGCAGGACAACAAGACCTGGAACGCCGCCGACCCCACGTCGGCCTGCAAGGTCGACGGCCTCTACGGCAACTACGGTCTCACCTGGGCGAAGCACTTTCGAGGTTACTCCGAGACCGAACTGTTGACCCTGCCCCGGGTGACAACCGAGACCGGCTGCACGATCGACGGTTCGATCACGGAGGAGACCCAGGCGCTCAACCTGCTGACCATGTATCTCGACCAGTTCAAACGAGGCTGGAGCCACACGGCCGCGTACCTGCTACGGGACCGTACCGACGAAGCCGGCAATCAGTCGTTCGGGTTCTTCCAGCGCGACTACACCCCGCGCAAAGCCGCTCTGTACTTACACAACCTCACGACCATTTTGGCCGACCGTGGCTCACCCGCCACCCCCGGCCGGGTTGACTACGCAATCCCCGAGCAGCCCGCCACGGTTCATGAGATGCTGTTACAAAAGAGTGACGGTGCCTTTTATCTCGTCATTTGGGATGAGCGCTTGAAGGGGAATGACGACGTGACCGTGCAACTGGGTGCGACCTACTCGAAAGTGAAGGTCTATGACCCAACCATTGGCACGGATCCCGTCCGGACACACCAGGGTGTTGACTCTCTGTCGCTGACCTTGGGGAATCATCCACTTCTCCTTGTGTTTGAGCCTGTTTCGGGGGCCGGTAAGAAGTGACGTGAGAAAGCAGACGGTCCCATTCGAGGGAACGCAGGGCGGCGGTCAAGCGAATCGCTAACCCGGAATCCTTGCCGCCGTCCCCTCGGCTGGGGTTGTGGTTGAAGAGCCTCTTTTTCGCGTTCAGTGGGTCGCGGTTGCGACGTTTGGGGCTTGTCGCCGAATAGGGTGTCATCGGGCAGCACGTGATGGCTTTCGCTGGCTTCGCGAACCGTGGCCCGGCGCCTCACGATTAGCGGGTTCGTGCATGCTCGCATCATGCTTCTCTGTGAATCAGCAGAGGCTCGCAAGAGGTTCTTTTGAACCTCACAGCATCTTCAAGTCGAGCAGTTATTTGTATTCGCCTGGTGTATTCGGAACACGGACCCCACGCGCGGAAATCCACCATGAGAGGCCTGGTCCCAACTTCTCGACGCTGGCGACGGCCGGCTTTCACCTTGATCGAGCTTCTGGTCGTGATCGCGATCATCGCCGTGTTGATCGCGCTGTTGCTCCCTGCCGTCCAGGCGGCTCGTGAGGCCGCGAGGCGCATTCAGTGCACCAACAACCTGAAGCAGCTCGGCCTGGCGATGCACAACTACGAGAGCGCCAACGGCGCGTTCTGCCCTTCGGCCATCTATACGTTCGCCGGGGGGAAGTTCGCCGTCGTGAACCAGTTCAGCCCCTCGGCGCGAATCATGGGCTACTCGGAACAAGGTGCGCTCTACAACTCCATGAACTTCTCCCTGGAGTACAAGGCTCCCGCCAACATCACGGTTTTTGGCACAAGGGCCGCCGTCCTGCTCTGCCCGAGCGAGATCTATCCCGGCCCGGCCCAGCTCGACGACGGGTTCTTCTACCCCGCGAGCTACGGCTGGTGTATGGGCGACTGGTACGTCTGGGGCGGCACCCCCGGCGCAGCCGGCTCGTTCACGCAAACGAGCCGGAGCATGTTCGCCATCAACACGTCGCGGACACTTGGTAGTGTCACGGACGGCACGAGCAACACCCTCTTCGCCGCCGAGTGCAAGGCCTACGCCCCCCAGCTCCGAGGCTGCGCCGGCAAGGGCTCTCCGCCGCCGGGCGGGCTGACCCCGACCAGCTATCCCACCACCGTCAGCGCAGGGGTCGCGTACATCTCGGCCAACATGGGCGCCTGCAAGCAGGAAGCCGTCGGGCATGACCGCTGGAACGACGGCGGCGTCTATTACGGCGGGTTCAACACCGCGCTTTCCCCGAACGCCAAGCTCGGCCTTCCGGCCAACATCGCCAGCGGCATCAAGACCAACCCGGCGGGCACCAGCTACACGTCGGGCTTCCAGGACTTTGACTGGCTCTCGGTCGACGAGAACAACGGCGGCCCCACCCTCGGCGCCATCACGTCGCGCAGCTTCCACCCCGGCGGCGTCAATGCGCTCTTCGCGGACGGCAGCGTTCATTTCATGAAGGATTCGATCAGCCTTACCACCTGGCAAGCGCTCGGCACGATCGGTGGCGGCGAGGTCGTCTCGGCTGATTCGCTCTGACCTTCCAACGGCCTCCTGTGCCCTCAACTTCCCTGATCGCTCAACATCCGGAGACCAGCCGCTCATGAGAACCGTTCGATGGCTCATTGCCGCGACCTGCGTGATCGCCCTCAGCACTGCCCGCGTGCAGTCCGCGGAGCCAGTCCCCGGCGCTCCCTTCATCGCGAAGCCCTACTTGCAAATTGGCCGCGTCCCCTCACCGGACTCCGTGGTGCTGCTCTGGCACGCCCCCGACGCCGACGCCGAGTGGTCCGTCGACTACCAGTCCGGCACCGATCGAACTTGGACGAAGGCCGACGCTCCGACATACCGCCGAGTTGACGTTCCGGGCGTCTCGCCGCACCGGGTGTACCGGGTCTCGTTGACCCGCCTCGCGGCAGGCGGAACGTACGCGTACCGCGTGCAAAAGGGGGGCGTCACTGTCTTCTCGGCCGAGGCGCGTGCCCCTAAGGCGGCGAAGCAGCCTTACCGCTTTGTGGTCTTCGGTGACTGCGGCGCGGGAACTCCGGAGCAGAAGCCAATCGCCCACCAGGCTTTCCTCGCCAAGCCCGACCTCGTGATGATCCCCGGCGACGTCGTCTACGAGCGCGGACGAATCGCGGAGTACCGCGATCAGTTCTGGCCCGTCTACAATGCGGACGAGCCCTCGCTCTCCGGCGGCGTACCGCTTCTCCGCTCCACTCTGTTCGTGGCCGCGCCCGGGAACCACGACATGGACACGCGCGACCCGGAACACATGAACGGAAACCTCGCATATTTTTATTATTGGGATCAGACCCTGAACGGCCCGATCGGCAAGGAAGGAGGACCATTCGTCCCAGCCCTCGACCTCCCAGAGGCGTTTCGGAAGGGCCTGACGCAGGCGGCCGGCGCTGCGTATCCTCGGATGACCAACTTTTCGTTCGACTACGGCAACGCACACTGGACCATCATCGACTCGAACCCTTACGTCGACTGGACCGACGCGGAGTTGAAGCAGTGGGTCGCCTCGGACCTGGCCTCAGCCCAGGGAGCGACGTGGCGGTTCGTCGCCTTCCACCACCCCGGCTTCAACTCGGCCCGCGAGCACTTCGAGCAGCAGCAGATGCGGCTGCTCTCGCCGATCTTCGAGGCCGGCAACGTTGACATCGTTTTCAACGGCCACGTGCACAACTACCAGCGCTCCTATCCGCTCCGCTTCGTCCCCGACAAGCAGAGCACGCTCCTCGTCGGCCGCGACCTGAAGACCCCGCGCGGCCGCGTCGTCAACGGTCGATGGATCCTGGACAAGACGTTCGACGGCCGCTCCGATACAACCCCCGAGGGCGTGATCTACGTGGTCACCGGCGCCGGCGGCCAGCATCTCTACAACCCCGAACAGCAGGACGACCGCGACTCGTGGCAGGGGTTCACGCACAAGTTCATCTCCAAGGTCCACTCGCTCACCGTGGCCAACGTCAACGGCAAGACCCTGACGATTCGCCAGGTTACCGGCGAGGGCGAGGAGATCGACCAGTTTGTCGTGACGAAGTGAGGAGACCGCGAGGGCTCGGGGAAAACCGCGAGCAGGTCGTCGAGTTCTCGCCCAGTCACAAGGACGAGCTTGCGCCCCGAGCGCCGGAGCCGCTCGAGGACATGGAGCGTCGGCTCTTCGACCCGGCCGTCGTGGGCGAGCGTCCCGTCGTAGTCCGTGGCAAGGGCAAGGCAGCGCATCAGTTTGTACTTGCTTTCCGAGTGCTCGGGAGCAGCCCCCCAATTGACCGACGACGCGCACGCTTTCGGGTGAGTGTGCCAATCAGGACGTGGTTGCAACTGCCGTTCCGTTTCCGTGCGGTATGCGCCACACGCGCGTGCCGAGCGCGATCGCGAGAGAACCGATACGGAGGAACCCCCGACTGAGAATGCGTGTCGTCCGCACTTCCGGTGCGGGCGTTCGCTGGCCGGGGAGCGGCTTTCGGAGTGACGGCGCGTTAAATTGTATTTCGTCGCTCCGTGCGATTCCGTCGGATCTCGAATCACCAGGGGCATCGTGCATGCCGCAGTTTGGCGACCCGGACCATGACCAGCGGTTGAAGGTACTGCTCAAGGAGTTCTTTGAGTCGTTTTTCCTTTGCTTCTTCCCGACGTGGGCGGAACGGTTCGAGTTTCTTGAAATCAATTGGCTGGACAAGGAGCTGTTCCTGGCGCCGCCGCAGGGTGAGAAGCGACAGCTCGACCTGGTGGCACGGCTAAAGCTGCGGTCCGGTGCGCCGTTGCCTCGCGAGGGTGTGAACGATCTGGTGGCTTTAGTTCACATCGAGGTGGAATCGCGGGCGAGCGTGGCGGCGTTTCGGCCGCGAATGTTCGATTATTATGTCCAACTCCGGCGTGATACTGGCTTGCCCGTACTGCCCATCGCGCTGTTGCTGCGTGTCGGCCTTGACGGCATTGGCTGGGACACGTACGACGAGCACTTCTGGGAGCGACTTGTTCTTCGCTTCGAGTACGCCTACGTCGGTCTGCCTGCCCTGGACGCGGAGGCGTATGCTACCGGCGAGAACTTGCTGGGAGTGGCGCTGAGTGCGCTGATGCGTCGACCGGCCGACCGGCGGCCGGAGCTGCACGCAGAGGGGTTGAAACGGATTGCGGTCTCGCGGGAGAATGACTTTCGACGCTATCTCCTGGCCGAATGCCTGGAAGCCTATGCGGAACTCGATGAGCCAGAGACGGCGAGACTGCGAGCATTGGTGCAATCCGACGCCTATCACGAGGTTGAACCGCTCATGAAGACCACATACGAACGCGGCATCGAACAGGGCATCGAACAGGGCATCGAACGCGGCATCGAATTGGGAGAACGGCGGTCAGCCCTGCGGCAGATGGAAGCAAAATTCGGCCCGTTGTCTCCTGAAATCCGGCAAAGAGTTGACGGACTCTCGTCCGAGGCACTCGCCCAACTCCAGCTTGATCTGCTCACGGTGCAGTCCATCGAACAACTCAACCTGGGCGACTGAGGTTCGAATACGGAGTGATCCGGGGAGGGTAAGACGACGATAGGGCAAGCTATGGGAGCGAGACGATACGACTTCGTTTCGTGTGCGAGGCCGGTTTTCCCCACTAACGCCACGCGTGTGGATGATTCCGTCAACAGCGACTTTTCGACGCGACAGGTTCACGGTCTCGAGATCAACCCAGGCCGTTGAGTGAGGAGACCAGCGGCATGCCGATTTGCCGCAGTCACGAGATATGGTGGCATTCCTGGCCTCCGTCATACTCGACTGATGTTCTGGATATCGCTTAATTGTTGTCGCGCGTTGCGCCCGCGCGGTACGTCAGCGTCAACGAGACATGGATGGGCGCCTTTCGATCCGCGAAAGGGCGTGCGTTCGCCGAGCGAACGCCAACTATCGATTCCCGAATGCTGGCAAACCCCGCCTTTCGGTGTGTATGAGGGGATGGAATATCCAGCACCGTCGCAGTCGCCGAACCGAAAACGCGCCACATCAAAACGATCGATTGGAGTAGCGACGGCGACGATGGCACGGTGGTTGCGCAACCCGTTGGGGTCATGGCGATTGAATTTGCTCTGGACCGTTCGGCAATCCGACTACAATAGAAGTAGGACGCATGCCCCTCGCCCTTTTGGAGGCTTACGTGCGATTGGACGAGTTCAGCGGCCTCGAACCGGACCTGCTCTTCGCGTATGGAACGCTTGGGCCAGTGGATCCTGATGACGCGAGGCAACTCGGCTGGGCCGAGGACGAAATCCGCGGGCGGCTGTTTGACCTCGGTCCCTATCCCGCCTTGATTGACCTCGGCAACCCCACAGTAGGCTGGGTTAAGGGCTTCGTTCGCCGCACCGACGCTAAGGAACTGAGCGAGCGACTGGACATGTACGAAGGTGTGGACGAGGGCCTCTATCAACGCTGTGCGGCCACGACGCGTTCAGGCCGCCGCGTTTGGGTCTACGTCTATGCGCGGTCCTTGTCTGCCAACGCCGTCGCTCTTCCCGAAGGGTGCTGGCGGATGGCAGGATCCGATAGCACACAGACGAATCCGCTCTCCAGCCAGGAGATTTCCCATGGCGACCTCTCCCAATTCGGTCTCGACGACGCGTGACGGCCAGCAAGACGCCGCGCCGGTGACGATCGGGAGTTACTTAATCGATCGGCTCTCCGCGCTGGGCGTCGAGCATATCTTCGGAATCCCAGGCGATTATATCCTTGCACTCTACAAGCAGATCGAGTCCAGCTCGATCAAGCTGGTAGGCATGACCCGTGAGGACAACGCCGGCTTTGCCGCCGACGCCTATGCCCGACTGCATGGGCTCGGCTGCGTGGCGGTGACCTATTGCGTGGGCGGGCTGAGCATGTGTAATAGCATTGCCGGCGCCTACGCCGAGAAATCGCCGGTGATCGTGCTCGGTGGTGCGCCCGGGCTGTCGGAACGGGAGCGGAACCCCCTGCTCCACCACCGGGTCAAAGGATTCGAAACGCAGTTCGAAGTCTTCGAAAAGATCACCGTCGCCTCCGCCGTGCTCGACGACCCGCTCGAGGCGTTCAACGAGATCGACCGCGTACTCGAAGCTGCGCTCCGTTACAAGCGTCCCGTTTACCTGGAGATCCCGCGCGACCAGGTCCAAACCCGCCAGGTCGGCCCGCACCGCACACCCGCCGGCCTACCGCCGAGCGACCCCGATGCACTCAACGAGGCGCTTGACGAAGCCTCGGCGATGCTCATCGCAGCCGAGCGTCCCATGATCCTGGCCGACGTCGAAGTCCACCGGTTCGGCCTTCAAGACGAGTTGATCGCCCTGGCCGAGCAGACGGGCCTGCCGATCGCCACCACGATCCTGGGCAAGAGCGTGATCTCCGAAGGCCACCCGCTGTTCGTAGGCGTTTACGAAGGGGCGATGGGGCACGACGAGGTCACGGCATGCGTGGAGTCGGCCGATTGCCTCCTGATGCTCGGTTGCTTCATGACCGACATCAACCTCGGTATCTTCACCGCCAAGCTCGACCCAGCGCGTTGCATCGACGCCACGAGCGAGGATCTGCGGATCCGCCATCATCACTATCGCGACGTCCGGCTCGATGATTTCATCCTGGGTTTGACCGCGCGGAAGCTGAACGTGGCGCGGACCCCCATTCCCCCGCGCCCCGACCCGTTCGCTTCCCCGTGGGTCGCCGAGAAAGGGACGGCGGTCACGTCGCGTCGGTTGTTCACGCGAATCAACCAGATGCTCGACGACAAGATGACCGTGATCGCCGACATCGGCGACTCGCTCTTCGGCTCGACCGACCTCGCGATGCATCGGCGGACGGAGTTTGTCAGTCCCGCCTATTACACTTCGATGGGATTCGCCGTCCCTGCTGCCGTTGGCGTGGGGATGGCCAACCCTTCAGCACGATCATTGGTCATCGTCGGCGACGGCGCGTTCCAGATGACCGGCATGGAGCTCTCGACCATCGCGCGATACGGCCTCAACCCCATTGTCATCGTCCTGAATAACCACGGGTACACGACCGAACGGTTCCTGTTGGACGGCAGCTTCAATGACATCCACGAATGGAAATTCCACAAACTTCCGGATGTGCTCGGCGTGGGTATGGGGTTTGAGGTCCGCACCGAGGAAGAACTCGACGCCGCGATTCGGGCCGCTCTGGCGAACGTGCAGAGTTTCAGCCTGTTGAACGTCCATCTCGATCCCTTCGATCGCAGTCCTGCGCTGGAGCGGTTGGCGCACAGGCTTGCGAAGAAGGTCTGACGTCGCGAACGTTCATGACGAAACGACGCGTTGCCGTTTTCGCATGAATCCCATCGCTGCCTGGTCGTTGCTTCCCGCTCGCCGCCTTGTTATGAGGAATGATCTGGAGCGCACGTTCAATCGTTCCTTCCCTTCGAAGCAGGTCGCCTCGATGCCCAAGATCAAAGCGCTAAAGGTCCGAGCGGTTCGCGTGCCGATGGCCCACCCGCACCGGACCGCCGGCGGGGTCGTCTCGGAATCGCCTCTGGTGCTCACCGACGTGCTGGTCGACGACGGCACCGTCGGCCACAGCATGGTTTTCACCTACACGGCAGCGGCACTCAAGCCGACCGCAGAGCTGATCCGCAATTTGGAGGGGCTCGTTCAGGGCGAACCGCTTGCCCCGTACGAGATCGAGCAAAAACTCTCGAGCCGGTTCCGTCTCCTCGGCTCTCAGGGACTCGTCGGCATCGCCCTCGCTGCAATCGACATGGCGCTTTGGGACGCGCTCGCACGCCGGCACGAGACCTCCCTCGTGGCGCTGCTCGGCGGCGTGGCGAAGCCGATCCCCGCGTACGGTTCGGTGGGATTCGACGGCGTAGAAGGTTCCGCAAGGGTCGCTGCGGAGTGGGTCGAGCGTGGCTTCAAAGGGGTAAAGGCAAAGATCGGCTATCCCACGGTTCGAGAGGATCTGGAGGTGATTCGCGCCATCCGCAAAACCGTGGGCGATCATGTCGCAATCATGGTCGATTACAACCAGTGCCTCACTCCGGCGGATGCCGTGCAGCGTGTTCGAGCTCTGGAGAGTGAGGGCCTGGCCTGGGTCGAGGAGCCAACGCTTGCGCACGACTATGCCGGCCACGCACTCATCGCTCGCGAAGTGGCCACGCCGATTCAGTGCGGGGAAAATTGGTGGGGAACACTCGACCTGCGGCATGCGCTCGCCGCCCAGGCGTCGGACTATATCATGCCTGACGTGATGAAGATTGGCGGCGTGACGGGCTGGCTACGCGCGGCCGCTCTCGCGCACGCGGAAGGCGTTCGCGTGTCGAGTCACCTCTGGCCCGAAATCAGTGCGCAACTGCTCTGCGTAACCCCAACTGCGCACTGGCTGGAATACGCCGAGTGGTGGAACGCGGTCGTTAGTGATCCGCTGTTGATCAGAGATGGAATGGCGACGATTGAGAATGCCGTTGGGACCGGTGTTTCCTGGAATGAGGACGCCGTGGAACGCTACGCCGTGTAGAACGGCGCGCGTTCCATTGGCGCACTGATGCTCTGCTCCACCGTATAAGCACGCGGGAGACATGACGATACATGGACTGCCGTGCCGCAAGGGAGCGGAGGTGGGTCGTCGACGACCGCACCGCCTATCACAACGTCTCGCCGTTTCAACCGATTCATCCTAACCGCTCGGCGTTCCGCGATGTGTTGAACGAGGGATATATTCCCCTGGCGCGCGGAGCGTGACCGCGCAAGGCACGGCTAATGAACTTCGTCCCTCGCTATCGCCGATGTCCAACGTGCGAAGCGTTTAGATGGATGTCCGCTTGGCCCGCGGTTTCCCGATGATGGGCCTCCCTAAGTAGCCTGGTCGGGCGGCGAGCACGGCAATGCGCTCTATAACAGCGTCCCCACCTCGACGCGAACCAGCCGAGCCAGAACCCAGAGTCAACCTCAGAGCGCAAAGGAGAGGGCGAATGAAATCATTCGACATTGAGGACACTTATCTTGGGTCGATCCGGACCAATCCGGGTTCAGCCGGCTTCGAGCTTGAACGGTGGCTGGACGAGCTTCATCGGCATCCGAACGTCATCGCCGGTAAGCCCATCAAGGGCATCAATCCCTTCACAAGGCAGCCGATTCACTCCTGCGGCGCGCGCGTGATCACGGGGCGCCAACAGGTCGGCATGTTGACGTGGACTCAGAGCCAGGCCGAGGTTGAGGTCGCCGTCTTTGGTGCCCCGGAAACGATGCTGCCGATAGCACGCGCGCTCGCGGCGTCGCTCGGTGGGCGATTTGAGGAACACCAGGCGGCAGACGGTGAGTCGGAGGAAGCCTGAAAGAAAGAAGGGGAACGCCGCGAATTGCCAAAGGACGGCGCGAAATCCAGAAGCCCAGGCGAGAACGCCACGTCATGCGCGACATTCCGTCAGTGAACGGCAACTATTCGACAAGCGATGGCATCAAGCACGTTCGGGAGAAGCACCGGAGAGCCATCTGGAAGGGGACGGTTCGTTCCGGGCCGATCCCGAGGCAGACGGGTGCGGATTGCACAAGGATTCGTTACGCTTGCCGATGGACCGATCGGAAACGTGGCCCGTCCCTGCATGCAGGCTCGGTCGCCTTGCAAGGGACGGGACGGTCGGTCGTTCGTTGCAACCCTGCAAGAGGAGAGAAGACGCCATGAGGACACGATTTGCTCGGGTGCTGGGCTTTTCGGCGGCGCTGCTGCCTCTGACGTTCATCCAGCCGGCGCCCGCCCAGTCGCCGGGGAACGTGGGGCGGCAAGTGGGAGGTCAAATCTTGAACAACGTGGGCAACGCCGCGGTCGGCCAGCCGGCCGCGGTGGTCCCTGCCCAACCGGTCGTCCCCGGCCAACCGGCCGCCTACGGGGTCCCTGCGACCCCGAGGCAGATGCTTCAGGGGATCGAAGCGCAGGCGGTCAACAACGCAACCAGCGCTGTCACTGGGCAGCCGGCGACGTCGGCCACGCGCTATCAGTTGCCGGCGCAGTTCGCCACGAGCGCGCCCGGCACCACCGTCACCTACGCCGGCGCGAACTATGTCGTCAATGCCGACCGAACGATGAGCCCCACGGGCGCCACGGCTCAACCTGCGGTGGCCGCCACGCGCTACCAGATCCCCGCTCAGTTTGCCGGGACCGCGCCCGGCACGACCGTCACCTACGGCGGGACAAACTACGTGATCAACAACAATAACACGATGAGCCCCGTGGCCCAGGCACCCGGCGGGATCCTGAGCCAGCCGCTGGCACCCGCAGTCGCGACGAGTCCGAGGCAAGCACTGCAGGGAATGGAGCGACAGGCGATCAATAGGATGACCAACGCCGGCGCGATTCAGGCGGGGTATGTGCCGACCTCGGCCGTGCGCTATCAGATCCCCGCGCAGTTTGCCGCGAGCGCACCCGGCACCACCGTCAGCTATCGCGGCGCGAACTACGTCATCAACGCGAACGGAACGATGAGCCCCGCGGCCGCAGCGACGCCCGCTGCAAACGCCGTGCGCTACCAGATCCCGGGGCAGTTCGCCGGGAGCGCACCAGGCACGAATGTTACGTACGGCGGTGCCAACTACGTGATCAACAACGACAACACGATGAGCCCGGCCGCCCGCTAACGAACGCGCCGCCCAGGTCGTTGCGGGAGTCGTGCGTCGAGACGTTATGACTCCCGCATCCCGCTCACACCTGAGCGAAGACCGCCAACTGGCTCACATGCGCGGCGGAAGATCAGCGCGCACGCCTTGACTCGGGATCCGGCTCGATCCAAATCATAAGGCCATTTGACGGCCCGGTCGTGCCGCCGCTGGGCGAGCTCGAGAATCGACAACGGTGCAGTACGAGCGGTTGGTCGCTGGGGAACTGGTCGGAGATCGAGATATCATCGGACGTCTCCGAGCTGTCGCTGGAGAACTCCTTGGTCTCCTCGATCGTAAGCTGTACGGATCCGTCCAACGTGAGCACACCCTTCCACGAGTCCTTGACCCGCGGTTGGTCCACCGCGATGGCGTGCGTGCCCGGCGCGATCGGCATCGACTTCATCACGGGGGGAAAGCCAGTGGTGCCCACCTCGCGCGTCGCCATGCAGATCCGATAGGATCCGGACGGCAAATAGAGGTCCCATCGTTCCTCGCCCATCCACTGGTTGAGTTTCTTCACGACCGCGATCCGGCCTGGGTCGTCGACTTCCAACTCGCGGGCGAGCGATCGGAGGACATTGAGTCGCGATTGCATGACGAGGGTCTTCTCACGATTCATGATCACGCCCAACCACGCGGCGACTGCCCAGATCAGCAGGAGCAACGTGCGCAGGCCAACCTGCCACCGCCCCTTCTTCGTCCGCTCGGCGACTGGGGGACTGGCGGCCGGGCCGTCCGATGGGTTCGCAGGGTCAGTCATAAGATCAATTCTCTACGCTGGGCTGTGGCGTTTGCTTCGGTTCGGGCCTGAACGAAAAACGGAAGAACCGGGGATCGAACCTCGCTCTCCTGTCGGGTGATAGCTCATTCCGGACCTCGGTTTCCAGATCCGCTGGGACCGTCAAGCTCAGAAGGTCCAGCGGTTCATCCATGCCGACCGACACGGCGCCGTGCGTCCCGAGTTGTTCGACGAGCACCTTGTCGAAACGACCGTGAAGGACCTTCGAAAGCGCTGGGTCACCGAAGGACTGACGGCTGCTCGAATTCTCGCGGCTTTGGTAGAGGTTCAAGTCGCCTTCGGAGTCCTCGCGGAACCGGACGCGGAGGATCAGTTCCCGGGCGGGACTCGTACCCGGGACCAGGGAGCCCACCGATGCAGCAGGCATCACGCGCGTAAACAGCTCATAATCGGCGGGGAGGTAGACACGCCAGGCGAAATGAAGAGGCTCTCCGGTGTCCAGGGCCAGGACGTGGACCTTGGACGGGTCGGTGATCACAAGATTCCCCGCCGATCGCGACAGCCGCTCGCTCTTGGCTCGCACTCGGCCCTGTTCTCGGCTGGTGTACAAGACCACGACGCCGCCGACCAGCGCGATCAACAGCAACGTTGCATCGAGCAGTTTGTGTCTCAAAGCGACCTCGACTTCGGTGACGGGGTTGAGCCCCGAACGGCCGCTGATTTTAGCCGTCGCATTCCCATACCGCTACCGCGAAGTTAGCACTCGAATCATGCAGATTCGGCGGAGCTCCCACACAAATCGGAATCGAGAGCCATGGATATTCATGTAATATCATGGCACGCCGGGGTGACGAAACGACAACGGCCGACCCATCCCGCGCGGGGAGAGCCGGCCGTCGTCTATTGAGTCCTAGGTAAGTCGCTTAACGTTTTCTGCGAGATTTCGGCCGAAATCGAGGCTTTTTCGTTAAGCGACTTGCGCAGGTTTCAATAAAGCGGGAGTATTCACCCGGTTTTTTACTTATGACGAGGCGTGAGGATCTGGTGCTGCTCTTGCACCGGAATCACGGGGGCCTTGTGGTTGGCAACCACGAGCTTGCCGGGGTGGTAGACGCTGGTGTCGAAGAAGTGCTGCTTGTGGGTGAAGGCGCGTCCGTTCGGGCCGCTATTCGTGCGTTTGGGCTGGAAGTGGTACCTGGCCGGGTCGGTGTAATTGAGGATGCGCATCTGGAACCCGAGGTCGGGCAAGAACTGATGGTACGCGACTCGTTTCGGGATCGGCTTGTAGTCGAACGTCGAAAGGGTTGAGGGCGGAGGCACGAACTGATCGGCGCCAAAGGGTGGCTGGAAGAAGGTCAGGGCGATGGCTCCGATGGGTGCAATCGTGCCCACCCCGCCGCCACCGCCGTTTACGGGCGCACCGCTGACCGTGATGGTCGTCGTGCCGGTGAACACCTTGTTCGGCAATGGGGAGCTCGCGAGCGTGCGGCCCGTAATCGTGAGGCTTGTTGTGTTGTTAGTCAGGCCGAGGTTCGACCGAGGCGAGATGGTGATGATGGCATCCTCAACACCATCGTTGTTCTCGTCGACTGGGTCCTTGGCGATCGTCGCATTGGGGAAAGCGACACCATTGACGACGATGGTCGCGGGATTGATGTCCTTGACCGGGTCGAATGCCGGGGTCGTACTCGTGGTGCTCTCGACGTAGATCAGCATGCTGTTCGGCGTGGTCGCATTCACGGGGTACGGCGGGGAGACCGATTCGGGAGCGTCAACGCTGATGGTGGTATTGATGGCGTTGCTGGTTGGGGTTTGCAGCGGCACGAACTTGCCTTCGAGGATCATGACGCCGCCGTCGAGCCCGCGCTGGCCGGTCGCCGCGTAGCCGGGGGCACCGATGATGAAGTCGGCGATGCCGTCGCCGTCGGCCGTGAGATTGGTCACTCCGGTCGGGACGACGATGCCCGAGACCGACGCACCGAGGAACGGAGGCGCGGCTTCGCCGGGGGTCGTCAGGGTAAAGACCGTGGCCGCGATCGGCTGGCTCTGGGCATTTGTCAGGCTGAAGATGCCGGTAAGAGCCAGGTTTCCGGGAATCAGGTAGACCAAGCCGTTGTTGCCGTTGGCGCCGGGGGAGCCGATCAGGATCGGGTTCGGTGCCTGGGTGAGGTTGATGCGTCCGACCTCTGAGAGTGACCAGCCCGCCAGTGCCCCTCCACCTGCCCCGGTAAGCTGGACGCTGGGGTCGTTGGCGGGAATCGCGTCGAGGGAGATGGTGCCGACGAGGTTGTTGCTGGTGGCGGCCTGGCCGTAGAAGAGCGTGACGCGGCCCTGGTTGGCGTTGAAGAAGGGGGAGCCGATCATGAAGTCGTCGAGTCCGTCGGCGTTGAAGTCGCCTGCCGTCGCGATCGTCATACCGGTGCCATCGCCGGGCTCTCCGGCGATCGTGGCACCCACGACGGTGTCCGTCGCGGTGCCGGGGGCCCCGAGCCGGTCCAGATTGATCGAGATCAATCCTCCCACGCTGGTGGCGTCGCTGATCAAGGCACCTCCGCCGTAGACGAGATAAACCGTGGACGCGCCGGGAGCACCGATGAGGAAGTCGGGAATACGCGTGTTGGAGCTGCTCAAGGAACCGTCGAAGCTGCCCGCGCCGGCGACCGCCATACCGGTTTGGTCGCCCGAGGCGGTGCCGCCGAAGATCACGCCGCGGGGGCCGCCGTTCTGGCCCACGCGATCGATGAGCACGGTGGAGGTTGTCGTCGGCGCCGCGAAGCCATCGATGAGGAACGCGACGCCAGCCCCGCTGTTGCCGTCGTAGGTCGCGCCCGGTGCTCCAATGGCGATATCGCCGGAGCCGTCGCCGAAGACGTCGCCGGGTCCGGCCACCGAGGCACCGACCATGGCACCTGTGGCATTGCTGACGTAGGTGACGAATGTGACGCCCTGGTTCCCATTCGGGTTGTCGAGGTCGATGGTCTGTCCGGAATGCGATAGCAGGCCTGGGCCGCCATAGATCAGGAACGCTCGGCCGGCCTGGCCCGTACCGGCGGAGTTCACTCCGCCGGGAGCACCGAGCATGAAGGCCGGAGTGCCGTGGATCGCGCCGAGGGCGGCGACCGAGGCGCCGAGCTGGGAGCCGTTCTCCTGGCTGGTGATGAACTTGATGCCCGCGAACGGGAAGCCGCTCACGCCGTTGATCGGGTTCTGCTGGGCGGCCGCGGAGTTACCGAGTTGGAGCAGGTCGCCGACGCGTCCTTGCGTCGTGTTGAGTAGCCAGCTAATCGTGCCGGCCGAAACGGACTGAGAACCGAAAATGAGATAAGCAGTCGCGTTATTGCCGGCGCCGAGCCCGATCTGCCCGCCATTGTTGACAACGTCGGGGGCGCCAACCACGAAGTCATCATATCCATTGCCGAGCAAGTCGCCCACGTCGCGGACGCTCCAGCCCGCGCCGCCGCTGGAGACGCCTCCGGCCATGTCGATGCCGTAAGGAAAAGTGGCGATCGTGGGCAACGGTGATGTCGCGACAGGGCTTGACGGCGGCTGTACGCCTCCCAGATCGATGGCCAGGAGGACGCGATCCTCGAGATTTTCGAGTCGCAGCGGGTTCATCCTGCGCTGCCGCGGGTTTCCCTTCCCGGGTTTGCGCTTGTCAAACAGCATTGGAGACTCCCTCCCCCAGGCCAAATGTCGCGCGTTTGCCGCCTTCCAGCCAGTCCCGGAGCGCGGCCCACGTCCCTCGGAACATCCTTAGCAGGGCGACTCCACCCCACACCGGATCGGCGCGACCCTACCGCCGCCAAGGGAATCCAATTACCTCAGCAATTTCGGCCCCCCATTCCATCAGGCTCCATCCAAAGGCTGCGGCCAAAGCCCGCATTGCGGCGTTGTCAAGGTGTTTTCCATTCAACCCATACAACCAGCAGGCCCGATAACACTGTCGGAAGCGGATTATCTCTTCTCTCGCCGCTGTCCACACCGCGCGGTCGTAATCGCTCCCAGGCGCGGTGACTCTCCGTTTCAACAAACGATGCCATCGAACGAGGCGAGCGTTTCATGATAGTCCGAGCTGTCTCCCAGAACCGGTCCCACCCCGCCCGCGCCTGGCTTATGATCTTGGCAGCGTTGGGTTTCGGGTCGCAGACCGGTTGTTCGCGGGAATTTTTCCGGAACTGGGCCAACCAGGACGTATCAGAGGCCGTGTACGAGAAGTCCCGCGACCCGCGATGGCGTCTCGACATGTTCTCGATAGACCCGCCCGCGATGTCGCGTTTCGCCGATCCGGGCGACCCCGATGCGCCCCCAGCCCCTCCTGACGACCGCGCCACCGAGGCGATGGGCCCGGTGCCGCAGTGGCCGAGCAACCGTTTGCTCATGCCGTTCGAGGGGACCGGCTATCTCGAAATGCTCGACCAGGGGCCGCGGTATGACTCGCCACCACTTCGCCCGGCCGAACCCGCCCCGCCGGCTGCCATTCCCTTGCCACCTCCACCAGGACTGCCGCCGACATTTGCGCCACGCTCCGGCGCGGCCGGGGGCTCGTCCCTGCCCGGTGGGAATTCGGGGCCGAACCGGGGCGGAATGTCGCCCATTCCTGTACCGGCGACCCCGCCCGCAACTCCTCCCCTCCCCGCGCCATCTGGACCGCAGGCTCAAGGGAAGGTGCGCGACTCAGGGGTGCGTCGCGCCGCGTTTCAGGCGCCGGGACCCCCGGCGCCGGTCCGTGCACCGGCAAGCCAGCCCGCGCCGATCGTCGTGCCACCGCCGGGTACCGTCACCGGCCAACCCGCAGCTCCGACCCCCCCGGGCACGTCGGGCGACAAGGTGGAGCGGACGGACCCCGACCTGAGCGCGCCGGTAAACCCTCGTCCCGACCTCACACCGGATCAATACCGCGCCTCGGAAGCGGTGGGATCAGAAATGTCGGCACTCCTCGCCACGGGTAAAATTGACCTCGATCTCGCTGTCGAGTACGGCTTTCCCTACGACAGCAAGCCCTACCAGCTTTCGATCGACGAGGCGTTCCGGCTCACGATGATCAACGGCCGAGCGTACCAGAACAACCTTGAAAGCATTTACGGTGCGGCGCTCGCGGTGACTCTGGCCCGCTTCGCGTTCGCGCCGCAGTTCTATGGCGCTATCGGGTCGCCCGCCGGCGGGTCCGTGGGTACAGGTGGTCTCAACGTTCCCGGCTTTGGGTTCCCCGCAGGGTCGATTGTTCCCGGCGGCACGACCTTCAACTACGCGACGCATGCCACAGGGACACCCATCTCGACGTTGAGCATCGGCACCGTCGCGGGCTTCGGCAAGGTGTTTCAAAACGGTGCCAATGTGGTTGCGGGTTTCGCCAATGAAGTCGTTTTTAACTTCTTTGGGAAACACGGCAATCAGCCTACCGTGTTGTCCGCGCTCCCCTTGAATCTGGTTCTGCCGTTCCTGCGCGGCGGCGGCCGTGCAGTCACGCTCGAACCGTTGACGCAGGCCGAGCGTAACCTGGTGTATCAAGTACGCACGTTCGCGTTGTTCCGCCAGCAATTCGTCGTCGCGACGCTGGTCGGCGGCTTCATTCCGAATTTCGGCTCGAATATCCAGACACAAGGCTTCGTCGGCGGTGCCAACGACCCGGTCGTCGGTTACGTGAACCTTGTCGAAGACCTTCAGCTTCTCGAGAACTCACGGCGCAACGTGGTCACGTTCGAGAATCTGTTCAGAGCCTTTACAGAGTTGAAGGAAGGGGAATCCTCGGGGCTCACGCCGCTTCAAGTCGACCAAATCCAGAACAACCTCCAATCGGCCCGACTTGCCTACATTAACCAGCGCAACACGTTCCGCAGCGATATGGACGGATTCAAGGAGCAGATGGGCCTACCCCCCGACACTCCGATCGTTCCCGATCGTTCGCTCACCTCGCGTTTCAAGAAGGCCTTTGACGCACTCGACGACTGGCAACGCGACCCCAAGCGCAGGCTCGAAGACCTGCCTAAATTTGCGGCGATGCTGCCCGAATTGGAGGATATCGTCCTCGACGGACGCTCGGTGCTCGGTGTCTATGAAGGACAAGACGCCATCGTCGAGGAACGTCTGGAAGATGTCCTGCTCGCGGCCGAGCGGCTTGCGCTGGAGCACCGTCTCGACTTGATGAACACCCGCGCACAGCTTTACGATAAATGGCGGCAGATCCGCGTCACCGCGAACGCGCTGAAAGGAGTGCTCAACGTTTCGCTGACGAACCAGTTCGTTACGCAGCCTGGGAACACGAACCCGTTCGCGTTTCTCGACCAGGCCAAACAGTTCTCGTTGGTGCTCAATGCCGAGCTCCCTCTTGTCCGCCTGGCCGAACGTAACAATTTTCGCACGGCTCTGATCGCCTACCAGCAGCAGCGCAGGGCGCTCATGAACGCGGAGGACAGCCTCAAGCTCCTGATTCGCAACGACATTCGTAGCATTCAGGTGAACTACCAGCAGTATCGTATCGCCCGGCGCAACTTCGTCCTGTATGCTCGAATCAAGGATCAGGCGTTCGAGCAAATCGTCGCTCCCCCGCAGGCGGGTGGAGCGGGCAATGTGGCCAACGCGGCCGTTCAGACCCAAAATCTGATCGGTGCCCAGAACAGCCTGATCAACGTCGAAAGCCAGCTCGTCTCCACCTGGTACGGATACCAATCCGCCCGCCTTGCCCTCTACCGCGACATCGGCACCCTGCCTTATGATGAATGGGAGGCCTTCCGTGCACTTTTCTCTACAGCAGAATACACCCGAGACGTCAGTATCCCCGCCTCCGAGCCAAGCGGCCCACCTGCCGGAGCTGCACCGGCCCGGCAGCCCGCGGCGGCGCTCGATCCCCGGCGTAATTAAGCTCGGAATCGCGCTCCTGATCATGGTCCTGGGGGCGGCCGGCGTGGTCGTCGGCGTCCCTGGGGTTGGCAACTCGGTCCGGAAGATGTTCGCCGCGGCCAAGCCGGACATCATCACGGTCGTGGTCAAGGCGGGAAACCTTCCCGTTGTGGTCAGCGAGCGCGGAACCCTCGAGAGCTCGTCGAATGAGGACGTCTTCTGCAAGGTGGAAGGGCAGACCACGATCATTTCGATCGTTCCCGAAGGCACCCGGGTGACCAAGGGGCAGCTCGTCTGCGAGCTCGATTCGTCGGCGCTCAAGGACCAACTCGTCAACCAGGAGATCGCCACGCGAGGGGCCGACGCCGCTTACCAGAACGCCAGGCTGACGCGCGAGGTGGCCGAGATCGCGGTGACGGAGTACACCGAGGGTATCTTCAAGCAGGACTTGAAGACGATCGAGGGTGAAGTCGCGCTGGCCGAGTCCGACGAGAAGCGGGCGGAAGACCGCGTCGTGTGGTCCGACAAGATGAAGGAAAAGGGCTACCTTTCGACGGCTGCCAACATCTCCGACCACCTCGCCCTCGATCGCGCGAAGTACTCCAAGGAACAGGCGCAAATGAAGAAGAAAGTGCTCTTGGACTTCACCCTCCGCAAGACGATCAAGGAGCTCAACAGCGAAGTCGAAAAGGCCCGGTCGGACGAGCTAGCGAAACAGCAAACCTGGGACCTGGAAAAGACCAAGGAAAAGAAGCTTCGCACCCAGATTGAGAACTGCAAGCTCCTCGCGCCCGGGGATGGACTGGTCGTTTACGCGAACGATCCGAGCCGGTTTGGCGGCAGCGCTCAGCCGCAGATCGAAGAAGGGGCCGCGGTCCGCGAACGTCAAAAGATCTTCAGCCTCCCCGATATCAGCAAGATGCAGGTGAACACCAAGGTTCACGAATCGATGATCGACCGGATGCAGCTCGGCCTGGGAGCACGGATCCGGGTTGAGTCGTTCGCCGACGAGATGCTGCCAGGGTCGGTTGCCAAGGTTCAGCCCCTTCCCGATCCCAGTAGCTTCTTCAGCTCGGACGTGAAGGTCTACACCACGATCGTGGCGATCGAAAAGGGTCTACCGGGACTTCGGCCCGGCATGTCGGCGCAGGTCGATATTCTGATCACCGAGCTCGACGATGTGCTTCAGGTGCCGGTCCAGGCAGTGCTCCAGTTCAAGGGGAAGGACCACGTCGCCGTGCGCACGGGCGAGAGTTTCGATTGGCGCGACGTGACCCTAGGTCTCACCAACGACAAGCAGATTGAAATCAAGTCCGGGCTCAAGGCCGGCGAAGTCGTCGCGCTGAACCCGGTCGCGCTGATGTCCGAAGACGAGAAACGCGAAGCATTCGGCACGGGCGGCAAGGACGCAACCAAGAAAGGTTGGGGCGGGGCTGGCAAAGCCGCTGCACCCGGCGGGGTGGCGCTGGCGCCCGGTGCACCGGGCGCTCCAGGTGCCCCAGGCGCAGCCGGTGCGGCGAAGGGCCAGGCTGGGGCCGCACCGGTTGGTCCGGACGGGAAGGCCAAGGCCAAGGGAGGGCGCGGTGGTGGCGGGATGATGAACCCTGCCCTCAGGGAGAAATTCCAGAACATCAGCCCCGAAGACCGCGCGAAGATGAAAGGGGCGAGCCCGGAGGAACGCGAACAGATCCTTCGAGGGGCTGGCTTCACTGACGAGGAAATCAACCAAATGAGCCAGATGCGCCGCGGCGGCGGCGGTGGTGGTGGCTTTGGGCCTGGCGGCGGTGGTCGTGGAGGCTTCGGGCCCGGCGGCGGTGGATTTGGCGGACGGGGAGGACAGGAGCAGTGAATCCGGTCGCCCCCAATCGTAAACCGATCGTTCAGCTTGTCGACGTCACCAAGACGTACATCATGGGACACGGCGGCGGCGGCCTCTTCGGCCGCCGCAACGGCGCCGAGCAGCGCGTGATTGTCCACGCGCTGCGAGGCGTCTCGGTCGAGTTCTACCCCGGTGAGTACATCGCGATCATGGGTGCCTCGGGCTCTGGCAAGAGCACGATGCTCAACCTTTTGGGCTGCCTCGATCGCCCCACGAGCGGCAATTACTTCCTCGCTGACCGGGACGTCGCTCGCCTGGACGACGACGATCTCTCGGAGGTGCGCAGCCGTTATCTCGGGTTCATCTTCCAGTCGTATAACCTGATCCAGCAGTACACCGTGACGCAGAACATCCAACTTCCGCTCACGTATCAGGGCAATGGCGTGATCAGCCCGGCGCAGGAGGAACGCACCCGGGAGTTGGCACGCATGGTGGGTCTGTCCGAACGGCTCGACCACCGTCCCAATCAACTTTCCGGTGGTCAGCAGCAGCGAGTTGCGATCGCACGCTCGTTGATCAACGATCCCTACATCATTCTCGCGGACGAAGCAACGGGAAACCTCGACACGAAGACGAGCCACGAGATCATGGCCATGCTGGGCAAGCTCAACGATGCCGGCAAGACCATCATCATGGTGACCCACGAAGAAGACATCGCTGCGCACGCCAAACGCATCATCCGCATGCGGGACGGCGTGATCATCGAAGACGGACCGAGTCCGCGCGAACTCGAGGCCCTGGCTGCCGCCGGGACGAATGGCAAACAGGTTGAGGCTCAGTGATCATCGGAGTGGAGCATCCATGGGACGCTACTGGCGCGGCTTGAAACTGGGAATGAAGAGCCTGTTGTTACATAAACTCCGCTCCGGATTGACGGTGTTGGGTATTGTCTTCGGCGTAGCCGCCGTGATCTCGATGCTCGCCGTTGCTGAGGGGTCCAGCCGCGACGCCCAGGAACGCATTCAGGCGCTCGGGGCGACGAACATCATCATCCGATCGGTCAAGCCGACCGAAGAGTCGCAGGCCGCGTCCGGCGGCGGGCGTCCGGGTCGCGTGATCCTGAACTACGGCCTGAAGTACGAGGACTACGATCGGATCCTGGAAACAGTGCCGACCATCAAGAAAGCCTTGCCAATCCGCGAGATCCGCAAGCCAATCCGCTATCTCAATCGGTCGGTCGAAGGGCGAGTCGTCGGCACGACGCACGACTACGACGACTTTAATATGCTTTCTATCGAAAAGGGGCGTTTTCTGACCGAGGCCGACGACAAGAAGTACCAGAACTTCGCCGTGATCGCCTCCGACGTGGCCAAGAACCTCTTCCCGTACGAGGATCCACGGGGCAAGTCCATCAAGATCGGCACCGACTACTACACGATCATCGGGGTGACCCGCGAGCGCGCCAGCTCGGCCGGCATTGGCAGTAGCCTTGCGGCGCAAGATTATAACAAAGACGTCTACATCCCAATGAACACCTGTAGGCTCCGGTTCGGCGACCGCATCATCGAGAATCGCGCGGGGTCGATGTCGGCCGAGGAGACGCAACTGAGCCAAATCACGTTGCAGGTCGGCAGTATCGCCGACGTGCGGCCGTCCGTTCCGATCATCAAGGCCGCCTTCGAGCCGTA
>DAIDJG010000573.1 GCA_027451445.1 Singulisphaera sp.
TGGCCGGGGCAAAGGGGAGCGCAGCTCCACGTGCCCCGGTGGGCCGCGAGACGCTTCCGGGGCACGTCGGCCTTCCGGCCTCCTCTGCCCCGGCCACCCCAGGTCTCCCACATTCGCGCACAATCTGTTGGGCGCCAGGCAAATCTGGCGGGCAGACGTGAACCGGCGCTCTCGATACCATGGATGGGCGAGGCTGGATCAATGCAGCTCTCTTCTTCTCCCGGTGAACGCTGATGCACGCTCCCTCTTTCTTAAAGCCGACTCACTCGAACTCACTCCTCAATGACGAATGGGTCGTTCGAATTCCTGCCGCGGCTGCGACGCTCGATGGCTTTCGTGCCTGGGCCACGTCCGACGACTTCCCGGAGCGAGGACGGTTCTCTTTCATCAACGGAGAGCTCTTCATCGACATGAGCCCGGAGGAGTCCGAAAAACATAATAAGGTCAAGGTCGAGATCACTCGCGTGGTCGCAAACCTGAATGTTGACTTCGACCTGGGCGAGTTTTACGGTGACGGCACGCTGGTGACGAACGAACTCGCGGCACTCTCAACCGAGCCGGACGCGACGTTTGTCAAGTGGGCGAGCTTCGACTCAGGGCGCATTCGGCTCGTCCCCAGGAAGGACCGACCCGGTGAGTTCGTTGAATTGATCGGGACACCCGATTGGGTGCTCGAAGTCGTTAGCCGTAGTTCGGTGGCGAAAGACACGAAGGTGCTTCGCGAGATCTATCATCGGGCCGGCGTTCCCGAATACTGGCTCATCAACGCGCTCTATGACGAAGTGGACTTTCAAATCCTCCGCCGCCGTCGCGACCGTTACGTGGCTGTCGCCGTCCAGGACGGGTGGATGCGCTCGCCGGTCTTTGGCCGGCGCTTTCGGCTGGAGCGCAAACGCAACAGAAAAGACCGGTGGACGTATAAGCTTCAAGTCGCCACAGCATGATCAACGGCGTGGGAATTTTGCCCCGGATGGGGCAATTGATAGTAGCCCAGCGTTTCAACGCTGGGTCAAGAGGCACCGTTCTCCCTCTTCGCTTTTCGCCCCAGCGGGGCGGCGGACACTGGGATACGTCCAGCGCCGAGCCGGAACGTTGCCCGTCCCTCCGGGATTTATGAAAATTTAATGGTGTCGTGAATCCCAGCGTTAAAACGCTGGGCTACTTTCAACTGCCCCGTCCGGGGCAAAGAATGGTGCCGACACCATCGCGGTCGACGGTGTCTCCGAGTCGAGCCGATCCAGAATCGGAGACGTGTTGCCGGCCTGTTCCTTGATCGCTCACGAGAAGATCCGCAACAGGCTTGCCTTGTGGTGATCCCGGTTCATCCGGGCGATGAACTTGATGCTGATCTCCTTGGGACATGCGGCCTCGCACTCGCCGTGGTTTGTGCAGCCGCCGAATCCCTCCCCATCCATCCGCTCGACCATCCCCAGGACGCGCCGAGATCGCTCGGGCTGACCCTGGGGGAGAAGGTTGAGGTGTGACGCCTTGGCCGCGACAAACAGCATCGCGGAGGCGTTGGGGCAAGCCGCGACGCAGGCGCCACAGCCGATGCACGCGGCGGCATCCATCGCGAGGTCGGCGTTTTCTTTCGGAACAGGGACCGAGTTGGCTTCGGGCGCATTGCCCGTCGGAGCCGTAATAAACCCTCCCGCGGCGACGATCCGGTCGAAGGCGCCGCGATCGACCATTAGATCCTTGATCACCGGGAATGCGTTCGCCCGCCAGGGCTCGAGCGTCAGGACGTCGCCGTTGTGGAAGCTCCGCATGTGGAGCTGGCAGGTCGTCGTGGCGCCTCGGGGGCCGTGGGGACTGCCGTTGATCACGATGCCGCACTGGCCGCAGATGCCTTCGCGACAGTCGTGGTCGAACGCGATCGGCTCCTCACCCCGGCTGATCAGGTGCTCGTTCACGACGTCGAGCATTTCGAGGAAGGACATGTCGGGGTTGATGTCCTTGGCCTCGTAGGTCACGAATTCCCCCTCGGCGCGGCGGTTCTTTTGCCGCCACACGTTGAGGGTCAAGTTCATTGTTTGATCGGAGCCGGTCCCACCCATGAGCTTTCCTTCATGCCGAAAGATTGATTGTCCGACCCATCACTTGTAGCTGCGAGTCTGGAGGTGAACGCTTTCGAATTCGAGGGGCTCGACGTGACGCGTGGGCGTCTTCCCCTCGCCGTTGTATTCCCAGGCCGCCACGTGGCAGAAGTTCTCGTCGTCGCGCTTGGCTTCACCCTCGGCGTCCTGGAACTCCTCGCGGAAGTGGGCCCCGCAAGACTCCCGGCGCTCCAGAGCGTCGCGACAGAGCAGCTCACCCAGCTCGAGGAAATCGGCGACGCGGCCGGCCTTTTCGAGGGATTGGTTGATCTCCTCACCAGTTCCCAGGACGCGCAGGTCGTGCCAGAACTCCTCGCGGAGGGCGGGAATCTTTTCGAGCGCGGTGGTGAGGCTCTGCTCGGTGCGGGCCATTCCGCAGTAATCCCACAGGATCTTGCCGAGCTCGCGATGGAACGTGTCGGCCGAGCGCGTGCCTTTGATGCTGAGCAGCGACTTGATCCGCCCTGCAACGTTGGCCTCGGCCTCCTTGAACGCGGCGTGGTCGGTCGAGACCTTGGCGAACTTGTTTGAGCCGAAGAAGTTGCCGATCGTGTACGGGATGATGAAGTAGCCGTCGGCCAGGCCTTGCATCAAAGCACTGGCGCCCAGGCGGTTGGCTCCGTGGTCGGAGAAGTTGGCCTCTCCCGCCACGAACAGCCCCGGGACCGTGCTCATCAGGTTGTAGTCGACCCAGAGCCCGCCCATTGTGTAGTGGATCGCCGGATAGATCCGCATCGGGACCTTGTAGGGGTTCTCGTCGGTGATCCGCTCGTACATCTCGAAGAGGTTGCTGTAGCGCTCGCGGATCTTGTCCTCGCCGAGGCGGGCGATGGCGTCCTTGAAGTCGAGGTAGACGCCCAGGCCCGACTTCCCGACGCCTCGGCCCTCGTCGCACACCTCCTTTGCCGCACGGGACGAGACGTCGCGCGGGGCGAGGTTGCCGAAGCTCGGATACTTGCGCTCCAGGTAATAGTCGCGCTCGTCGTCGGGGATCTGGTTAGGCGGCCGCTGGTCGCCTTTCATCTTCGGGACCCAGATCCGGCCGTCGTTGCGGAGCGACTCCGACATCAACGTGAGCTTGCTCTGGTAGTGCCCCGTCACGGGGATGCACGTAGGATGAATCTGCGTGTAGCACGGGTTGGCGAACGCCGCACCCTTCTTGTAGGCTCGCCAGATCGCGGTCGTGTTGCAGCCCTTGGCGTAGGTCGCGAGGTAGAAGACGGTGCCGTAGCCGCCGGTCGCGAGGATCACGGCGTCGGAGGCGTGGGACTCGATCGCGCCGGTCTCGAGGTCCCGCACGACGATGCCCCGAGCCTGGCCGTCGACGACGACCAGTTCTTGCATCTCGTGACGCGCGAACATCTTGACGGTTCCCAGCCCCACCTGGCGCTCGAGGGCCTGATAGGCACCGAGGAGGAGCTGCTGGCCTGTCTGACCGCGTGCGTAGAAGGTGCGCGAAACCTGGGCGCCGCCGAACGAGCGGTTGGCCAGCAGGCCGCCGTATTCGCGCGCGAAGGGCACGCCCTGCGAGACGCACTGGTCGATGATGTTCACGGAAACTTCGGCCAAACGGTGGACGTTGGCCTCTCGGGCGCGGAAGTCGCCGCCTTTGACGGTGTCGTAGAAGAGCCGCTCGACGCTGTCACCGTCGTTCTGGTAGTTCTTCGCGGCGTTGATCCCGCCCTGGGCGGCGATCGAGTGGGCCCGGCGCGGGCTGTCCTGGTAGCAGAAGCACTTCACGTTATGGCCGAGCTCAGCCAGCGAAGCGGCGGCTGACGCACCGGCGAGGCCCGATCCCACGACGATGACGGAATACTTCCGCTTGTTCGCCGGGTTTACCAGCTTCATGTCAAACTTGTGCTTGGTCCACTTCTGGTCCATGGGACCCGACGGGACGTTCGACTTCAATTCCACGGCGCGACGCTCCTATTTGACGATTCCGAGCATGATCGAGAGCGGCACGGCCGCGAAGCCGAGCACGACGACGAGGGTGAAGATCGTGGCGAAGCCTCGCGCGAACGACGCTTGCTTCGATTGGGCGGCGCCGAGCGTCTGGAAGAGACTCCAGACCCCGTGCCAAAGGTGAAGGGCAAGCGCCGCCATGGCCAGGAGGTAGAACACGGCGACGGGTAAGACCCGCAAGCCCGTCACCAGGTTGTGATAGGGGTCGAGCTCCTTGAAGTTCGGGTGGAAGGTACCGGTCGTCAGATGTCCCAGGTGGTAGATGATGAACAGTAGCAAAAAGGGACCACTGAACCGCATGGTCAACGAGGCGTAATCGGCCTCTTTCCGCGTCGTCTGACGGTATGCTTTCGGCCGAGCTTCCTGGTTCCTCTTGAACAGTTGGAGCCAGGCCACGATGTGCAGCACGACTGAGGCGAGCAAGACAAGCCGCACGAGCCAGAGCAGCGCGGGTTCAAACCGCAACAGCCGGGCGTAGGACGCCATGGCCTCCGTGCCCTCGAAGATCTTGAGGTTGCCGGCCATGTGACCGAGCACGAAGCCGGACAAAATCACGCCGGTTACAGCCATGACGAGCTTGAGGCCGATCGTCGAGCCAATAAGTCGCGAGAGCCGATTCGGCGCCGACCGAGCGGGCGTCGCGGCGGGGGCGACGGCATTCATGGGCGTTCCCTATGTCTCTTCCACAGGCAGGACGGACCAACGCGCAGACCGACTTGTCCCACCGGTGGTCGGTCCGCTTCGCGCCAGTACCTTCATTGTAGGGAGATCATCAAAACAATGATCCAGCATCGGCGGGGGGGACCACCGATTCACGTTCGCCTTTGAGGGACTGGCGCTGTTCCGCAACAGCGTACACGAGCGGTCCGCGTTTTTCTCCCCGGTTCCGACCCCAGCCACTGGAAATTGCCGGAGCGTCTCGCGCTCGGTGCCCTGGAGCCGCCCGTCAGTTTGCCGTATCAGCCGATGCCTCAAGTGATTAGGTCGACGGCCTTGATCAGCGACTTCCGTACTCCAGGGCACTTGCCGATAGAGCCGGCAGCGTGACCGATGTTCCATCGGTTTTGAGCGTCACGGTTCGCACACGTTCGTCGCCGATTTCATGATTCATCACGTCGGGCTGGCGCATGTCGTTCGTGTCGCAGACAGTTTCCGAGGCGAGCGGCCGCCACGAGTCGCCGAGGGCTGTCAGGTCGAGTTTCAACGCCACGGGCTCCCGGCGCAGATTGACGCCGAAAATGCAGAGGCGTTCGCGCTTCTCGTCGACACAGGCAAGGACATCAAGGCCGCCGGGCGTTGCGCCCAGTTGCAGCGGAATGGACTTTGCGTGTTCGGCGTAGAGCTTCATCACGTAGTAACTGGGCCGCCGGGTCAAGCCTGCGGGCGTCGTGCCGATGATGCCGCTGCAATAGCTGTTGGTCATGTTCGAACGGCAGCCCATCTCGACGACATCCGCATAGCGGCACATCAGGTTGAGGTACTGGGCGTTCCAGAGGGCGCCTTCGAGCGTGAGCATCTTGCCGCGGAGCAAGCCCCAGTCGCCCGCCGTGAAGTTCCACTCCGTGACGGCAAGCCGCAAATGCCCACAGCCGGGTGTTGAAGCGATCATCTTCGACAGCTTCTGGATATCGGCCTCGCATGCTCCCAGGTTGCGCGTGTAGTGATGGGGTGCGATGTGGGAGAGCTCCTTACCCAGGATGTCGAGGACCTTCTGCGACGGAAACGAAGACTGGATCGCAATCCGCGGGTCCACGCGCTTCATCGCTGCGATGAAGCTTTGGCACTGTTTGATGTACGCATCGTCGTCACCGCTGATCTCGTTGCCGAGCTGCCAGTACCTGACCTTGAACGGCTCGGGATGACCGTCGGCCGCGCGCCGGGCGCCCCAGGTGCTGTCTTTCGGGCCGTTGCAATACTGGACGAGATCGGCGGCACTCGCGGCGCCGTCGGAGAAACTGACGCAAACGAGGGGTTCGGCCCCCACCAACTCGCAGAAACGGCAGAACTCGCCGATCCCCACATCGTTGGAGTCGATACGGCCCCAGTTCGTGTTTGCGAAGGGAACGCGCTCATCGCGGTCGCCGATGCCTCCTTTCCAGCGATAGGCACCCGGATCGACGACGCTTCCGCCCCACCGAATCACCGCGGGCCGCGACGCTTTGATCGCTTCCACGACGTCGGTGCGCCAGCCGTGGCGGTTGTTCTCAGGCATCAGCGAGATCTTGTCGACCCAGAGGTGTCCTTCGCCTCGGGCACGAATCTCGAACGTGGCGCGGTCGGTCGAGCCGCGCGGTTTCAAGACCGCCGACACGCGCGTCCATTCTTTCGAGGCGTTCGCCAGCTCGACGACCGCGAGCTCTTCGAATCCACCCTCCGGATTGCTCGTCTTGAGCACCGCCTGCGCCTGGAGTTTTCCATCGCTGCGCACGAACAGCGAGACGTGATAGGACTCCCCGTCCCTGACCGCGAGCCCCGCCTGGGCGAGCCTGCTCCAGCGCTCCTTTTGAGCCGAGATCCGCGCACACCGCGGCCCGTTGTAGGGGCCCGTGGTGTCAATCGTCCAATCCTCGTTGCGCTCCCAGGCTCGGTCGCAAAACGTGGCCGAGCCGTCGTAGTAGACCCACTTCGCGGCGGGGATCACGCCCTCGAATCCGCGGTCATTGAGCATCTCGGCCCACATGCCGGGGACAAGGTCGTCGAGCAGCTCGATGAAGTTGCCAAACAGCTTGGGATCGATGCGGCCATCGTGCCGAGGATTTGGCGAGATCTTGAGCGTCACCTCGTCGGCGGTTGCAGGAACGATTCGACCGCTCGAGGCGAACGCGAGGATCAGCAGGAGATGAGAAAGCGAGCGGCGAGGGGTTTTCACGATATCGCCCTCAAAGGTGGGAACGGCGGAAACAGAGCGCAGGAGCGGACCGCCGCGCTGCGAACGAAACTTTGGCAGAATCGCGATCGAACCGCAATCGCCGTCTGTCGGCGTATCACAGTTGGTATGATTCTCTCCCAAGCCGCGCGGCGCGTACATGCAAGGCATATCCTGAGGCTCAAGCCTGATACGTGCGGGATCGGGACGTCTGCGATCGGACTCTCGGTCACGATCACGGGTCAATTTCGGTTCCCGGTGTCCCTTTCTCGCCCCACCGGGTAGGATGCGACAGACGCTGGCTTTCCCGAAAGCCGGGAGAACGCGGACAGATCGAGAGAGTCTTGATACAGGAGCCTGGCATCAATGACGATGAATCGCCGCCAGATGATGTTCGCCGCGGGGGCCGCGCTGATGGGAACGGAGGCCCTTGGCCGTGCTTTTGCCGCCGATACGAAGAATCCGAAGAAGATCCTCTTCTTCACCAAGAGCTCCGGGTTCCAGCACTCGGTGATCACGCGCAAGGATGACAAGCTCAGCCACGCCGAGCGGATCTTGACCGAGCTGGGCAAGGAGAATGGCTTCGAGGTCCACTGCTCGAAGGACGGCCGCCTGTTCGAGCCCGACAAGGTCGGCGAGTGGGACGGCTTCGTGTTCGTGACCACCGGCGATCTCACCCAGGAAGGCACCGACAAGACGCCTCCCATGTCGCAGGAAGGGAAGAAGGCGTTCCTCGACGCGATCCACAACGGCAAGGCCTTCGTCGGCATGCATTGCGCCACCGACACATTCCACAGTCACGGCGACAAGATCGACCCCTACATCGAGATGATCGGCGGCGAGTTCATCGTCCACGGGGCGCAGCAGGAAGCGAAGCTTGATGTGTTCGATGCCGAGTTCCCCGGCGCGAAGTCGCTCGGCAGCTCGTTCAAGCTCAACGATGAGTGGTACGCGCTCAAGAACTTCGCGAGCAACTTGCACGTGATCGCCGCCTACGACACGTCGAGCATGAAGGGCAAGATGTACGAGCGACCCAACTTCCCGGCCGTCTGGGCTCGCACGCATGGCAAGGGACGTGTCTTCTACACCGCGATGGGTCACCGGGAAGACGTCTGGACCAACGCGCTCTTCCAGGGGCTGGTGGTCGGCGGTCTGAACTGGGCCACCGGCAAGGTCGACGCGAGTGTCGAGCCGAACCTCACCAAGGTCACGCCGCATTATGCGACGCTACCCGCCTGACACCTCGTTCTTTCGGGGAGGAAGGTTGTATCGAAGCGCTTCGATGCAACCTTCCGCATCATGAAACCGACCGACCCCATCGACGAAGCCCTCGAGCACCATCGCGCGGGTCGACTGGACGAGGCCGCGAGGCTCGCGCGAAAGGCGCTCGCAAAGCGGCGCGACGACTTCAACGCGCTGCAACTGCTCGGGGCGATCGCATATCAGCGCAACGACGACCCTGAGGCCATCCGCTGCCTTGAGCGTGCCACGTCTCTCGTGCCGGGCCACGCCGGCGCGGTCAAGCTGCTCGGAATGGCCCTGATGCGGCAAGGACGGGCCGAAGAGGCGGTCGTTCGCTTCCGCCGCGCCGCTGAGCTCGATCCGAACCAGGCAACGACTCACGCTCAGCTTGCCGATGCGCTCCACATGCTCGGCCGCCGTGCCGAGGCCGTCGAGCCGTACCGCCAGGCCGTGGCGCTTGCCCCGGACAACGCTGAGGCCTGGTGGGGCCTCGGCTGCGTCCTGGAAGCGTTGGGCAATGACGCAGGAGCAGCCGATGCGTTTCGGCGCCTGATCGCGCTCGACCCCAATCACGGCCACGCCTACCACAACCTGGGACGGGTGTTGTTCAAGTTCGGCCAGGTGGACGATGCGCTCGGGATGTTCGCGGCCGCCACGGAACGACTCGGTTCCAACCCCGTCACGCAGGGGAACGTCGCGGCGATGGTCCCCGGCTGCCAGGGCGCCGATCACGCCGCCGTGCTCGAAGCCCGGCGCGCCTGGGGATCGCTGGCGTGTCCGTCGCCCGCTCGCCCTCAATCTCTGACGATCCACTCCAGCGATCGCCCCTTGCGGCTCGGCTACGTCTCCGGTTTTTTCGCTGAGCGGAACTGGATGAAGCCTGTCTGGGGGCTCATCAATCACCATGACCGCGAGCAGTTCGAGATCCACCTGTTTTCGGACGCTCCGGAGTCCCGAATCGAGCAAGGCTATGCAAAGGATCGCCGCGACGTCTTCCACGACACGACGCGGCTGTCCAACGATGACTTTGCGCGTCTTGTGACAGAGCACGGCATCGACGTCCTGATCGACTTGAACGCCTACAGCCGGCCCGGGCGACTGCCGCTGTTCGCCCTCCGACCGGCCCCTGTGGCCGTTGCCTGGTTCAATATGTTCGCGACCTCGGGGCTCGACGTGTTCGACGCCCTGATTGGTGATGCGCATGTCATTCGCGCCGAGGAAGAGCCGTACTACTCGGAGCCGATCGTTCGTGTGCCCGGCTCCTACCTGACGTTCGAAGTCGGCTACCCGGTGCCCGACGTCGCCCCCGCACCGAGCCTGGAGACGGGCTGGCTCACCTTCGGTTGTCTCGGTCCGCAGTACAAGATCACCAACGCCGTCATTGCGGCCTGGGCGCGGATCCTCGAGGAGAGCCCTGGGACGCGGCTCCTGGTCAAGAATGTGGTCCTCGGTCAGGACGAGGCCCGCTCGTTCCTACGTGACCAGTTCAGGCGGTTTGAGATCGACCCCAGCCGCGTCGACCTCGAAGGACCGGCCGAGCATTACACGTTTCTCGAGGCTTACGCCAAGGTCGACATCGCCCTCGACACGTTCCCCTACAACGGGGGCACAACGACCATGGAGGCGCTTTGGCAGGGTGTTCCCGTGCTGACGTTCGACGGTGATCGCTGGGCCTCTCGGATCAGCGCGTCACTGCTCCGTAGCGCCGGTTTGCCCGAGTTCGTGACCCCGGATCTCGATAGTTTCGTCAACCGGGCATTGGAATTCGCCCGCGATCCCGCCGCTCCACATCAGCTCAACACGCTCCGCGGTTCCCTGCGCGATCGACTGCGTCGGTCGTCTGTCTGCGACTGCGTGACGTTCGCTCGCAATATGGAGGGGATCTATCGCGATTTGTGGCGTCGAAAGCACGCGGCCACCTCGTCGTGAGCATCGTATTCTTCGTCGCTATTCTTAAAACAGCTTGCCTATTTTGCCTGTATCCAGTTCAATTGCGGGGTCGAAGCGGGACGTTTCCGGTAGTCGTCTCGCGTTCCGATTCCTCCCGAGGGCTTCATGGACGAGGGTCCCGAGACTGAAAAGGCACCCTGATGATCCTCGATCAGATCAACTACGAGAACTTTCTGATCCCGCTGAACAAGTTCTACGACATCCACATTGGCGGCCCTCGCAGACCGGTCTTCCATGACGTCGCCGCCACTCGCCCCGAGTTGCTCGAGCTCGACCGCAACTACGCGGTGATTCGCGAAGAGCTGTTGGGCGTGCTTCCCCAGAAGGCCTCGATCCCGAAGTATCACGAAATCGACCGGATGCAGTATCCCATTTCCGGGCGCGTGGATCCGGAGAAAGACTGGAAGGTTTTTCCGCTGAACATCATGGGCGTGAAGCCGAAGGCCTTCTGCGACCGTTGCCCGAGGACGACGGCGATCCTCGACACGATCCCTGGTCTGTTCGAGGCGTTCTTTTCGATCCTTGAAGGGGGTAAGTCCATCCCCCCGCACGAGGGTCCGTACCGGGGCTATTTGCGATATCACCTGGGTATCCTGGTACCGGAGAAGAATCCGCCCTCGATCCGGCTCAAGGACCAGCATTACACGTGGAAGGAAGGCGAAAGCGTCCTGTTCGACGACAGTTGGGACCACCAGGTCTACAATGAGTGCGAGAGCGATCGTGTCGTCCTGATCGTCGACATCCGCCGGCCCATGCCGCAGCCATTCGACGCCGTCAATCGGATCGCGCAGAGCATCATGAAGCCGGTGTACGGCCGCCACATTCTGAAGAAGCTCGCCGACGCGAAGCCCCCCGAACCGGCCGAGCCGGTCAACGAGGCGGCCGTGGCGCAGAGCGTCTAACGCCAGTGCACCCGCTTCAGATAAAAAAACTCCCCCCCTTCCCAAGGGGGGGAGTTATATATGTTCCCGTGCGGAGGCCAGTGGGGATTCGCATTCCGGTGCGCGCAACCCATCCACAAACCACTCCGTCATTTCGTTACACCGCCCCAGCCTGTCCCAGCAGCTCGCGGTACGCCGCCTCCGGCCGGAACCCGACGATACGGCCCACTTCGCGACCATCCTGGAACGCCAGAACCGTCGGCACAGCGGTAACTCCCAGTGAGGCCGCGACTTCGGTCCCGTTATGCGTATTGAGCTTCACCACCTGTGCCCGTCCTTCGAACTCGGTCGACAATCGTTCGATCGTCGGGGCGAGCATCCGACACGGGCCGCAGTACGACGAGTAGACGTCCACGAGGACAGGAAGCTTGGAGTCGAGAACCTCATTCTGCCATTCGGAATCGCGGATTTCGCGTGACATGGTTTACGTCCTTTCGTGCTGGCTGACTTCTTCGGGTCGTCGTTTGACCCCTCGGAGGAGATTGCGAGAGCCGCGGCGCCTGGTGGACAGACCCCTCAACGGATTCTTCGTGACGACTCATGCCCAGGGGCTTGGATCGATGGCTATCATTGGGGGTGGCGGAGTGTCCCCGAACCCCAGGATCCCGAACACGTCATGACGACCCAAACGGCCGAAGCGGAATTCCTTCTCCAGCGCCATCGAGATGGCGACGCCTCGGCGCGTGACGCCTTGATCGGGCTAGCGCAAAGCCGGTTTGTCGCTCTGGCCCGCGCGATGCTCAGGCGTTCTCCTCACGTCCGGCGCTGGGAGGAGACCGACGACCTGCTCCAGGCTGCGCTCTTGCGATTGCACCGGAGCCTGGCCGACGTGCGTCCGGAATCGCTCCGGCACTTCGACAACCTCGCCGCGGCCCAGATCCGGCGCGAGCTGATCGATATGGCCCGCGGCTACTACGGGCCCGAAGGGCTCGGCGCCCATCACCACACCGAACACTCCGGACCCGATGCTCGCCTTGGCGACCTGCCGGACGGCTCGGGCCGGCCGGAATCCCTGGACGAATGGGTCGCATTTCACGAGGCCGTGGAACGCCTCCCCGACGACGAACGGCAGGTCGTCGACCGAATCTGGTACAAGGGCCTCACGCATGACGAGGCCGCCGAGGCGCTCGGCGTGGCGACCAAAACCATCCAGCGCCGCTGGGCGTCCGCCCGACTCCGGCTGCGCGATGCCCTGCACGGCGACGCACCTCCCCACACGTAAGGCCCAGTCATGGCAGACGAAGCACGAGACGCACTCCTCGACCTGCTCGTTCGGTGGGAAAACGCGCAGGCTCAGGACCACACCGTCGCCCTCGAAGACCTATGCCGCGACTGCCCGGCGCAAGCCGACGCACTCCAGCGTGAAGCGGACAAGCTGCGCCAGATGGCCTGGCTCAATGAGCCGGTGGTCGACGCTCTCTCGACAACGGCCGGTCGTGCGCACAGGGCGAGCCCCGACGTCGCGCTCCCGCGTGTGCTGGCGGACCGCTATCGGCTCGACGCTTGGGTCGGTGAGGGGGGCTTTGGAATCGTCTACCAGGGCTTTGACACCTGGCTCGAGCGGCCCGTCGCCGTCAAGGTACCACGCGTCGACCGCACCGTCTCCGGCGCCGAGGTCGACCTCTGTCGCCTTGAGGCACGCAAGGTGGCTCGCTTGCGCCACCCGCATATCGTTTCCGTTCACGATGTGGGTCGCGATGGGGGCACCTGCTTCATCGTTAGCGAATGGATCGATGGCGAGAGCCTGGCACTTCGGATTCGGAGGCAGAGGCCCACGTTCAACGAGGCCGCGCGGATCGTGTCAGAAGTCGCCGATGCGCTCGAGGAGGCGCATCGAAGCGGCTTCGTCCACCGCGACGTTAAACCATCCAACATCCTGCTCGACGGCCGCGATCAGACCTATCTCACAGACTTCGGAATCGCCGCCGTTGAGGAGGAACTGCTGGGGGCGGATAAGCAACCCGGCACGCCGCCGTACATGGCACCGGAACAGTGGGACGACGCGTTGGGGCCGGTCGATCACCGGGCGGACGTGTATGCAGCCGGAGTCGTGCTTTACGAACTGCTCACCGGCCAGAGGCCATTCGAGGCGCCTTCGGTCGTCGAGCTACGCACAAAAGTCCTTCATCAGAATCCCCAACCAGTTCGAGCGCTCGAACCGGCGGTACCGCCGGCGCTCGAACGGATTTGCGTACGCTGTCTGGAGAAGGATCGGAACGCGCGGTATCAGCGGGCGGATCAGCTTCGAGACGACTTACGCAAAAATTGAACGAGCGGCGGAGCGTCGCGCATTCTGGCGGCACGCGGAACCGTCGCGAGCCCCCGAGCGAGCGCCGCGGCTCGCCGACCGTGTTCCGTCGCTTTTGCACCGATCACTGCATAGACTAATTAACCCGGGTACGCACATGGCGCCCGGAGCGGTTTTCGGGGGGCAGGAGCTGGAGGTGCAACATGCACGACGATGCGCTTGCTGGCGACTCTGAAGTTTTCACAAAGTCGCCGCGCCCTCGATTGCGGGTGGCCCATCGCGTTTCTGGTCGGGCTGATCGCACTACCACTGGCGGCAACAGCCCACACCATCGCGGAGGCGCTCAAGCCGCCCCCCGTGCCCAAGGAGAAAATTTCGGACACCTTCCTAGAGCGCCTAACGATTGGATTGCCCACACCCCTGTGCAAGGGCAAACATATAACTCCCTCCCCTTCTCAAGTTTTGACGTCGCGCGTATTTCGTGGCCTTTTGCGACACCGCTGAGCGTTCGAGGCGAATGGACCATTGCCGGCGTACGGGCAGCGAAAGTCGACTCTCGCTGCCTCATCGCGTGTTTCGTACGGTTCGATGACGATGCGCAACTTCAAAATTCCCAAGGGGGAGTTATATGTCGCTCCCGTTCAAGGGGAAAACGACGCATGACCATGCCGTGCTCCGTTCAATCGTTAAGCGCTCTAGGAATCGGCCGTCGTCGCAAGGCGCTGGGAACTCTCCGCCGAGCCCGGTCGCGCGTCAGTGTCTATAGGCTCGGGCTTTTCGGCACGTCTGGCGGATCGTACGATTTCCTCGCGGGCTATCTCTTCCTCGATTTCGACCCCTTGTGAACATGACTCGACGTGTGCGTGTGCGTGGTCTTGCCCGTGTGGTGAGTCGAGGCGTGAACCACAGGTTTCGACGATGTCGTCGCGGCACTCGTACCCTTATTCTTGCCCTTGGGATGATGTTTTCCGACAACGACCGGAGTGGGGCCCGGCACGGGCGGGCCTGGTGGGGTCACCGGGGGCGGCGGGGTGCCGACATTTGCGGTGGAGTTCACCGTCGCCGAGGCGCCGAGGGTGCTCGTGATCGTGACCTTGATCGTATACTGCCCTGCGCTCGCGTAGGTGTGCGCGCCCGTCACGAGGTCGAACGGATTCACGCCAATCGGCGGGAGCGGCTGCGCGATGGCGGTCGAACCGGCAGCCGTCGACGAAACGGAACCCAAGGGGAGCGGATCAACGACGGGACCGGGGACGACCGTTCCGGACGTAACCGACGAACCGTCGCCCCAATCGATGGTCACGGTGAAGTCCGAGGTCGGCAACCCCGCCTGATCGTGGAAGCTCGCGACGTCGAGCGTGGTGCCCGATTGGCCCGGTGTGACGAAGACCGGAAGCGGGAAGGCCACAATCGTGTCCGCGCTCGCGGTGGCCGTGGCGGTGGTCGTGACGGTCGATCCGGTCGGGTCGCTGATCGTGACGTGAACGGTATACGTGCCCGACGTCGTGTAGGTGTGGTCGCCGCTCACGCGGAAGTGGTCGAGGAAGACAGCAATCGGTGGGCCCACAACGACGCCACCCGCAGAGCCCACGGCCACGGACGCGTTCGGTCCGGCGGTGGCGCCTTCGCCGGGCTTCAGAATGGGGAACCCATCGGCGGTGACCATCCCGGCGCTGGTGGACCCGTCGCCCCAATCGATCGTCGCGGTAAAGTCGCTCGCCGCGGCGTTGGTGTTCGACGAATGGAATTCGGCGACGGTCTGATTGGTGTCGGCCTGGTTCGTCGTCGCGCTGAACGAGATGCCCTGGGCCGCGATGTCGCCCACGGTCGCGGTGGATGTTGCCGTTGCCGAGGCGCCGCCGGGACCGGCGATCGTGACCTGGATCGTATAAGTTCCATCCTTGGCGTAGGAGTGCTTGCCTCCAACCTCGAGCCCGCCGCCCGTAATGGGGAACAGCGGCGTGTTTGCGATCGTCGCTCCGTTGGTCGCCGTTCCTTCGATCGTTGCCCCTTCGATCGGCGGTCCGGGCGGGTAATCCGCGCCGAACACCGTCCCGGCGCTGGTGGTCCCGTCGCCCCAATCGATGGTCACGGTGTAATCCGACGATGGCACATTGGCGTTGGCCGGAGTGGTCGTGAGCGAGGCGACGACGATCGGCTGGTCGCTGCCGGGCATGACGCTAACGTCCTGCCCTGTTGCGGAAAGACTCAGGGTCGAGACGTCAATAGTTCTCGATGCGTTGACGGAGTCGCCGGCCTGATCGGAAATCGTCACCTGAACCGTGTATGTGCCGGTAGCCGCGTAGTTGTGCTCTCCGGTGACTTCGAACGTGGCTGGGTCCGTGAACGCCGCCAACGGAACCGCGAACGCCCCCGTGATCGTCCCCGCCGTGGTTGTGCCGTCGCCCCAGTCCACGGTTGCCGTATAGTCAGAGCTTGCGGCCTGGGATCCCGACGTGACACTCAGGTCAGTGAAGCCCGCGAGCGGGATGGCGCTATAGTCCACACCGGTGATCGCCTGGAACGTATCCGTGATCGGTTGGACCTGGAGCGGGCTAGCCGCGACGGTGAAGTTCGCGGGAACGGTCGCGGTGTCTCCGGCCGAATCGCTGATTGTAATCGTGGCGGTGTCGCTGCCGGCGGTCGTGTAGGTGTGGCTTCCGGTCACGGTAAACGCGGAGAACGGGAACTTGATGGGCGTGGCCGGCGTGTCGCTTCCGGTCTCATTGGGCCCACCGGGGTTTACCGGGCCTGGAAGATATTCCTGCACCACCGTGCCGGTGGTCGTGGGGCTGCCGTCGCCCCAGTCGATCGTCGCCGTGAAGTCGCTGGCTGCCGCGTTGGGCAGCGACGCATAGAAATCGGCCACCGTGAGATTCTGGAACGCCTGGTTGACCACGACGACCGGCGACAGCGGATGACCCGGTTTGATCGGCGAGTGGGCCGACGTGCTCTCCACGTTCGCCGTGCTCGTCACCGTCGCGGTCTGGCCGTTGCCGACGGAACCGCTCTCCTGAACCGTCACCGTGATCGTGTAGCTGCCCGGCTTCTGGTACGAATGGTCGCCGGTGATGTCGCCGCCCCCTTCGGTCGTCGCGTTTGCGAGCGGGAAGTCATTTACGGTTCCCACGGTTGCCGTCGATCCGTCGCCCCAGTTGATGGTGGCCGAGGAAAAGCCGAGCGAGGCGTCGGACCGGAATGTCGCAACCGTGAGCGTCGCATCGACTCCGGCGACGGCAAGGACATTGCTCCCTTCGATCCCACTGGTTAGCAAGCAACGTGGCTCGACTGCCTCAACTTCGGGCCGGAGGCCGATCGAAGGCCTCCGCGCCGCACGACCGTGGCGCCTCATCGTCGTTCCCTCCGAAGCATGATGTGAACCGCGTGCAACAACGACCTGGAATGGACGACCCGCCCGCATGTGTGCTGCGTCGACAATCTTCTACGCTAGCGTAATCACCGAGCCGCTCGCGCGTCCAACGAAAAGTTCGTGAAATCAGTGAAGATTGCATGCACGCGAGATCGGCCGGGGCGCACTGGGGGTTTGGTTTACGCACGGTTGAGACGAACCTGGAGTCCGAGCGATCAAACTCCTGCACCTCGGGCTCGTGCGCGTCTTGGCCCGACATTGAGCGATAGCGTTCCTAAATTAACCCGACGCGCAAGCGAGGGATGATTATATAATACCCACGCTCGCGCTTCGGGTTAGTCTATGGAATCTATTTATGCAAAAATCATAAAACAACCGGTTTAGTCCGATCAGTCGCGCGCGAAACCTTGAAGCAGCTCCGCTCGGGAGGCTCCTTCCTTCAGCCTGTACGCGTGATCGAGCTGAAGCTTCTGGAATCGATCCACCCGGCCCGAGGGCCAGCGGACTTCAACCGAGCGGATCGATTCGCTCGAGCCCAATCCAAAATGGAGCCGGCCGTCGGATGCCGATTGAAAACTGCCGCCGCCAAGCCGCTGGGCAACGTGCCGACGCCCGGCGCTCGTGATTACCTCAACGCGTGCGCCAACCGCATCGCGATTGGACATGGTCCCCTCAAGCCGAAGGGTGAGGAAATGCCCTCCCTTCGATTGATTGTGAAACCAGGCAGCCGGCGCGTTTTGGGCGATAAGCAGGGCGTCCACAAGTCCGTCGTTATCCAGGTCTCCAGCGGCCAGTCCGCGCGCCACGCGAAGGGCTTGCCAGGGAGGCCCGCTCGTCGCCGAGACGTCCTTGAGCTTGTGCTGGGGACCGCTCACAAGAAGCTGGGCGGGCATTTCGTAAGGGAAGCGGGGGCGTTCGTCGTTGACGTGGCCGTTGGCCGTCATGACGTCGAGATAGCCGTCGTTGTTGGCGTCGAACAACACGATACCGAAGCCGAGCAGGTACCGGCTGGGCGCGGCGAGACCCACGGCCTTCGTGGCGTCTTCGAACATTCCGCCGAGATTGTGATAGTACGTGGTGGATTCGCCGTAGAAGTTCGTGACAAACAGGTCGGGCTGCCCGTCGCCGTCGAGGTCTCCACACGCGGCGCCCATGCCGGCCTGAAAGCCGCCGTTGGCATTGCTCCCCACACCGGCGCTGAGGGCGCATTCGGTGAACTTCAGCCCGCCCTCGTTGTGAAAGAGGAAGTTGGCGGTCGTGTCGTTGGCGACGAAGAGGTCGACACGGCCATCGTTGTCAACGTCCGCGGCGACGACCCCGAACCCGCGTCCCTCGGTGTCCGCGGCGGTGATGCCGGCTACCGTTGAAACGTCAACGAATCGGCCGTTGTCGTTGCGGAAAAGGTGATCCGGCAGCGCGCGGAATTGCCGCGGCGTGCAATACTCCAGGCGATTGTCGTCGTCTGTCCCCTGTGGCTTGCAGAGTCGAGGGTGCTCGGCGTCCCACTCCAGGTAGTGGCAGACATAGAGATCGAGGTCGCCGTCGTTATCGAGGTCGGCCCAGGCCGCGGAGGTCGGCCAGTCGCGGGGACCGCCGAGCCCCGACGATTCGGTCGCGTCCTCGAACGTGCCGTCCCCTCGGTTGCGGTAGAGGGCGTAGGAACGCCAGCGCGTGACGAACACGTCCGCGTCGCCGTCATTATCGTAATCGCCGACGGCGATCCCATGGCCGTATCCTCGTGCGACCCGCGCGAGCCCGGCGCGTTCCGTGACGTCGACGAAGCGGCCGTCTCCCTGGTTCCGGTAGAGCCGGTCGCCGGAGTTCGGGTGCTCGGGGTCGGGCGGGAATGGGCCCCCCTGGATGAAGTAGACGTCAAGCCAGCCGTCGCCGTCGTAGTCGAGCAGGCCGACACCCCCCGAAGAGGTCTCGGGGAGTTGCTTGCGCGGGGAACGCCCGTTGTTGAAGATGAAGTGCAATCCTGCACGTTCGGCATCGTCACGGAACTCGGGCGACGGACTGGCCAAGTTGGTCTGTGGGAGCGATTCAGCATGGCCGGTCGCACGGTTCGCGGCGACCAACTCCTGGAGCGTTCCTCCCAATGCAGATGACACCGGCCGGGCGCGGGCGTCGAGACGAGCCAGCGCTTCGCGCGCCTTGTTATCATCCGGGCTCTCGGACAGGACCAGCGTCCACCATGCGTGTGCATCGAACCAACGTCCGAGGCGTTCCGCGAGCCCGGCCAGCTCGGCGAATGCCGTGATGGGGCCCGTGGTCCCGAGCAATCGGCCGTAGCGGTCGGCGGCTTGATCAGCGAGTGTCTTGCTCGTGCGCAATCGCTCGGCGCGCTCGGCATCGCCCGCGCCGGCGGCGAGCACGGCCAGCCGCTCGAGCGCAGCCGTATCGGCGGGGCTCAGTTCCAGAAGCTGCTCCAGCGCGGCACGCTCGGCGGCGTGATCGTTCTGTCTCGCGGCGAACCAGGCACGAAGGGTGACGACCTCCAGGGGGTCGAAGCGCGCACCGGGGAGATGCGAGAGCGTCTTTTCGGCTTCCCCGCGTCGATCCGCCGCCAACGCCCAGCGCAGCCTGGCGTGCCACACGACGGGATCATCGGGGCGTCGCCGCAGGCAAGCGTCGAGCCGTTCACCGGCCTCGTCATAGCGACCGGCCAACGTCGCGACGTGCGCCTGGGCCAGCCAAACACGGTCGTCGTCCGCCGCGAGGGCATGCGCGTTTTCGACTGCGTCGCGAATCGACTCAACCTGGCTCGTGGCCGTGTCGACCAACCACAGATCGCGCAGGTCGCCAGGGCGGTCGGCAGAGCGGTCCCAACCCTCACGAAGGAGCCGGCGCTGTTCGTCCTGGCGTCCTTCCCAAAAATAGAGCTGAGAGAGCTGATAGCGCGCCCACTGGGCGTCCTTTCCACGCGCGCGCACCAGGTCCCGAAGCACGGCCTCTGCATCGGCGAACTGCCCGCTGTCGAGGTCGAGCTGGGTGAGGGCCCTTGAAGCGGCTGTGGCGAAGCGCGACGTGTTGTTGACGTTCAACCACGCGAGCCTCGCCGCGTCGCGATTGCCTGCGGCTTGTTCACAGAGCCCAAGCAGATACGCGACTTCGGGGTCGGGAGCCTTGCGTGCGAACGCCTTCGCCAGCCAGGGACGCGCGTGGGCAAATTGCCCGTGGGCAATCTGCCGGCGCGCGTTCTCGAGTCCTTCGTGAAAGCGCCAGTCGCGGGCGAGACCGAACACGGCCCAGGCGAGGGCAGCGAACGCCAGAACGAGGCAACCTTGAACGAGCTGGCCTCGCCGCAACATGGTACGAAACGCCTCGCGCGACGGGTCGGCTTACTTGGCAGGTGCGGGCGTGGCCGGTTGCATCTGTCCGCCTTTGCCCGGCACGCCGATCATGTTCTTCATCTGGTCGCCGGTTTTTTGCCCAAAGTCGGGTTTCTGTTCTTCGACGGTCGGCTTCGGCTCTCCCTCACAACCCACCGCGGCGACCATCAGCAGGGCGGCGAACAGGCCAATCCACTTGCGCAACATGACCTCAAATCTCCCGGGAGTCGGCGGAGTAAGTGCGGCCTCCGCCTTGCCGCATCAGTGACGCAACAACGCGAGCGGAAGCACAACGCCTCCGCCCGCACGAACACAACTGCAAAGTTTCTCGAAAAGGACGGCCACCGCAAACCTGACGGCAGTCTGCCGGTCAGTACGAGTCGGCGCTAACCGTCTCGCCCACGTTGCGGCTGCCGATCGCCCACCAGGTTTGGGGGTTGATCGTGTCCTTGATGAATTTCACGGAGCCATCCGCGAAGCAGACGTTCACGCCGCCGGAGTGGTTGCTGCTGGCGGTGATCAGGTCGGTATAGCTCCCAGGAGGATTGCCCGAAGTGATACAGGTCAGGCCGTTCGGGGTATTCCAGTGGTCATAGGCGTTGAAGCGAAGTGTACCAGAGTGGCTGCCGTTCCACACCGCGCCGGACCAGGCGTCGTGGCTCGCGGGTGACCCAGTGGACCCGGGCAGCGAGCGGCACGCCTGGTAGACCGTGAGTGCCTGGCCCGCGCCTCCCGAGTCCGGATTCACGGTCGCGGAGACCGAGAAATCGACTCGCTTGGCATTCGGGGAACTGACCAAAACACCGCCGCCGCCGCCGCCTGGTGCAAGGCCCACCAGACGTTCGCTGAACATGGCCGTGTTCGACGTACCATCGGTGATCCCTTCGGTCCCGAACGATCCGACATTGGCATTCGCGTAACAGGCGCACGTACCCTGGGTCGTGTTGACCATGTTGACGATCGGACCGCTCTGGGCCGAGATCGAGGCGGGACCGCCGAAGTTCGCCGCGTAGTTACAATACGCTGTGGAAAGCCAGGGCCCAACCTTGATGCTTTCCGAAGGACAGATCAGCGTGGCGACCTTCGAGGCCGAGAGTGTGTTCTGATTCGCCGCGTTGAACGCCCCGCCGATGTAATTGGCGGCGTTGAAAAGTTGCTGTTGTTCCATGAACGGCAGCAACGCCACCGCCCAACTGAGCGGCCACTCGCCCGTTGACTGAACAGGGCTGCCATATCCCGGGTTTGCGAAGTTGGACATCAACGGGGGGAATACACCATTCGCCGAGTTGTAGTTGTGGACTCCAAGTCCAAGTTGTTTGAGATTGTTGACGCACTGGGCACGGCGTGCCGCCTCGCGCGCCGCCTGCACCGCGGGCAAAAGCAGCGCGATCAGGACCGCAATGATCGCGATTACAACCAGCAGTTCGATGAGCGTGAAACCGCGCTGTCGTGTCATAGCCACTCTCCTCTAACTGAGTAAAGACCGAAAAAATGGGGACGATTCCGCGATGTCAACAGTTGAACATCGGTATTTCTTTGAGATAAAATTATATTGATTAGTTTGGCGCGGTGTTCGCGCTTTGGGAGGAGTTTAGCTAGCGGCGAGGTTATTCTACGACCACAGAGGCAAGGGGAGGATTATTCAATTATCGCGCAATCGCGCCGTATTGCAAGGCTATGACGCCGCGATGATGACGGTTTTTGGGTCAACGAACGTCTTATTAGGTAAGGAATTCGGAGAGTGTTTTGATGGGTGTTTTTCGAAGCGGAGGGGGTGGGATTCGAACCCACTTACGTTCCGTAGGTCGCGTCGACAATTTCCAGCCAATTTCCTTGACTGGCTGACGGGGGAGTACCAACCAGCCCCCCAGACGCGGCCCAACTGATGCATCCATTCTCCGGGTGTGCAGGCTTCCGCCACACGCCCGGG
>DAIDJG010000574.1 GCA_027451445.1 Singulisphaera sp.
AGTCTGTCCCGGAAGTGAAGCGGAGCCGGAAAAGGGGGACTGGCTCCGAGTCTTCGAGGTGCCTGTCCCCCTTTTCCGGCGGAGCGAGAAGCGTGGAAATGGGGACAGGCACCGTCCGAAGACGTCCGGAGCCAGTCCCCAGTTCCACGCTTCTCGCACTATTGGGACAGACTCTTAGGACGAGCCCCGGCGCCTCGACTGCTCGCTTACGTGTGATCGTCTCGCCCGAACGTTGTCTCCGCCAGTCTACGGACATGGTCGCGCAGGTCAGCAGGCCAACCCTGGATCTGCTCGCGAAACCGGTCTCCATCCCCCGCGAAGAGCGCTCGGGTCGCTTCCTCGAAGCCAGGCAGGTCGCCGGCCATTGCGGACATGAACTTGTAGACGGCTTCCCGCACTTTCCGCAGCCGATGCGGCTCGCTTCGTGCGGCCGCTTCGACCAACTTGCGAAGCGCCACGGACGCCCCGCCGGGTTGCTCGTTGAGCCAATCCCAGTGGCGTGGCAGTAAGGTCACCTCGCGCGCCACCACGCCGAGTTTCGGGCGTCCCGGCCCTCTGTCAGGCGGTGTCAGCCTGGCGAGCACGTCGTTGGCGGTGCCTCGATAATCCAGCTCGATCGGCTCACCGGTTTCGTCATCGAACACCAGCACCTGAGCGCCTCGGTCGTAAGCCGCTTTCGCTCCGGCCGCGACGTCGACCAAAGCGCCAGAGGCGATGCGACGAAAGCCGTAGAACGCCGTGCAATTCAACTGGTTCCTGGGTTCCATCAGCATCTCCTTGGGCATGACCGCTGGTATTTTATCCGGGTATAATATCGGCGGCAATATCATCCGGGTAAAATTATTCGCTGGCGGATGTGGGGAGAGGACGCGTACTCCGGCTGGCCCCTCGATTGGTGGTTGGCGGGTGATCGGCGAAAAAAACGCGCGGCTGCGACCAAATTGTCTGGGAGATTGGAACCGACATTGGTTAACATAATCTCGATAGTTTCCAAACCGACCGCACACTCCATGCAACCATCCTGAACGGGTTGACACTTTGGCTGGGGATACCTGCCGGTTGAGGCGGTGACAACGCAAGGTTGTCGGCGGCTTCAGCCATATCCCCGGGCAACGACCCGGCCCACCCACCAGGATCGAGCGATCCTTCCGCGAGGAGCACCGCGCAATGTTCACGACGATAAGGCCCTGGGGCACCATTGTCGGCGCGTATTTGATTGTTCAAGGGCTGGCGCTCGGGAGCGGCCGTTGCGAGGCGGCGGATCCCCCCGCGAATGAAGCGGCGAAGATCAGCTACGACAAGCAGGTCCGACCGATCCTCCAGGCCCATTGCCAGGGGTGTCACCAGCCGGCGAAGCCGAGCGGCGGCTATGTGATGACGGAGTTCGCCAGGTTCCTCGCGGGCGGCGAGTCGAAGATGGCGGCCGTGGTCGCCGGGAAGCCCGATGACAGCAACCTGATCGACCTCATCACCCCCGATAAGGGCAAGGCCGAGATGCCCCAGGGGAAGCCGCCCCTCACCCCAGCCGAGATCGATATGATCTCGCGCTGGATCGCCCAGGGGGCGGTCGACGATACGCCGGTCAACGCCCGCCAGCGCTATGATAAGGATCACCCGCCGGTTTACACCCGGCTGCCAGTGATCACCGCGCTCGACTATTCGCCCGACGGACAACTGCTCGCCGTCTCCGGCTTCCATGAGGTGCTCCTGTGGAAGGCTGACGGCTCGGAGCTCGTAGCCCGGCTGGTGGGGCTGGCGGAGCGGATCGAGTCGATCAGGTTCTCTCCCGATGGACAGCGGCTGGCCGTTACCGGCGGGTTGCCCTCGCGCATGGGTGAGGTCCAGGTTTGGGATGTGGCCAAGCGGCAACTGGTGCTGTCGGTGTCGGTCACATTCGACACGATCTACGGCGTGAGCTGGTCGCCCGATGGGTCGAAGCTTGCGTTTGCCTCGTCGGACAAGGGGGTGCGGGCGATTGACTCGAAGACGGGGCAACAGGTCCTGTTCATGGGGTCGCACGACGACTGGGTGCTCGACACGACGTTCTCGCAGGACGGGTCGCACGTCGTCTCCGTGGGTCGCGACCGGACGGTCAAGCTGACCGAGGTGGCGACGCAGCGGTTCATTGATAACGTGACGTCGATTACGCCGGGTGCCCTCAAAGGTGGGATCGCGGCGGTGATGCTGTTGCCGAAGCACGATCAGGTGCTCGTCGGCGGGTCGGACGGGGAGCCGAAGCTTTATCGGTTGTTCCGCCAGTCGGCCCGGCAGATCGGCGACGATGCGAACCTCGTGCGAGCATTCCCGGGCTTGAAGGGCCGCATCTTTGACGTCGCCATCAGCGACGACGGTCGACGTCTGGCCGCGGGGAGCAGCTCTGAAGGAACGGGCGAGATCGTCGTCTTCACGTCGGTCCCTGAGGAAAAGGTCCCCGACAACATCAAGGCGATCGCCGCCAAGCCCGCCGCCCAGCGCAATGCCCAGGAGATCATCGCGATCGACAAGTACGAGGCGGATCGCTTCCAGCAATCGGCCAAGGTCGAAGTGACCAAGGGGGGCGTTTACGCCCTTGCGCTGAGCGCTGATGGGCAGCATCTGGCCGCGGGTGGGGCGGATGGAACGATTCGTTTGATCGACCCGTCGAACGGCAACATCGTCAAGGAGTTTGGCCCGGCGCCGGTTGCCAACGACGCGTCTACGGCACAAGGTGCTCTGACCGCCCTGCCCGCCCCTACCGTCGAGCAAGGGGAGACCGAGGCGCTGCCGCCGGGGACGAAGGTGGTCGGGCTGGAGGTGTTCCCCGATACGGTCAAGCTGATCCAGCCGTTTGATTACGCCCAGATCCTCGTGTCGGGCAAGCTTGATTCGGGCGACAAGGTGGACGTGACCCGGCTCGTGACGATGAAGCCGGCCGCCGCGCTCGTCGAAGTGTCGGCCACCGGGCTCATCTGGCCCAAGGCCGACGGCAAGACGACCGTGCAGTTGACAATTGGGGATCAGTCGATCGCCCTGCCGGTCGAAGTGACCGGCGTCAGTGCGGGTTCGCACGTCGACTTCATCCGCGACGTGAACCCCGTCATGTCGAAGCTCGGGTGCAACCAGGGGACGTGCCATGGCTCGGCCCAGGGGAAGAACGGGTTCAAGCTGTCCTTGCGGGGATATGATCCGATCTTCGACGTCCGCGCCCTGACGGACGATCACGCGTCGAGGCACGTCAACCTGGCGTCGCCCGACGACAGCATGATGGTCCAGAAGCCCACGGGGGCGGCGCCTCACGTGGGGGGACAGCTCTTCAAGCCGGGCGAGGCGTACTACCAGATTCTGCGGGCCTGGATCGCCGACGGCGCGAAGCTCGACATGACGACGCCTCGCGTCGCCAAGATCGAGGTGCTGCCCGCCAACCCGATCGTTCAGCGCATCGGTTCCCGGCAGCAGGTGCGGGTCCTCGCGACTTACGCCGACGGCCGGGTTCGCGACGTGACGCGCGAGGCGTTCGTCGAGAGCGGCAATACCGAGGTTGCCACGGCAAACCGAACCGGGTTGATGACGGCCATTCGTCGCGGCGAGTCGCCGCTGCTGGCACGCTATGAGGGTGCCTATGCGGCGACGATCCTGACGGTCATGGGTGACCGGACTGGGTTTGCCTGGGAGCAGCCGCCGGCCAATAACCACATCGACGAGCTCGTTGCGGCCAAATGGCAGCGCATGAAGATTCAGCCGTCGGGTCTGTGCAGCGACACTGATTTCCTGCGGCGCATCTACATCGACCTGACGGGTCTGCCCCCGACGGCCGACGATGTGCGCAAGTTCGTCGCCGACACGCGCGACACCCGCGTGAAGCGCGATGAGCTGATCGACAAGCTGGTGGGAAGCCCTGAGTATATCGACTACTGGACGAACAAGTGGGCCGACCTGCTCCAGGTGAACCGCAAGTTCCTGGGGCCTGAGGGCTCGGTGGCGTTCCGCAAGTGGATCCGCGAGGAGATCGAGAAGAACACGCCGTACGACCAGTTTGCCCGGAAGATCCTGACGGCGTCGGGGTCGAACCTGAGCAACCCGCCGGCGTCGTACTACAAGATCTTGCGAGACCCGGCGAACACGATGGAAAACACAACCCATCTGTTCCTGGCGATTCGGTTCAATTGTAACAAGTGCCATGACCATCCGTTCGAGCGCTGGACCCAGGACCAGTACTATCAGACGGCGGCCTTCTTCGCGCAGGTCGGGCTGAAGGCAGATCCGCAGGCGAAGGGCCAGCAGATCGGCGCGACGGCCGTTGAGGCGGGTAAGCCGCTGTATGAGATGGTGGAAGACGTGGCGACGGGAGAGGTCAAGCACGAGCGGACGGGCAAGGTCACCGAGCCCAAGTTCCCGTTCACTGCGCCGGTGGATGCTCCGGACAACGCTCCGAGGCGGGTCAAGCTGGCGTCGTGGATCTCGGCGAAGGACAACCCGTACTTTGCCAAGAGCTACGTCAACCGGCTCTGGGGTTACCTGTTCGGCAACGGGATCATGGAGCCGATCGACGACATCCGCGCGGGGAACCCAGCGACGAACCCTGAGCTGCTCGACTATTTGACGAGTGAGTTCATCAAGAACGGGTTCGACGTGCGTTCCGTGGTGAAGATGATCTGCAAGTCGCGGACGTATCAGCTTTCGGTCGAGACCAATAAGTGGAACGAGGACGACCGGCTGAACTACTCGCACGCGATCGCGCGGCGGTTGCCGGCGGAGGTGTTGTACGACACCGTCTACCGGGCGTGCGGCACGGTTTCGCAGATCCCCGGCGTGCCGCCGGGCACCCGCGCGGCGCAGTTGCCGGACTCCGGGGTTGAGCTGCCCAGCGGGTTCCTCGGGACGTTCGGCCGGCCGGTGCGCGAGAGCGCCTGCGAGTGCGAACGCACGAGCGGGTTGCAGCTCGGGCCGGTCATGGCGTTGATCAGCGGGCCGACCGTCGGCGACGCGATCTCCGCGCCCAACAACGAGATCGCCAAGCTCGTCGCCTCGCAGTCGGACGACTCGAAGCTCGTCGACGAGCTGTTCCTCAGGATTCTGAACCGGCCGGCGACTCCCAAGGAGATCGCGTCGGCAGTGACCGACTTCAAAGCGATCGACGAGGACCAGTCGAAGCTCGTCGCCGCATTGGCCCAGCGCGAGAAGGAGGCCGTGGTTATCAAGGCGGAGAAGGAGAAACAGCGCGAGCTCGACATGAAGGAGGCCAAGGCGGAGCTGGATCAGTACGAGAAGGAGCTTGCCCCGAAGATCGCCGAGGCGGAGAAGCAGAAGGCGGAAAAGGTCGCGCAGCTCGAGAAGGAGCTGAAGGAGTTCGAAGGGACGTTCCCAGCGCGCGTGGACGCGTGGGAGAAGAAGCATAAATCCGAAGTCGAGTGGATTCCGCTTGCGGCCAAGAGCCTGAAGGCCACCGGTGGAACCAAGCTTACGCTTGAGCCCGACCGTTCGATCGTGGCCTCGGGTGCCAATGTGAAGACCGTTTACACGGTCGTTACCGAGACCAGTCTCCGGGGGATCACCGGAATTCGCCTGGAGGCGATTGCCGACCCGAGCCTCCCGAACAAGAGCGCGGGGCGTGCGGCGGACGGTAACTTCGTGCTGACCGAATTTGTCGTCTCCGCAACCCCCAAGGCGACGCCCAACCAGGCGAAGCCGGTGGGACTGCAGAACGCCGTCGCCGACTTCAGTCAGGCAAACCTCGGGATCGCGTTGACGATCGACAACCGCCCGAACGACGCCAACAAGGGCTGGGCGATTTCACCCAGTTACGGCGTAACCCACTGGGCCACCTTTGAGACGAAGGAGCCTCTGGGATTTGAGGGGGGGACGGTGCTGACCTTCGCCCTCCACAACAAGTTCAATTCCAACACGCACCAGCTTGGCCGCTTCCGGATCTCGGTGACGACGTCGCCCAAGCCCGGCCTGGGGTTGCCCGAAGAGTTGCGGGCGATTTTGGTGTCGAATCCACAAGAGCGGACCGACGCGCAGAAGGCGGCTCTGCTGGCCTATGTGCGGGCGGTTGATGCGGACCTCAAGTCGCGCAACGATGCTCTGGCTCTGGCCCGGGCGCCGCTGCCGACCGATCCCAAGCTGCTCTCGCTGCGCGAGAACCTGCGGCTCGTCAGTCTGCCGGTGCCCGAAGATGCGAAGCTCTTGCAGCTCCGCAATGATGTGACAGTCAGCACGCAGCAAGTCGCCAACAAGCGACTCACAGCGGCGCAAGATATCGCCTGGGCGCTGATTAATAGCCCGGCGTTTCTGTTTAACCATTGATGAACTCGGTCTTGTGGGGTAGATTCTAATCGGCGGATGGCCGGTTGGAGTCTGCCC
>DAIDJG010000575.1 GCA_027451445.1 Singulisphaera sp.
GGAGGCTGGGCGTCGTTATCCGTAACCCCGACGTGGGATTACGGCGGTTTATGGTCGCGTTGCGCACACGGGAGGGCGAGGCTCCGTCCGAGCCAGCCTTGATCTATCGGCGAGTCTTCGAGCCGATGGATCATCGCGTGCGGCCGCGGGAAACCGCGTCATCACACGCGATGTTCAGAGGACTCGAAGACTCGTCCTCCGAACAAGGCTGGCTCGGACGGAGCCTCGCCCTCCCAAAAATATGCTCGTTGCAAACATAAAATGATTTCGGGTGGTCCGGGCGTGCGCAACGGGAGTGAAAACGGCTCGATGCAAACAAGGAAAAAGCGGGCGAGCGGTTTTTGTGGCTTATCGTTCCTTATCGCGCTGTCTCGCGACCTTCACCACCGTTCCGTTCTCCGGACCGTCCGGCTCCTGGCATCTCGTCGATTCGACCGAGGGGGAGAAGGGCGCGCGGAGCCAAACGAGTCGAATTGGAGCCAAGGTGATCGGGCGTCCGTTCCTGATTGCCTACGGAATCCCTGGTTTTCAAGGGCTTCCGTTCACTTCCGAATGCCTGCCAACCATTCGGAACTCGAAAGACCCGGAAAGCCCCTCGATCGAGGTCGAATGGGCGGGCATGTGGCGAGGGTTTCAGGCGCAACTTGTTCCTGGCGCCCAACAGTTCGTGCGCCCCAACGAGCGGGATGGGTGGCCGGGGCAAAGCGGAGCGCAGCTCCACGTGCCCCGGTGGGCCGCGAGACGCTTCCGGGGCACGTCGGCCTTCCGGCCTCCTCTGCCCCGGCCACCCCAGGTCTCCCACATTCGCGCACAATCTGTGGGGCGCCAGGAACTTGTTTAACACATCGGTTGCCGGATACACTACAAACGAAGCAACAACGCTGCGCTGACCCGCTGGTTCTCTGTCTGCGCCCACGAATCGGTCCCGCCCACTCCCCCAACGGGAGCTGCTCGATGCCACTCCGGCTGTTGACGTTGTCCTGTTGTGCCGTGACCTTGCTGGGTCTGCCCAAACACGCTCCGGCCGGGGCGGACGCGACATCTCTTCCGGCCGCGGCGAATGGGACAGTCGCGTATGAGCGCGATATCAAGCCGCTCTTCGAGCGCAACTGCCTCAAGTGTCATGGCCCCGAGAAACACAAAGGGGGGCTGCGGCTCGACCGCAAGGCCGATGCACTCGCGGGCGGTGATTCGGGACGGGCGTTCGAGCCGGGCAAGAGCGCCGAGAGCCTGCTGGTCGCGTACGTCGCGGGGCTCGATCCGGACCAGGTCATGCCGCCGCAGGGGAAGCGGCTAAGCCGGGAGGAGGTTGGACAGATTCGCGCCTGGATCGACCAGGGCGCTTCATGGCCCGAGACGTCGTCCGCCGAAGCAAACCTCAACGCCGCCCAAACGCACTGGGCCTTCCGGCCGCCGGTACGGCACGAGGCGCCCGTTGTGAATCACCGGAGCTGGGTCCGCAGTCCCATTGATGCGTTCATCGCCGCTCGACTCGAACGCGAGCGCATCGAGCCGTCGCCCGAGGCCGATCGCGCGACGTTGATCCGCCGGCTCAGCCTCGACCTTCGAGGCTTGCCGCCGACTCCGGAAGAGGTCGAGCGTTTTGGCAACGATGCCGGCCCGAACGCTTATGAGCGGGTGGTCGACGCCTTCCTGGCCTCGCCCCATTACGGCGAGCGCTGGGGGCGGCACTGGCTGGACCTCGCGCGTTACGCCGATAGCGACGGGTACGAGAAGGACTCGCCGCGTCCGTTTGCGTGGCGTTACCGGGAATGGGTGATCGACGCCCTCAATCGCGACCTGCCGTTCGATCAGTTCACGGCGGAACAGCTCGCGGGCGATCTGCTGCCCGAAGCATCCCTCGCGCAAAAGACCGCCACGGGGTTCCACCGCAATACCTTGACCAATAAAGAAGGAGGCGTCGACCAGGAGGAGTACCGGGTCGCCGCGGTTGTTGACCGGGTGAACACCACGGGCACCGTCTGGCTCGGGCTGACCGTGGGCTGTGCGCAGTGCCACTCGCATAAGTACGACCCTATCTCCCAGCGCGAGTATTACAATCTCTTCGCGTTCTTCAACACGGGGCAGGAAGTCGACCTGCCCACGCCGCTGGACGGGGATCACGAAACGTTCGAGCGAGCCCAGAAGACGCATGACACCGAGCGTCTGCGTCGCGAGCGATTGCTGGCCGCAGCCATGGTGGGGCGGCCGCTGCAAGAGACGCCGGGGGCCTTCAGCCGAGCCGTCCTGACCGCGCATGTCAACGTGCTCGCGCACGAACGCAAGGCCCCCGTGTTCGCCCCGTCCAAGGTCCAAACGCTCGCCGAAGCCCCGAAGTCGCGCAAGACGTACATCCACATCCGCGGCGACTTCCTGCGCAAAGGGGACGAGGTTCAGCCGGGTACCCTTGCGGTTCTGCCTCCGCTTGACAGCGCAGATGCAAGTCGCACGCGACTCGATCTCGCACAATGGCTCACGCGGCCGGAGCATCCGCTGACGGCCCGGGTGGCGGCGAATCGCGTATGGAAGCAGCTCTTCGGTCGCGGACTGGTCGCCACGGTCGACGACTTCGGCACGAAGGGCGAGCCGCCTTCGCACCCCGAGCTGCTCGACTGGCTGGCCCTTGCGTTCCAGGAGCTGGGTTGGAGCCAGAAAGCCTTGACCCGGCTTATCGTCACGTCGGGGACGTACCGGCAAGCGTCCGCAAGCCGGCCGGAGCTGGCGGATCGCGACCCGAACAACGTCTGGCTGGCCCGGCAGAATCGGCTTCGATTGGAAGGGGAGGTCATTCGGGATAGCTCGCTGGCCGCAAGCGGCTTGCTGGTCCCTCGGATCGGCGGCCCGAGCGTTCGGCCACCGCAGCCCGCGGGGATTTCGGAGCTGACCTACGCCGGCGCAGCACGTTGGGTGGAGAGCCAGGGGCCGGATCGTCATCGCCGAGGCCTGTACACCTGGTTTCAGCGCACGAGTCCCTATCCCATGTTGATGACGTTCGACTCGCCGGATTCGAACGTCTGTGCGGTCAAACGCGAGCGTTCCAACACGCCGTTGCAGGCGCTGACGCTTCTCAACGACCCGGTCTTTTTCGAGTGCGCCCAGGCCCTCGGTCACCGGATCTTAAGGGAATCGAGCGCCGAGTTCGACGCCCGGCTGCAACGAGGCTTTCATCTTTGCCTCGCGCGCACCTTTACGGCCGACGAACACCGCGTGATGGTCCGCCTCCATGAAAGGCTGGTCCGGCAGTGCGAATCGCAGCCGGCGGAGGCCGTTCGCCTTGCCGGCGTGAGCCACGCGGATGTCGCGGCGTGGGTGGTGCTCGCAAGGACAATGCTCAACCTCGATGAATTCATCACGCGGGAGTGAATGATGGACCCGCTTCGCGAATATGCTCACCAATCCCGTCGCGACTTCCTGACGTCGACCGCCAGTGGGATTGGCCTGGCCGCCCTCGCTGCGATGTTCCGTGAGCAGGGGTTGCTGGCGAGTGAAGCCGCCAATCCGCTCGCCCCGAGGGCGCCCCATTTTGCGCCCAGGGCCAAGCGGTGCATCTGCATCTACCTGGAGGGAGCCCCCAGCCAGATCGATCTGTTCGACCCGAAGCCGAAGCTGCGAGAGCTGGACGGGCAGCCGTTGCCCGAATCGATGACGAAGAACGTCCGCTTCGCCTTCCTCCAGAAGGAGACCGCGAGGCTCATGGGCAGCCCCCGCACGTTCACCCCGCGCGGACAGTGCGGGATGGAGCTGTCCGACTTCCTCCCGTACCTCGGCGAGTGTGCGGACGATATCGCATTGCTCCGCTCGATGCATACCGATTCATTCAACCACCACCCCGGCCAGCTCATGATGAACACGGGGGTGCCCAACTTCGGCCGGCCGAGCATGGGGGCGTGGCTGACGTACGGTCTGGGGAGCGAGTCGAGCGACCTGCCGGGCTACGTGGTGCTCAACTCGGGGCGAGGAACGAGCGGAGGGGCGTCGAACTGGTCGAGCGGGTTTCTCCCGACGACTTATCAAGGTGTGTTGTTCCGTAACCAGGGTGAGCCCGTGCTCAACTTGAATCTGCCCCCCGGGCTCTCGCCCGAGATGCAGCGCGAGACGATCGAGGCCCTCAGTCGGCTCAACGCTCAGCGGCACCAACGCGTTGGCGACCCGGAAATCAACAGTCGGATCGCGTCGTATGAGCTGGCATTCCGCATGCAAGCCGCCGCGCCGGAGTTGATCGACCTGGCGGGTGAGACTCGCGAAACGCGCGCGATGTACGGCGTCGACCGGGAGAACGACAGCGCGGGGGGTCGAGGCGGCGCCAGCGACGTGTTCCACTCCTTCGCCACGAACTGCCTGCTCGCGCGCCGGCTGGTCGAGCGCGGGGTGCGGTTCGTGAACCTGTACCACGCCTCGTGGGACCACCACAGCAATCTCGACAAGGAGCTTGCCTTCAACTGCCGGATGGCCGACCAGCCGGTCGCCGCGTTGTTGAAGGACCTGAAGCAACGGGGATTGCTCGATACCACCCTCGTGATCTGGGCCTCGGAGTTCGGCCGCACGCCACTGGGAGAAAACCGACCGGGCTACAAGGTAGTCAACGGCCGCGATCATCACCCGTTCGCATTCACCCTTTGGATGGCCGGCGGGGGCGTCAAAGGGGGTCAGGTGATCGGCAAGACCGACGAACTTGGCTGGAACGTCGTCGAGGATCCCATCCACGTCAACGACTTCCACGCGACCATCCTTCATCTCTTCGGTTTCGAGCACACCCGTCTGACGTATCGGTTCCAGGGACGCGACTTCCGGCTTACCGATGTCGGCGGGAAGGTCGTCGACAAGCTCCTCGCCTGAGCGCACTTTCATCTGTTGTCCACGCGTGCAACTGGCTACAATCCTCCGGTCCGTCCCGTCTCAAACGTTTTTCAGGGAATATGACGATGGCCGCCGGTGAACTGCTCCGAACCCCTCTCCACGCCTGGCACCAGGCGCACGGGGGTCGCATGGTGGACTTCGCCGGCTGGTCAATGCCCGTACAGTACACGTCGATCGTCGAAGAGCATCGGACGGTCCGACAGAGCGTCGGATTGTTTGACATCAGCCACATGGGCCGGCTGACCTTCTTCGGATCGGGCGCCCTGGACTGGATCCAGCGAGTGACGACAAATGACGTCGCCCGACTCACCGACAATCAGATCCAGTACAGCCTCATGCCCAACGAGCGCGGCGGGATGATCGACGATCTGCTCGTGTATCGCCAGCCGTTTGCCTTCATCGTGGTCTGCAACGCTTCGAATCGAGACAACGTCCTGGCGCAGTTCGAGCGGTATCCCGTACAGGCCGAGGCCAAGCTCGCCGACCGCACCCTGGATACGGCCATGATCGCCGTCCAGGGACCCGCCGCACTCGACATCGTACAGCCGTTGTTCAATCAGCCGCTCGGGTCCGTCGGCTACTATCATTTGACGATGGGGCGCCTGCTCGGTGACGCCGACGCCGTCATCAGCCGCACGGGCTATACCGGCGAGGATGGCTTCGAGCTGATCGTCGGGGCCGCGCAGGCCGAGCGTGTGTGGGAGGCCCTGCTGGAATCGGGCCAGGAGCGCGGGATCCGCCCTTGCGGGCTAGGGGCTCGCGACACCTTGCGGTTTGAGGCGGCAATGCCGCTCTATGGACACGAACTGTCCGACACAATCAACCCCTTCGAAGCTGGCGTCGGCTGGGCTGTGAAGCTGGCCAAAGGCGAGTTCGTCGGCCGCGAGGCACTCCGATCTCTCAAAGCGAACCCAGGACGCAAGCGCGTCGGCCTGCGGCTCGAAGGGAAACGGATCGCCCGGGAAGGGTACGTGGTGCGGTTCGACGGGCGCGAAGTCGGCCGAGTCACCTCGGGAACGTTTTCGCCGGCCCTCGACCAGAGCCTTGCCATGGCACTCGTGGCTCCGGACGCGGCGCCGGAGGGTGGTTCGTGGATTGTCGACGTGCGCGGACATGAAGTTCCAGCGACCGTTGTGCCTTTGCCGTTTTACCGTCGTACCGAGACACACACTTAAGATTCGACACTCCGTAGCGCGGCCGGCAGTCGGCCTTCGCTGGGATTTTCTGCACCGATCTGACCCCGCAGGGGATTCGCGTCGATGGACCTGAAAGCACTCCGATACGCACCGACACATGAATGGGCCTACCTCGAGGGCGGCATCGCCACGGTCGGGATCTCGAAGTTCGCCGTCGACCAGCTCTCCGACCTGATCATGATCGACTTGCCCGCCGTGGGAACCAAGCTCACCGCCGGCAAGGATTTCGGTCAGGTCGAGAGCGTCAAGTCAGTGAGCGACCTGTACGCTCCCGTGAGCGGTGAAGTCGTCGAGGTGAATCAAGCCGTCGCGCAAAATGTCCAGCTCCTGTCCGAGGACGCGTACGATAAGGGGTGGCTGATCAAGGTGAAGATCGAGGGGACGAGCCTGCCGTCCGAACTGATGGATGACACCGCTTACCAGAAGAAGGTCGCCGAGGAGTCGCACTAAGGGCTTGCGCAGAAACAACCCTTACAATTTGACCGTTAAATATTTCTATAATCGCCTTAGACTTCTCTTCGTTTCCTTCGTTTCCTTCTGTTCAGAATTCTGCCTGCTCGGCACAAAACAGTGTTGAACAGAAGGAAACGGAGGAAACGAAGGAAATCATGACAAGGCATTTTTGAATCTGTGGTTCCGTGGAATTGTAGTGGTTATTTCTGCGCAAGCCCTAACCGGTGCATCGTTGCAGCGACTTCACAGATCAGCAAACTTCGCGGAGACCGATCGACTCGCATCATGGCTTACATCGCTAACACGCCCGACGACGTCCGCGTCATGCTCAGCGCGATCGGGCTCGAATCCCTGGAGCAGCTTTTCGACCTGATCCCGCCGGAATACCGGCTGCAGCGCCCGCTCAACATCCCCCCTGCCCTGGGCGAGTTCGAATTGACACGGCGGGTGGGGAACCTGATCGCCACAAACGTCGGGGCCGACCAGCGTCCGAGCTTTCTCGGCGGAGGCTGCTACGACCACTTCATCCCCGCCGTCGTCGATCATCTGGCATCTCGCGGCGAGTTCTACACCGCTTACACGCCGTACCAGCCGGAGGCGAGCCAGGGTACGCTTCAGGCCACGTTCGAATACCAGACGCTGATCACGCAACTCACCGGGCTGGATGTCTCGAACGCGAGCTTGTATGACGGCGGCTCGGCGGTCGCCGAAGCCGTGCTCATGGCCCTGACGATCACGCGCCGGTTCGGGCGCATCGTCGTCGCCGGCTCCGTCCATCCCGAATACCGGCAGATCGTCGACACGTATCTGGCCAACCTCGAACCAGAGATCGTCACCGTTCCTGCCGCTGGGGGGCGGGTCGATCCCGATGAGATTTCGAAGTCGGTCACCGACGACACTGCGGCCATCGTCATCCAATCGCCCAACTTTTTTGGGCAGATCGAAGAGGTCGCGGCGCTCGCGGAAGTCGCACATCGCAAGGGCGCTCTCCTCATCGTGAGTTTCGACCCAATCAGCGCGGGCCTGCTGCGGCGGCCGGGCGATTGTGGGGCCGATATCGTCGTGGCCGAGGGTCAAAGTTTGGGCAACCCGATGTCCTTCGGGGGACCGTACCTCGGCATCATGGCCTGCCGCGAGGAGTACGTGCGCAAGATGCCTGGGCGGATCGTTGGCGAGACGACCGACCGCCATGGGAAGCGCTGCTGGGTCCTGACCCTTCAAACGCGCGAACAGCATATTCGCCGCGAGAAGGCAACCTCGAACATCTGCACCAATCAGGGGCTTCTCGCTCTCCGCGCGAGCATCTACCTCGCGGCCCTCGGGCCGACCGGATTGCGCCAGGCGGCCGAGCTCTCGACGCGAAAGGCCCACTATGCGGCCGAGCGGTTGAGTGCGATCCCCGGTTATTCCCTCGCGTTCCACGGACCCTACTTCAAGGAGTTCGTGATCCGCACGCCGGGCGACCCCGAGCGCCTGCTCGCCGAGGTCGGGCGGCTGGGTTACCACGGGGGAATTGCCCTCGGCCGCTGGTTCCCGGAGTTGGCGGACTGCATCCTCGTCGCCGTCACCGAAAAACGTACCAGGGACGAGATCGATGGGCTAGCGGAGGCGTTTCGCGACGTGACCCCTTACAGCACCTAACAATCGCGTCGCCCACAGCCGGGAGGGCGAGGCTCCGTCCGAGCCAGCCTTGTTCGGAGGACGAGTCTGCGAGTCCTCCGAACATCGCGTGTGACCAGCCCTCCCGCGTCGCGGCTCGCGACGATCCGCCGGCTCGAAGATTCGCCGGTGGATCAAGGCTGGCTCGGACGGAGCCTCGCCCTCCCAAATAGCGTGTGACACTCACTTGATCATACAATGACTTAACATAGTCTAGATACTCATCCATGTACAAGCTCGATCCTCCTCCGCTCCTTTTCGAGTCCAGCCGTCGCGGGCGATTCACCGCGTGCTTTCCGTCGTCGGACGTCCCGGGACGAGCGCTCGATGACCTGATTCCGGCGGCGTATCGTGCGGAAACACCGCCGCCGTTGCCGGAGTTGAGCGAGCTCGATGTCGTGAGGCATTACACAAACCTCTCGGCATCGAACATGTCGATTGATACGAATTTCTACCCGCTCGGTTCCTGTACCATGAAGTACAACCCGAAGCGGAACGAGCGACTGGCCTCTTCGCCAGGACTGGGTGCGCAGCATCCCTATCAGGCGGAAAACACTCTCCAGGGGTTGCTCGCGGTCCTCTTCGAGCTTCAGCAGTTCCTGGCGGAAATCGCCGGCTTGCACGCGGTCAGCCTTCAGCCGGCGGCCGGGGCACAGGGCGAGTTGGCGTCGTTGCTGGTGGCGGCGGCGTACTTTCGCGATCGGGGGGAGAAACGGACGAAGGTCCTGATCCCCGACAGCGCACACGGCACGAACCCAGCGTCCGCGCACCTTGCCGGCTTCGAGGCGGTGACGATCAGGAGCAATGCCGCAGGGCTCGTCGACCTCGAGGATTTCCGGTCGAAGCTCGACGATCAGACGGCCGTGTTCATGATCACGAATCCCAATACCGTGGGGCTGTTTGACCCGCAGATTGGAACACTTGCACGCTTGTTGCACGAGCGCGGTGCGTTGCTCTACCTCGACGGCGCGAACATGAACGCGATCCTCGGCGCGGTGCGGCCGGGGGACATGGGGGCGGACCTCATGCACTACAACCCGCACAAGACGTTCTCCGGACCCCACGGTGGCGGCGGTCCGGGCGCGGGGCCGATTGCGGTCCGCGATTTCCTCGCCCCCTACCTCCCAGCGCCTTTGGTGGCTCGAAACGAGGACGGCTCGTTTTTTCTCGATCACGCACGTCCGAAGTCGATTGGGAGGGTTCGCTCCTTCTTCGGCAATACCGGGGTCCTGTTCCGTGCGTATTGCTATATCCGGAGCCAGGGGCCGGACGGGTTGAAGCAGGTATCGGAGCATGCGGTCCTGAACGCAAATTATCTTTTGGCACTCGTCAGGCACGTTTATCCTGTGCCCCTGGGCACACGCTGTATGCACGAGTTCGTCGCTTCGGCACGAGGCATGGCGCGAGAGAAGGGCATCCGCGCGATGGACATCGCCAAGCGACTCCTCGACCACAACATCCACGCGCCGACGGTCTATTTCCCGCTGATCGTCCCCGAGGCGCTGATGATCGAGCCCACCGAGACCGAGAGCCGCGACACGCTGGAGGCCTTCGCCGCAACGCTGCTCAAGATCGCCCAGGAGGATCCTGCGCAGTTGCACGAAGCGCCGCACTCGACGCCGATCAGCCGGCCTGACGAGGTTAAGGCGGCTCGGACCCCGGTGCTTCGCTGGAAAGACGCCGGACGGTCGGCAGAAGGTGTCGCGTCGTGATTCTCAGCGGCTCGTCGGCTACGATGTGGTAAGAGAAAGTCTCCCAGTCCCGTCAACTTGCAACCCGTCGCGGAGCTTCCGCCGTGTCGATCGTCGTCGAGGATTTTCACAAGACGTACGACCGTACGGTCGCGGTGGAAGGGATTTCGTTCCAAATCCGGCCCGGCGAGATCCTGGGGCTCGTCGGACCCAACGGCGCAGGTAAGACCACCACAATGCGGGCCCTCGCGGGGATCCTGGCCCCGACGCGAGGGCGGCTGCTCGTGGACGGTCACGACGTCGTACGCGATGCGGTCGCCGCCAAGGCCGCGCTGGCGTACGTTCCTGACAATCCGAACCTGTTCGAAAGCCTGACGGTCTGGGAGCATCTTCAATTTGTCGCCAGCGCCTATCGGGTCCGCGATTGGAAGCCGAAGGCCGAGTCGCTCCTCAGCCAGTTTGAGCTCGTCCCAAAACGCGACGCGCTGGCGTCGGAGCTTTCCCGGGGGATGCGACAAAAGGTCGCCATCTGCTGCGGCTACTTGCACGACCCGCGGGCGATCCTGCTTGATGAACCACTGACCGGACTCGACCCCCGAGGCATCCGGACCATGCAAGACTCCATCCGGCTCCGTGCGGAGTCGGGAGCGGCCATCATGGTCAGCTCACACTTGCTCTCGCTCGTCGAAGACCTCTGCACGACCGTGCTCATCCTGCACCGCGGGCGGATGCTCGTGCATGGGAGCCTCGGCGAGCTCCAGCGCGAGATCGATGAGAGCGGGCGGGCGGAAACGCTCGAGGAACTTTTTTTCCGGCTCACCGAGTCGGCGCATTCCATGACGAATCGGCTCGAGGTCTGAAACCCGTGGACCGTTCGCTCTGGCTTCTGGTCGAACTAAGGTCGAAGGCCTGGGTGCGCCGATGGGTGCGAAACCTCCGGACGCTCAAGGGCATCCTGTTCGCGATCGTCGGCGGCCTGTGCTTTCTACCGATGTTTGCGTGGGCGTTCCTGATGCCCCGCTTGCAGATCGAACACCAGACCGAGCAGATCCAACGATTCGGTCCGATCGGGCTGTTCGGCTACTGCATCCTGAACATACTGCTGTCTTCCGGCGAACGGGCGGTTTACTACATTCCGGCTGAGGTTGATTTTCTGTTCTGCGGACCTTATCGACCTCGGCAACTGCTGCTCTACCGGGTCGCGGCAAACCTTGCACCGGCGCTCTTTTCGACGGCGTTCATGACGCTCGTCTTTCGGCTCCACGCGGCGCTGACGGTTTCGGCCTTCGTGGGGCTCTTCCTCGCCCTGGAGATGATGTTCCTGCTCTCGATGGCCGTCAGCCTGTTCGCCAGCCTGGTCGGTGCTCTGGCATTCAATCGCCAGCGCAAGCTGCTTTTGGTCGTGTTGGCCGCGGTCGTCGTGAGTGCCCTCATCCCGGTCGGCCGCGAGGCCTTTGCTCTTGGCCCGACGGAGTTGCTGCGACGAATCGAGAACGCCCCCCTCATGCAAGCGATCGTGACCCCGTTTCGCCCTTTCGTCATGGCGTTCACGGCTGATCGGATTTGGCCCGACCTCGTCCGCGAGGCGGCGCTCGCCTCCGTGGTCGACTTGGCACTTCTCGGGCTCGTTCTCGGACTGAACCTACAGTTCCTCGAAGTCTCCGCCGTCGCGAGTGCGCGTCGCTACGAGCGACTCCAACGTGCGCGGCGGGGTGCCATGGTGTCCGACGCGGGAACGAGCCGGGTTCGGATCTTGGTGCTCCCCTGGTGGGGAGGCATTGGCCCTAATCTTTGGCGACAACTGACCACGGCCGCTCGAAGCACGAGCCGGGTTGTTGCCGTCTGGTTCTTGTTCGTCGTGCCTTTGCTCATGCAGTTTCTCTTCTCCGAACACGGGTCCAAAGCTGAAGAAAACCCGGCCGTTCTGCCGTTGATCCTGTTGGGAAGTCTGGCGATCTTTGCCCCGACGATGGTGGGGTACGACTTTCGTCCGGACCTGGAGCGGATGGAAGACCTCAAGACTCTGCCCATCCCTCCGCTGAGCCTGGCCATCGGCCAGCTCGTGACTCCGGTTCTTGTCATCACCGTGGGGGAGTGGCTCGGGCTGGCGATTATTGCCGCGCACGTCGACCTTCCGCGGATGCTCGCGCTGGCGATTGTCGTTGTCGCCCCGGCGCTCAATTTCCTGCTGGTTGGCATCGAGAATCTGTATTGCCTCTGGTTCCCCACTCGTTTCGTCCCGGGCAGCGCTGCGGACTTTCAGACGATGGGTCGCCAGTTTTTGCTGATGATGGCTCGGATACTCAGCGCTGGGGTGGTGGGCGGGATCGCTGTGGGTCTGGGGGTGTTGGTCTACACCCTGACCGGCGAGAACTGGCCCTTGGCGATTTTGGCTGCGTGGCTCACATTGGCGACGGCAGGGCTCGCACTCGTGCCCGCCATCGCGAAAGCCTTTCTCGCCTTCGACGTCGCGAGCGACCACGTGGAATGAACCGGGAGTGCTTCGCCATGGACATCTCGTGCCTCGTTCTGCCCCACGCCGTAGCCTCAGGCCCCGCGAACATGGCCCTCGACGAAGCGTTGCTCGACGCGGTGGCCGAGGATCCTTCACGCGCCTATTTCCGAACGTACGGCTGGGATGTCCCGACACTCAGCCTTGGCTACTTTCAGTCATTGGCTGAGGCCGAGGCGGATCCTCGATGGCGATCGGTCGCGATCGTCAGGCGTCCTACCGGCGGAGGGGCACTCTGGCACCATCATGAAGTGACTTATGCGCTGGTCGTCCCTGGGAACCACCCCTACACACGGCCTTCCCAGCGGCTCTATCACACCATTCACGCAGCGATCGCGGCATGCTTGTGCGATCGAGGGCTCGAGGCGAAGCGCCGCGGCGCAACCGAGGAACGAAGAATCAGGCCGTCGCGTCCTTTTTTATGCTTTACCGACCAGGATTCGGAGGATATTGTGGCTAAGAGGTTCAAGGTTGTGGGAAGCGCACAGCGTCGTCGCTTGGGCGCGGTCCTACAACATGGGGCGCTGTTGCTCGCCCGCTCTGACTCGACGCCGGAGTTGCCAGGAGCCAGCGATCTCGGCCCGGTTCCCTGCGATCCGGCCTTATGGGCGGAAGTGCTCCAGATTGCGATTCCCAGGTCTCTTGGGCTACGACCTGAAGACCACAAAATGACCGATACCATCCAAACGAAAGCCGCTGAATTGGAACGAACAGTGTATCGAGCCCGTCATTGGACCGCCCGCCGCTGAGCGTCCCAGGATGATGGGTCTCGGTTGGACTCATCGAAGACGTGTCTTACGCCGATGGAATAATGGGAGAAAATTGGCGCCCGTACTCCCTTGGAAGTTGTTTTCTTTGCGATAAGATGAAGAGTGTTGCCTGAGGTTTCATGCCCGTACACACCCGTCTGGTGCCGTAGTGTTCGACAATCGTTATCATTAATCGTTTGTTCCAATGCCAGTCGGGGAAAACTGGCCCGGGCTATGATGAACCTTCCGACAATGCACACGCCTGCCGTTTTCCATTCGTCTCCGTCGACTGTAGCGATTGCGCCGGCGTCTCCCGTTCTCATCCGAGAAGCTGCCCCGGTTCTTTTCCCTTCTCTTGCACCTCGCGCTTGCGCGCGCGGTGAACCCAGACGGTTGGGACACGTGCAATGAAAGTTCAGCTCATCGTGGTTCAGGGCAAGCCTGAGGGAAAGACCATCCCTCTTGCGGGCCCGGTCTTCCGCATCGGCCGGGGTGAGACGTGCCACCTCCGGCCCAACAGCGAGCAGGTCAGCCGCGAACATGCGGAATTCAGCATCGCGAGCGACAAAGTCGTCCTCCGCGATCTCGGTAGTCGCAACGGTACGCTCGTCAACGGGAAGGCCATCACCGAGGCCGTCACCCTCAAGGACCGTGACCTTGTCCAGGTCGGTCCCCTGACGTTCGCGGTCTCCATTCAGGGCACAGCCGTCGTTGCCGCCACCGGCGCGGCATCGCCACCGAAGTCGGCGGCTCCCGACGACGTCTCGCATGATGACATCGAATCATGGCTCGTTTCGGACGCCAAGAGCCCGACACCGGAACGTCCCTCGGGCGTCTATGGTGGAGACACGATCACGATCGCCGCATTCAAGGAAACAAAAACTCCGGCCGCGGCCGCGCCCAAACCCGTGGTAGAAGAATCCGATGACGAGGAGTATGAACGGCTTCCTGAAGGCGCGGGGGATGCCGAAAGTGATGAACCCGAGGTTGGCGATGGCGACACCGCGGAGGCGGACGTGGTGGACGAAGCTCAATTCATGGATGAATCGAATCCCTTCTACGTGAAAAAGAAAGCCGCAGCGCCTGAAGGTCCTGCGAAGCCGGTCTACAAGGACACCAGCGACGCGGCGAGCGACATCCTGCGCAAGATGCTTGACAAGAAACGAAGCTCGAAGTGAGGTGGGTGTTGGAATGCGCCCGGCCACCAGATTTGGGGAACGGGGCGGCCGGTCGTTGTAACGTTCGACGTTGAGACAATTACGCTACACGGGGATCAGCGATTCATGCATGTCGAGGATCCCTCGTTCGAAGCAGCGCGCGAGAGCTTAGCGTGTCTTCTCCAACGGCTCGAAACTCTTGTCGTCGGGCAGCGTCCGCTGCTCGAGCGCCTCGTGATCGCGCTGCTATCCGGCGGTCACGTTTTGATCGAAGGCGTGCCGGGACTCGCGAAGACGCGTGCAGTCCGCGCCCTTGCGCAGGCGCTGGCGCTCCCGTTCCGACGCATTCAGTTCACGCCCGACCTTCTCCCGGCCGACCTAACGGGGACGCAGGTGTACCGTCCAGCGACGGGACTCTTTGACGTTCACCCTGGCCCGATCGTTACCAGCGTGCTGCTCGCCGATGAGATCAAC
>DAIDJG010000576.1 GCA_027451445.1 Singulisphaera sp.
CGATAAGGCTCGCTTCGCAGCCACCGTGCTCGGGGTTGGCTTCGCCGCGGCGCTCGTCTTGATCCAGGTGGGGCTGTTCTACGGATTGCTCGACAACGCGAGCATCACGATCGACCGCCTCGACGCCGACCTCTGGGTCACCGCGCGAAACACCCCCAACGTCGATTTCGGCAACCCATTTCCGGAGTCGTACGTGCAGCGCGTGCGTTCCGTTCCCGGGGTGGCCAGGGCTGACAACCTGATCGTCTGGTATGCGAGCGTCGCGCTGCCGACCGGCGCGAAGGAGTCGGTCGTCTACTATGGGCTGGAGGACTTCAAGAGCTGGCATTTCCCCTGGGAGATCGAGGCCGGCGACCCGTCGTACTTCGGGCGTGGCCGTTACGTGATGCTCGACGCCTCGGCCGAGCGCCGGTTCGGCCCGTTCCAGATCGGCGACTACCGCGAATTCCAGGGCCGCCGGCTCAAGATCATCGGCCGGACCCGCGAGGCCCGGTCGTTTACGACGAGTCCGATCGCGTTCCTCGACTACCGGCTTGCACAGTCGCTCTCGCCCGACGAGCTCGGTGAGCGCACCACGTTCGTGATCGTGAAACTGGAGCCGGGCGCCGACGTGGAAGCGGTCCGTCGGGCGATCCGGAGGCGCCTCCCCTACAACGACGTCCACACAAAAGCGGAGTGGGCCGCCCTTTCTCGCGACTACTGGATCGAAAGCACGGGACTTGGGCTCACGATGTTCCTGACGGTGGCGCTCGGTGCACTCGTCGGTCTTGTGATCGTTGCGCAAACACTCTATGCTTCCACGATGGATCACCTGACTGAGTTCGGCACGGTGAAAGCACTCGGCGGCGACAACCGGAGCGTCTATGGCATCGTGACCGAGCAGGCGTCGTACGCGGCGGTCATCGGCTACGGAATTGGGCTTGGGCTTGCGCTCGGTCTGGCGCCCATTTTGGCGCAATGGCTCGACATGAAGATGACCGTGACGCCGACGTTGGCGGCACTCGTGTTCGTGGGCACGCAGGTGCTTTGCCTGGGCGCCGCGTTGCTCTCGTTACGCAAAGTCGCAACACTCGACCCCGCAATCGTCTTTCGGGGCTGATCTGGGAACGGAGCGCATGGGAGGGTCGGGCGTTGGCGGTGCTCGAAGCGTGCGATGTGACCAAGACGTACCATGAAGGACAGCACGAGGTCCACGTGCTGCGCGGGGTTTCGTTGTCAGTCGCGCGGGGCGAGGTCGTGGCACTTGTGGGGCCGTCGGGTTCCGGGAAGACGACGCTTCTGTGTATCCTGGGCTGTTTGCTCACGCCGAGCGGAGGCCGCGTGGTCATCGACGGCCAGGAGATCGACATGAACCGCGGTGACCGGCTCCGAGAGGTCCGCCGGCGATCCGTGGGGTTTGTGTTCCAGCAGTTCAACCTGTTCCCGTCGCTCACGGCGGGCGAGAATGTGGAGTATGCCCTGAACCTGAAGGGTTGCACCGGTCGCAAGGCGCGGGAGGAGGCGAATCGGGTGCTGGACATGGTCGGTTTGAGCGATCGGCGGGATTTTCGACCGCGCCAGCTTTCCGGCGGGCAGCGTCAGCGAGTGGCCGTGGCAAGGGCCCTGGCAGGCACAGCGCCTTTGATCCTTGCCGATGAACCAACGGGCAATCTCGACTCCGAAAACGGCGCCCGGGTGCTCGAGCTTTTTCGCAACCTCGCCCAGGCGGAGGGCCGAGCGTTGGTGATCGTCACCCACGACCCCCTGGTGCGCATGATCGCCGATCGTACGGTGGCCATTCGCGACGGCCGGCTCGTGCCGGAGGAGGATTGAGCCGATGTCGCCATCCATGGTCCTGGGACGGGTCATTCTGCCGCTCGTTGGCTTGGTTCTGGCGGTGGCCCTCTGCTGGCAGACGGTCCGCGCGGTCACGGGCGTCCAGACAGGTCCGGTGCGTACGGTTTCGGACCAGCCCCGGCTGAAGACCTCTGCCCCGTCGCTTGGTCGCATCAACGCCGAAGGGCGCATTGTGACTTATCCCGGCGGGCTGGTGACGGTGGGGACGACGGTGCTCGGCGTGGTTGTCCGCATGCCAGTGCGTGAGAAGTCGACCGTCAAGAAGGGGGACGTGCTCGTTGAGCTTCGCGACGACGACACGAGAGCCGGACTCCGTGAAGCCCACTCGCGGCTCGTCGAAGCGGAAGCAGACTTACGGTTCGAACAGGAACGGCTGCGGCTCGATCGGCTGATCCCTGCACTGGCCGGCCGCGAGCCTCGTTCATTGGGGAGCCGCCCGGACATGTCGGCAGCCACCGCGCGGCGAGACGCCGCGAAGGCCGCGGTTGAGCGGCTGGAAGCGGAACTGGCCAGATATCGAGTGCTCGCGCCGATGGAGGGCGTCGTGCTCACGCGCCACGTCAGTGTCGGGGAGACGGTCAATGCGGCGGCTCCGCTCGTCACGATCGCGGATCTCAGCCGCCTGCGCGTGGAAGCCGAGGTCGATGAGTTCGACATCGGTCGCGTGGCGCAAGGGGCGGACGTGGTGATCACGGCCGAAGGCTATCGCGACAAGCGCTGGCGGGGAAAGGTGGAAGAGATCGCCGACGCCGTGGTGAGCCGGCAGACCCGCCCCGAGGATCCCGCACGCGCGACGGATACGCGCGTTTTGCCGGTGCGCATCAAGCTACTCGAGAGCGTCCCCCTGAAGCTCGGCCAGCGCGTCGAAGTTGAGATCGCGGGGCAGGATGCCGATCGTTAACCGCCTCCTGACCCAAACGGCCAGTTCCTACCCTCGCGACCCGTATCCGCTTCAAATCAAGCCGGGGCTTTAGGCCATCATCGGCTTGTAGAGCGGGCTCAACGCCAGCGTGTCGTTCAATTGAGAGATGGACGGCAAGTTTGCAATCGGCACGAACCCCGTTACGTCCCCGTAGGTCGCGCTCGACGCCTGGATCTGCATGCCGAGGTTTGTCAGCTCGGTCATGAAGTTGTTGAAGTTGACCCCATTCTTGGCGACAACACTGACGCCGACGTTGGAACCTTGAATCTGGATATAGACGCCATAATTCCCTGTGCCCCCGGTCTGCTCGAACGTCTGATAGAGTCCGTTCAACTGCGCGCCGGCGTTGGGCATGGTGGTCGTGGTCGTAGTCGCTGAGGTTGTCGATGTGCCAGTGGACGCGGGGGGCGAACCCGGTGTGATCGGACTTGCCGAGGTGATCACCGGTGCGGACTGGGACGTCCCACTCGCCGTCATCGTAACCGGGGGTGACGGGGACATTCCGTTCGCCATCATGATGTTCGCGACGGTCGTGTGGTTGAGTCGAGCCTCGCGGACTAAGAGCATGTGCTCTCGGCGCGCGGCCAGACGCTCGGCCCGGATTTCCTTGCGCTGCGCGATGGCCTCTTCTCTCGCCGCGATCGCTGCCTGACGCGCCTCGCTCATGGCATGGACCTGTGGATGCACGGCGACGCCTGTGGGGGCGCTCATGCCCATGGTCGATGGAACGAGGCGACCTTCGAGTAACTCGATGGCGGATCCAATCTTTCTCAGCTTGCGACGTTGATCTCTCATGGTGTTGCTCCCAATCCCAAGCAGCAACCGTGCCAATGCGGAGATGTGTTGAACGAACGAGTGCATCGAGACACGGGGAGACTCTTATCTCAGACTATCGCAAAAACGGTTATGCACTTGCCGTGCCAAGGACAAGTTCAAACGCCGCTTTGAGGAATGGAGGCGAGACTGAGCTTGTCATGGAACTTCTGTTGATCGCGCAGCGGGCGCGGCGCCTTTCGTGAGCGTAGACGTATCGTGTCGATCACTTTACATGCTGAGAGCGCACTCTGGAGTCGAGCGAGTGGTCCGGTTACGATACACCATCGTAGCGCGGATTTCCGCCGTGAAATTCCCTCCGTTGAACCTTGGTCGGCACGCTCCTGATACTCTCCCGCCCGCGCTCGGCGTGCTCGCCGGGTCCCTCGTCCTGGACACGCGTGAGGTTCCGCCATGAGGCCATTTCGGGCTGTCGTTCTTATGTTGCTCGCGTTGTCGGTCCACCGCACGCCGGCGTTCGCGGACGAGCCGGGGCCGTTGCCGCCTGACGTACCGCCGAAGGTGGCTCCCGAGGAGGCGAGGAAGACACTCCAGATCGCGCCGGGGTTGGACGCAGCATTGCTGGCTCACGAGCCGATGGTGCAGCAACCTTTGTGCATTACTTTTGACGACCGCGGCCGGCTCTGGGTGCTCGAATACCTTCAATACCCGATCCCCAATGGACTCAAAGCGATCGAGGTCGATCAGTACCTCCGGACCAGGTACGACCGCGTGCCTGAGCCGCCCCCGGCGGGTCCCAAGGGGGCAGATCGGATCATCATCCTGGAGAATCCGGACGACAAGGGGCGTTATCGCAAATCGAAGGAGTTCCTCTCCGGGCTCGACCTGGGATCGGGCTTTGCGTTGGGCTACGACGGCGTGTACGTGGTCCAGCCGCCGTACCTCCTGTATTACCCTGACAAGGACCACGACGATCTGCCGGACGGCGACCCCGAGATTCTGCTCAAGGGGTTCGGCATGGAGGACGCCCATGCATTTGCCAACTCACTGACGTGGGGGCCTGATGGGTGGCTCTACGGCGCTCAGGGAAGCACAGTGACCGCCAAGATCCGCGGGATCGAGTTCCAGCAAGGGATCTGGCGCTATCATCCGCGGACCAAGGAGTTCGAACTCTTCGCTGAGGGGGGCGGCAATACCTGGGGGATCGATTTCGACCGCCATGGTCAGCTCTTCGCGGGAGGTAACACGTCCGAGCCGCTTTGCCACCACGTGCAAGGCGCCTACTACATCAAGGGCTTTGGCAAGCACGGTCCCCTGCACAACCCCTATTCGTTCGGCTACTTCAACCCGGTCAAGCACGAGGGCTTCCTCGGGAGTGCGCTGACGGGTGGATTTGTGATCTACCAGGGCGGACTATTCCCCGAGCGCTTCAACGATGCGGTGATCTACCCGAACTTGCGCGTCAACGCCATGCGCGTGAGCAAGCTTATTCCGGACGGCTCGACCTTCCACACTCGCTTCCAGGAAGACTTCATCACCTCGACCGACCGCTGGTTCCGGCCGGTCAAGAGCCTGGTCGGGCCCGACGGTGCGCTCTACGTGGCGGACTGGTACGACTACAACATCAGCCACACCGATCCCAAGGATCGCAGCCGGTGGTACATGCCGAGCCGCGATACGGGCCGGCTCTGGCGCGTGTCGCCGGCGGGCACCTGGCCGCGCGCCGACGATCGGCTGCCACTCTCGGCGCGCACGAGCGACGAGCTGGTCGAGTTGTTGAGTCATCCCAACGGCTGGTATCACCGCGAGGCACGCCGCATTCTCATGGAGCGGCGCGATCCGAAGGTCCACGCCCGCCTGGCGAAAATGGTGCGCGAGGAGGCGAACGCCGACCTCGCCCTGGAGGCGCTCTGGGCCCTCCATGTCAGCAATGGGCTGACCGATGAGCTTGCCCTGGAATTTCTCGATCACCCGGTCGATCACATCCGGGCCTGGACCATTCGTTTGCGCGGCGATCAGCGCCGGCTCGCGCCTCCGATCGAGAAGAGGCTCGTTCAACTCGCTCGGACCGAACCGAGCGCGGTCGTGCGCAACCAGCTCGCCTGCACGTGCAAGCGGTTCTCGGGAGCAGTTGCCCTGCCGATCGTGGAACAGCTCCTGGATCGCGAGGAGGACGTCGCGGATCCTCAGATCCCCTTGTTGCTCTGGTGGGCCATCGAAGACAAGGCAATCTCGGATCGAGCGTTGATTCTGAAGCTGGTGGACAGCCCCGAGGGCTGGAGCCGGCCGATCACGCGGCCTTTTATCGTGGAACGGCTCGCGCGTCGCTACCTGGCCGAAGGTAAGCCGGACGACTACGCGACGTGCGCTCGCTTGCTCGCCCTGGCGCCGAGTGCCAGCGAGCGCGAACGCATCGTGCGGGCCCTCGAACAGCAAATCGAGGGGCAGCACCTGTCGACCCCACCCGAAGCCCTGGCGACGGCTCTCAGGCCGCTGCTGAGTGACTCGCAGCCGAGTGCGGCGCTGATCAGGCTGGCGCTTCGGCTCGGCATCGAGTCGGCCTATCCGCTCGCGACCGCCCGCGCCTCGGATTCGCGGCTGCCGGAGTCCGAGCGGGCCGAGTTCCTACGTACCTTCGGCGAGCTCAATCGTCCCGAGTCGCTCGCGCCCTTGATCGAGGGCCTGGACGCTCGGCAGCCCCTGCCGGTCCGCACAGCGGCGCTACTTGCGTTGCAGCGCTATGAGTCGCGCGATGTGGCCACGGCCGTCCTGAAGGCGTATGCGCCCATGCCCGCGCCGCTCAAGGACAAGGCGCGCGACGTGCTGGTCAGCCGCCCGGCCTGGGCGGGTGCCTTGCTCGAGGCGGTCGAGCAAGGCGCGATCCCTTCGAAGGATGTCAGCCTCGAACAAGCCCGGCGCATCGTGTTGCACAAGGATCCCAAGCTCAACGCGAGAGCCGAGAAGTTCTGGGGCCAGATCCGCCCCGCGACGCCACGGGAGAAGCAGGGCCGGATCATGGCCGTCTCCCAGATCCTGGCGAAAGGACCGGGCGACACCGGCCGAGGCAAGGCGCTCGTCGCCAAGCTCTGCCTGAATTGCCACACTCTGTTCAGCGAGGGCGAAAAGATCGGGCCGGAACTCACGTCGGTCGATCGCAAGAACCTCGAGGTCCTGATCCCGAACATCGTCGATCCAAGTGCGGTCATTCGCGAAGGCTACCAGCAATACCTCGTCGCGACCGTGGATGGCCGCGTGCTGTCCGGTCTCCTGGCGGAAAACAGCGCGGAGCGGGTTAC
>DAIDJG010000577.1 GCA_027451445.1 Singulisphaera sp.
GAACGAACAAGGCTATGGTGGCTGAAAAACAGCCATTTTGGAGCGATCATCGCCTGTCGGATCATAAGTGCAAGCCTTGCAAGACGTTCCGCCGCGCAAAAAGTGTCGGGTGGCCAGCTTCCCAAGGGGGGGAGTTATGAAATTCTCCGGCTTGCGGCGGCTGTGGCGCGAAGCGATTCCGCGCGCAATCCAAACGTTCGTGGTGCTAAGTTAACGCGAATCGACGGTAGACCGGTCGGCCGTACCGGGCCGAGGTGTGCCGCTCGGAGGTCGCAATGATCAACCGAGCTACCGAACGGTTCCCCCGCCCGCGCCGCTGGGCCTGGCCGCTGATCACCCTGTTCGTGGGTATCGAAGCCGCAGCCAAGTGGATCAATCCCCTCTTCCATCCCAAAGGCACCTACGCCGGCCACTACCGATTTACCGACATCGAATTCGCTACAATCCTCACCATTGCGTGGCTCGCCCTGTTTGCGATCACGCTCAGCCCCATACACCTCCGCCGCGGACGGGCGACAAAGCTAGGAACGGTCCTCTCGGTGTTTCTGCTGACGGGGGCCGTGTGCGATCAGACGTTCACTTACTGGTCTGTGTGGTTTGGCCATGTGTGGTGCGGCGTTCACGCGTTTTCCATTCGCACGACCGAGGCGGATCCGGAGCTCATCTACAAGCATCGGCCGGGAATCACCTGGACCGGGCAGAAGACTCCGGAATGCTATCGGATCGATTTCCGGACGGATGAGCAGGGCTTTCGGAACCCACCGGGCATCCGCCAAGCGAACCTGGTTTTCATCGGAGACTCGGTCACTGAGGCGGGGGAGGTGCCGGAAGGTCAGACTTTCGTGCGACGCGCCGAGTCGATGGTCGGCGAACGCGCGGTGAACCTCGGAGTGTTTTGCTACGGCCCCCAGCAAGAACTGGTCGTGCTGAAGCGGTACGGACTGAAGTATCGCCCCACGGTCGTCATCTGGCAGGTGACGGAGTGGAACGACCTGGAAGATGCCGAACGCTTCGCACAGGGCATCGTGGACGCGCGCCGGGTGTTGCCATGGAAAACGTTCTACGAGAATCATTCACTCGTCGTGAAGCTCATCGCGAAGCTCTTCCCACCCAGGAGGCGGAATGTCGTCGACTTCGAGCTCACCGGTGGATCGATCGAGCGCCGTGTGATCTGGCCGTTCGTCAACACGGTGCCGGCCTGTCCTACGGGGCTCGCGGAGACTCGACGCATCCTCTCGGAGGCCCACCGACTCTGCCGTGCTCAAGGGGCCGAATTCGTCGTCGTCTGCGTTCCCGCGCAACAACGCGTCCTTGCCCCTTTCATTCGCACGAAGGATGCGCGCGAGGAAGCGCGCTATCGTCCGGCGTCCGGAAGCGACGTCCCGAATGATGTGACTCATGCGCTGGCAGCGATCTGCAACGACCTGGGATGCGCCTTCATCGACGTGACGCCCGCCCTCCGACGCCGAGCGACCGAAGACAATCGCCATATCTACATCAAGAACGACACCCACCTCGACGTTGATGGCCACGCGGTGGTTGCGCGCGAGATCGTCGAACGCCTTGGTATGCCAGCGACCGGTCTCCTCAGCGACGCGACGCGCAGCCCATCAGACACGACCGGTCGGTGAACGTCGTTAGCCCAGGACCGCCAGTGGTCCACGCGTCACACCGTAGCGGTTGCTTGCCTTCAATTCACGCCACAGCGTAGCCGGATCGCGTCGGCCTTCGAGCGCATCGCGATAAAGGCTGATCGTTCGGCCGACAACCTGCGGCGCATCATCCAGGAACTCGATGCGCAGGTGACCAACACCCCGATGCAGCAGCCGCGGAAGGTATTCCGCCGCCGTCTGGGGAACCGCATTGTAGAGAGTGTTTCGACATCCGACGTCCGCCTTCAGGGGATGCTCCTTGCCGACGCGGTCGCGCAGCTTCACGTCGTGATGATCGCACGGCCGGCCGCAGTTCGTTGCGTCCGTTCCGGGAGAAAGGAAGGCGCAAAAGACGCAGTGCTCCATATGGAACATCGGTATCTGCTGATGAATCACCACTTCCAGCCACGTCCGCGGTACGGCCGCAAGGAGGTCTTCCAACTGGTCGAAGTTCAAGTCGTATGACGCGGTGACGCGAAGCGCACCGCGAGCTTTGAAGAACTCCACGGTGAGCTCATTCGCGGCATTGAGCGCGAAATCGGCGACGAACGGCACCTCGTGCTCAGCGCAATAATGGAGGCCCCCGGCGTTGCGCACGAGGAGGCCGTCCGCTCCTTGCTTCGTCAAAAAGCGGAAGATGTTCCCTTCACCAGGCTTTTCGATGCGCGGGGATGCGAGAAACAGGCTCGCCGAGGTCTGCCGGACGGCAGCGACAGCGTCCTTGTAGAGCTTGATGTCCTGGTACTCGGCGTAAAGCGTGGTGACACCCGCGGCCAGCGCAGCCTCGATCTGTTCGGTGTTTCGGCAGAGGACGGAGAGTTGCGGTTCCGACTGTTGCGGTTCTCGTTCCAGAGCCGCTGTCAGTTCGCGCTTCAGAACGGGAAGGACTGGTTCCGCGGCGACTCGCCGAGGACAGCTTTGGCGCGCGGCCTCATCGAGCTGTGCGATCAACTCCCTGCGCAACCCGTTCACGAGACTCTTGGGCACCAGCGGCTCGCCCACGATTTCGGTCTCGACGTCGCCGAGGTGATAGACGGTTCCACCGAGCCGGTCGAGCTGATCGCGGAGTGCGGTCGCGGTCGCCGGCAGGTTTTCGGCCCGGACGAGCGGAGTCTCCGACTGGACGAACGCCGAAAATCCGGTCGATGTTCGACCCGCCAGTGATAGAGGCTCACCCGTCACGGCGCGTACTCGAAGCTGAACGTCGACTTTGCGATGCGGTGGTCCCTCGAACGTCTTGCGCAACCGGCGTGATAATTCAGGGTCGTCGGTTTTCCAGACGCTCTGGCCAATCTGCAACCGTCGGCCGTCGATCGCTCCAGATCCGAAGGTTAGCTCGGCGGGCCCGGCGGAGATACCCTCAGGCTCGGATGCCTGTGAACGCGACGATCGTCCGGCCCGGAAGACCTCATAGACGCGGCCGCCCTGCTCGGGAACGCCGAGGCGCTCGTCGCCATCGAACACGACACCATCGCCCCCTTTGATGGGAGCCGCGAGATCAATCCGCACCTTCCCGCCCGACACGCCAATGACACGACCGAGGAACACGCCGCGCTTCTTCGCGTGGTCGCCTCGCACGAGTACCTTATGGTTGTTGCCGTCGAGAAAGCCGTGGCTGAACCCTCGAGAGAACGACAGCTCCATCTCGCGCACATCGCGCGCGGTAAACTCGACCGGTTGACCCGCCCACGCGGCATCGATCGCGCGTCGGTAGTGCTGAGTGATGTTCGCAACGTACTCGGGCGTCTTGAGGCGACCCTCAATCTTCAGGCTGGTCACACCGAGATTGATCAAGCGGGGGATGAGGTCGTAGGCGGCGAGATCCTGGGGACTCAGCAGGTACTGAATGTTATCGAGGTCAACGCGTTCGCCGTCGCAAATGATCTCGTAAGGGAGCCGGCACGCCTGCGCGCATTCGCCGCGATTGGCCGACCGGCCGCCGAGCGCCTCGCTCGTCAGGCACTGCCCCGAGTAAGCCACGCAGAGCGCACCGTGGACGAAAACTTCGACGGGGAGCTCCGAGCCTTGTCGAACGTGTTGGATCTCAACGAGCGAGAGCTCTCGCGCCAGGATCACGCGCGAACACCCGAGCTCCTGTGCGAGCCGCACGCCCTCCGCACTCGTGACCGACATCTGGGTCGAAGCGTGAATTTCGAGATCAGGCGTCAACGCGCGAATCAAGCGCGCAAGGCCGATATCCTGAATGATCACCGCGTCCACACCGGCTTCAACGATCAGGAGGAGCGTCGCCTCCACATCCTCCAATTCGCTCGGAAAGATCAGCGTATTGAGCGTGACGTAGCCGCGAACGCCACGACGGTGCAAAAGCGCCATGACCTCCGGGAGGTCGGCCCCGTCGAAGTTGGTCGCTCGGGCGCGCGCGTTATGACGTGCCAGCCCAAAGTAAATAGCATCGGCGCCGTTTTCGACGGCGGCGATCAGGCACGTCCGATCTCCGGCTGGCGCAAGCAGTTCCGGCTTGGCCCGTGCAGGAAGGGCCGTTCGTTCGATCCCCAGTTCCACTGTCGCCACTCGTCGCCCTCTTGCCGTTGCCGTGTTGCGATTCCGGTCACAACACTCATTATCGGACCGGCGCCGCGCGACGACAAGCGGAACGACGGCCCGAGGGCTTCGGCGACCCCTTCAAAACGAATCCGACGATACGATCTCTCCCGCCGACATCGACGAGAGGGCCCTCCAAACGTTGAGATTGATCGAATTCTTGACGAACCGCACGCTGCCGTCGGCCAGCAGCGTGTTCACACCGCCGGGATGGTAGCTGCGCGCGGCATTGAACGTCGGGTAGCTGCTGTTACAGGGGGGATTTGCCGCAATGTTCTGGCACCAGGTATTCATCTGATCGGCCAACAGCGAGTTGGGCTGCGTGTACGCGGTGAACATCGAGCAGTTCGTGTCGTCGTTGTAGATGTCGCCGCGATGGTCTGAGCCGACGCCGTTGTTCGTGCCGATCACATCTTCGCTCATCAGAAGTGTATTGCTCGTCCCGTCGGTGAATGAATTGATGCCAATCGACATTTCCGACCTGAACGGGGCTGGCAGGAACATCACATTGCCGGCGGGTCCGTTGAAGTTGACCTGATCCCAGGTCGTGTTCCCGAAATTGGCCATGTAGTTGCCCTTGGCGCGCGGGAAGGGCGACGTCGGTTCCTCGATCGCGGAGTGATTGGGGTCGGAGGGGCAGTCGAACACGTTGAGGTTCAAAAGAATCGCCGTCGTGTTCGCAGGGTCGTAGAAGGCCACGCTGAAGTTGAGGGACTGAGCCATTGGCCCCATTTCGACGTAAGGGAGAACGCCGAATGACCAGGCGCGGCGAGGGCTTCCCTGGCGTCCGATAGGGAACGTTCCGAGAGCCTCGTGATAGTTTTGATGAGCCAATCCGAACTGCTTCAAGTTGTTCACGCACTGCGTGCGCCGCGCCGCCTCGCGCGCGGCCTGGACGGCGGGGAGCAGGAGTGCGATCAGGATCGCAATGATCGCGATCACGACCAGGAGTTCGATGAGTGTGAACCCCCGAAGCATACGGGCTCGCATGGATGTTCCCTCGTTTGGGGGAGAAATTCACCGTGAACTGCTCGGCAGGCCGAGATCATGTCACGATCGAACGAGCGAAACGCGGCAGACGTCAGAGTTCACTGCCTCGAGCGATTCTTGCGAGGACCGATTTGACGCTGTGAAGTGATGCCCTTTTGCAACCCCCGTGCGCATGGAAAGCGACACGGTTGCGCGCAGAGCATGTACGTCGTGTTGAGAACCATCGGTTCTCATTGGGAGATGGAGAGGGGGTTGTAGAACGAGCGAGTGGAGGCCTGCAAGACGAGGGGACCGGTTTTTCGACCGCGCGGCCGCATCGCAAGTCGCGGTGGCCAGAACGGTTCAATCGCTTGAGGAGTTCTGGTAGAGTGTGCTCTTTGCCCGTTTCCGGGTGCCCAATCGGCCCCACCGCCATGGAAATAATGACCGGGATGGTTCGATGTCTGAGATTCGCAAGCTGCTCGTCGCCAACCGGGGTGAAATCGCGATTCGGGTATGTCGCTCGGCGCACGAGCTCGGGATCCGAACGGTTGCGGTCTACTCGCACGAAGACCGTTTCGCGATGCACCGGCTCAAGGCTGACGAGGCGTACCAGATCGGCAAACCGGGGGAGCCGATTCGGAGCTATCTGAACATTGACGCGGTCGTCGCGCTGGCGCGCGAGAAGGGCGTGGAAGCCATCCATCCGGGCTACGGATTCCTGTCCGAGAATGCCGAGTTTGCCCGTGCGTGTCACAGCGCAGGCATCGCGTTCGTCGGTCCCCGGCCCGACTTGCTCGATCGGTTGGGCGATAAGGTCGCCGCGCGGAAGCTTGCGCAGGAGGCCGGAGTTCCCGTTCTCTCCGGCAGCGATCAGCCTGTTGAGCCGGGTGACGAGGCCAACGCGGTCGCCCAGGCACTCGGTTACCCTGTGATCGTGAAGGCCGCGATGGGAGGCGGCGGACGCGGCATGCGCGTCGTCGAGTCCGAGGATGCCCTCAGTCCCGCGCTCGACCAGGCGCGGCGTGAGGCGGGTACGGCGTTTGGGGTTCCGGACGTCTTCCTCGAGAAGTTCATTCGTCGCGCCAAGCACATCGAAGTGCAACTACTCGGCGACCAGCATGGAAACCTCGTCCATCTCCACGAGCGCGACTGCTCACTTCAGCGTAGACATCAGAAGATCATCGAGATCGCCCCGGCCTACAATCTCGACGAGTCACTCCGCAAGGCCATCTGTGACGCTGCGCTCCGGATCGGCCGGCACGTCCGGTACGAGAACGCGGGTACGGTGGAATTCCTGGTCGACGTCGATTCCGGCCAGTTCTATTTCATCGAGGTGAATCCCCGCATCCAGGTGGAGCACACCGTCACCGAGGTCGTCACCGGGATCGACCTGATCAAGAGCCAGATTCTGGTCGCCCAGGGCGTCCCGCTCTCGGATCCCGAGATCAATTTGCCGACGCAGGAGTCCGTCCGCGTCAGCGGGTTCGCCTTCCAGTGCCGCGTGACGACGGAGGACGCCGCCAACAAGTTCACGCCCGACTACGGCCGGATCACACATTATCGATCGCCCGGCGGTCTCGGACTGCGGCTCGACGGCGGCACGGCCATCACCGGCGCGATCGTCACGCCCTTCTATGACTCGATGCTCGTGAAGATCACCGCGAGCGGCAACCGCTTTGTCGACGCCGCCAGACGCATGGAGCGAGGGCTCCAGGAATTCCGCGTTCGAGGCGTGAAAACGAACGTCCCGTTCCTCATCAACGTGGTCACGCACCCAACGTTCCTCGCCGGCGGCTGCACGACCCGTTTCATCGACGAAACACCGGAGCTCTTCCGCTTCCAGGTGCGTCAAGATCGTGCGACGAAGATGCTCACGTACGCGGGCGAGATCACTGTGAACGGTTTCCCTGGCATTACCAAACCTCCGGGCTACGACACGTCCCTGGAACCGCGCATCCCGGCACACGACCACACCGTCCCTGCGCCCGACGGGTCGCGGCAACTGTTTCAGAAGCTTGGCCCCGAAAAGTTTTCGCGCTGGGTTCGCGACCAGTCGGCACTCTTGCTCACGGACACAACCTTCCGCGACGCCCATCAATCGCTCCTCGCCACGCGCATGCGGACCCGCGACATGCTGCGCGTCGGTGCAGCGTACGCGAGGCTATGTCCGAAGGTCTTCTCGATCGAAATGTGGGGCGGGGCAACGTTCGACACGTCGATGCGTTTCCTCAAGGAGGACCCCTGGGAACGCCTGATCCGGTTAAGGGAGACGATCCCCAACATCCTCTTCCAGATGCTTCTCCGCGGGTCAAACGCCGTCGGGTACACGAGCTATCCCGACAACGTCGTGCGTGCCTTCGTCCGCGAAGCGGCGTCCGCTGGGATTGATCTTTTCCGCGTGTTCGACTCGCTGAACTGGGTGCCCAACATGACGGTCGCGCTCGAAGCGGTGCGCGAGGCGGGCGCTCTGTGCGAGGCGTCGATCTGCTACACCGGTGACATCCTCAATCCGGCCCGGCCGAAGTACGACCTGGGCTACTACGTGAGCATGGCTCGCGAGTTGGAGAAACGCGGGGCGAATATCATCGCCATCAAGGATATGGCCGGACTCTGCAAGCCGGCCGCGGCTCGACAGCTCATCAAAACGTTGCGGGAGGAAGTCGGCCTGCCGATTCACTTCCACACCCACGACATCGGCGGCGCTCAGGCCGCGAGCATCCTCCAGGGGGCCGAGGTGGGTCTCGATATCGCCGATGGCGCGGTGGCTTCGATGTCGGGACTCACGTCGCAACCCAGTCTCAACGCCGTCGTCGAATCACTCCGATTTACCCCGCGCGAGTCCGGCATCGAGCCCGATGCGCTCATGGAAATGAGCCGGTACTGGGACGAGGTTCGCGCGTTGTACGCGCCCTTCGAAACGGGACTGAAGTCCCCGTCGGCCGAGGTTTATGCCTATGAGATGCCCGGCGGTCAGTACACCAACCTGTACCAGCAGGCGAAGGCTCTCGGACTCGCGCCTCGCTGGCCTGAAGTCTGCAAGGCCTACGCCGAGGTCAACCAGCTCTTCGGCGACATCGTCAAGGTCACGCCGACATCGAAGGTCGTCGGCGACATGGCCCTGTTCCTCGTCGCGAACAACTTGACGCCCGAAGATACGGTCGACCCGGCACGCGAGCTGGCGTTTCCCGAGAGCGTGGTCGAGCTCTTCGAAGGCCGCCTCGGCCAGCCGCCTGGCGGTTTTCCGCCCCGGCTTCAGGAACGCGTTCTGAAAGGCCGCCCTGCCCTGACCGACCGGCCGGGGTTGAATTTACCGCCCGCGGACCTTGCCAACGCGCGAGAGAAAGCCTCGGCCCTGCTCGGACGGCCCGCGTCGCCCCGCGATGCGCTCAGCTTGATCCTCTACCCCCGGGTCTTCCCCGACCTGGCGGCACACGAGCGCTCGTACTCCGATACGTCGATCCTTCCCACGCCGCTTTTCTTCTTTGGTCCGGAACCCAGTGTCGAGACGCCGATCGAAATCGAGCCGGGGAAGACTCTGATCGTCAAACTGCTCGCAGTGGGTGAACCTCACGCCGACGGTAAGCGCACGGTGTTCTTCGAGCTGAACGGCCAACCGCGCGAGGTAGAGATCGCTGATCGCTCGCTCGCGTCCGCGATGCGCGAGCCGCCCAAGGCTGACCCCAACGACCCGAATCAGATCGCCGCGCCGCTGCCGGGGCTGGTTGTCGGCGTGGGGATCGTTGCGGGCGATGCCGTCCGCAAGGGGCAGAAACTGCTGTCGATCGAGGCCATGAAGATGGAGACCACCCTCTACGCCGAACGGCCCGGGCGGGTGGAAGAGGTGCTTGCCACCGTCGGTCAGCAGGTCAAAACGGGCGAATTGTTGATCAAGCTCAGCAGCAGCACATGAGCGTTGCGGGCGTCGCGGACGGCGCTGCGTTTTGAGATGCGGTTCACAAGCCCCTTCCACGCCCTCTTTGCGGCGTTAGAATGGGGCTCCCGCGGATATTCCACAATCCCTCCCACCGGAAAACACACCATGCGACGCCTCACCTCCTGGCTTACCGCCAGCACGTTGCTCCTGTTCGGGCTCAGCGCGGCCTGTCTCGGCGACGAACAGAACAATCAGCCGCCCAAGGGCTTCAAGGCCCTCTTCAACGGCAAGGACCTGACCGGTTGGCACGGGCAGCAGACCATGGACCCCGTGGCCTTCACGAAGCTGAGCGCTGAGGAGAAAGCGAAGAAGCTCGAGGAATGGAACAAGGACATGGCCAAGCACTGGAGCGTCAAGGACGGCGTCATCGAGAATGATGGCACCGGGGTCTATCTGACGCCGGATGACGACTACGGCGACATCGAGCTGATTATCGATTGGAAGATCGGCCCCAAGGGTGACAGCGGACTCTACCTGCGCGGGACTCCCCAGGTGCAGATCTGGGATTACACCGAGCCCGACTACAAGAAGAACGACGCGGACAAGGGCTCGGGCGGTTTGTGGAACAACACCAAAGGCTCCCCGGGGAAAGACCCGCTCGTCCTGGCGGACAATCCGCCGGGCGAATGGAATCGGTTCCGCATCGTCCAGGTCGGCACCCGGACGACCGTGTACCTGAACGATAAACTCGTCGTCGACCACGCGATCCTGGAGAACTACTGGGACAAGGAGCGCAAGAAGCCCCTCCCGGCGCGTGGACCGATTCAACTCCAGACCCACCAGCATCCCACGTGGTGGCGCAACATCTACGTGCGCGAGATTCCGACCGACGAGGCGAACAAGATCCTCGCGCAGCACAACTACGAAGGCTACACACCCATTTTTGACGGCAAGTCCCTTGATGGCTGGGCCGGGCCGGTCGAGCAATATGAGGTCGTCGACGGCGCGATCCGTTGCAAGCCCGGCAAGGGCGGCGCGATCTATTACAACAAAGAGTATTCCGACTTCATGGCCCGGGTCGAGTTCCGGCTTCCACCCGGCGGCAACAACGGGCTGGCCATCCGCTATCCCGGAAAGGGCGACCCCGCCTATGCGGGCATGTGCGAATTGCAAGTGCTCGACAACACGGCCGAGAAGTACGCGAAGCTCGATCCGCGTCAGTATCACGGCTCGATCTACGGGCAGGTTGCCGCAGAGCGAGGCTACTTGCGGCCGGTCGGCGAGTGGAATTTCCAGGAAGTGACCGTCAAAGGCTCAAGAATCAAGGTCGAGCTGAATGGCAACGTGATCGTCGATGCCGACATCAGCAAAATCACCGAGTTCATGGCGAACTCGCCGCACCCCGGCAAGGACCGGACGTCCGGCTTCTTTGGGTTCGCGGGACACGGCGACCCTGTCGAATTCCGCGATGTGGCGATCAAGCCGCTGTGAAACGGATCGCACACTCCCTGAATTTTCAACTGGCCGGCCCAAACACGGACCGGCCAGTTTTTTTCCCGTTGAACAAGCCCTAAACTCATTTGCGCTCGGGTTCCGTCTTTTCACGCGTCGGCGCAGGTATTGATTCGAGGACGGGTGGATCCGCCGCTGTCGCGTTGTCAATCGCGGTGGGCGCAAGCGATTCGACCGCCCGAGGATCCGAGCGAAACCGATCCTTCGCCACAACCGGCTCGCCTGGAAAATTGCCCTCTCGCTCCGCAACGACGTCCTTGACGTCGAGAGCGGCCCGAAGTGTCTCCCAGCGCTTGATGGCGGCTTGAACCTTCTTCAAACGCGCCGTGAGCTGTTCGGCCTCGGCATTCAGAGCCTTGATTCGTGTTTCCGCCTCATGCCGAGACCGGCAGACGTACGCCTCAGCGTCTTTCTCGGGATCTGCGGCTGGTTCAGGTGGGACGTTCGTCTCTCGTGCTTGAGAAAAAGGTCCAGGAGGCGGCGCGATTCCACCGTTGCCGCGTGGTAGACGAGGGACACTGGCCTCAACACCGGCTTTCGGGTCTGCGGGTCCCGGATCCAGGGGAAGTGGCAGCGAGAGCGGCGTGGGATCGGTCACGTCTTTGTTGGTTGCAAGATTGGAACCTTGAACCGGCTCAAGAGGTTTCTGAGCCACCAACACCGCCCGTTGCGCATGGAGGGACCGCACCTGGAAGATCAGCATGCTCGCACAGACGACGATGCCAACGCCCACGGCATACGACGCAAAACGTCGATCGCAACGCATCACTTTGCTCCTTATTCCTTGAAGCCCGTCTCGTTCTCCCGAGTCGCTCCTTCTGCCCTACTCCCAATCAGGGCCCGAACCTTTCAGTTCCGCAAGCTGGACAACGGTGCCGGAATTCGGCCTCCGTGTCGCACAAACGCGGTCGATCCGCCCGCCGCGTGAATGGGCAGGATCACCATCTCACCGAACAGACCCCCGAACACCGCTTTTTCGCCCGCCGCCTTCCCGGGGACGGGGATAATGCGAACGGCCGTTGTTTTGTGATTGATTACGCCGATCGCAACCTCATCCGCGATCAGAGCCGCAAGCGTCTCGGCGTCAGTATCGCCCGGCACGGCGATCATGTCGAGTCCGACCGAGCAGACGGCCGTCATCGCTTCGAGCTTGGCCAGGGTGAGATCGCCGACGGCAACGGCTTGTGCCAGCGCGGCGTCTTCGCTCACCGCGACAAACGCCCCGGAGAGCCCGCCGACGGACGACGACGCAAAGCTGCCCCCCTTCTTGACCGCGTCGTTCAACAGTGCCAGCGCCGCCGTGGAACCCGGTGCGCCGATGCGCACGACGCCCATGGCTTGCAGGATCTCGCCCACGCTGTCACCGACCTGTGGGGTGGGCGCAAGGGAAAGATCGACGATGCCGAAGGCCACGCCAAGACGAGTCGCTACCTCCCGGCCGATGAGTTCGCCGACCCGCGTGACCCGGAACGCGGTGCTCTTGATCTCCTCAGCGATGTCGCCCAGAGTCGGTTTCGTTGGAGCGTGCGCGAGCAGGTCCTCGAGCGCGGCCTTGACGACTCCAGGCCCACTGACGCCGATATTGATGACGCAGTCGGGTTCGCCAATTCCGTGAAAGGCGCCTGCCATGAACGGGTTGTCGGTTGGGGCGTTGGCGAAAATCACGAGCTTGGCGCACCCGAATCCATCGTGCGGCCGGGTCCGCTCGGCGGCGTCCTTGAGCACGTGCCCCAACGCTGCAATCGCGTCCATGTTGATGCCGGCGGCCGTCGTTCCCACGTTGACCGACGCACACACACGCTCGGTCGAGGAGAGCACTTCAGGCAGCGCCGCGATCAGTCGCCGGTCGCCTTCGGTCCATCCTTTTTGGACCAGCGCTGTGAACCCGCCGACGAGATCAACTCCCACCTCGGCGGCTACGGCGTCGAGTGTTTGGGCGATCGTGAGATAGTCGTCCGCCGCGTGACCGGTTGCCAAGGTGGAAATTGGGCTCACGGCGATCCTGCGGTTCACGATCGGGATGCCATATCGTCCCTCGACGTCCCGGCAGACCGCTCGGAGCCGGCCTGCGAAACGGAGCAGGCGTTCCCGGATTCCGGCACAGAGCACCACAATATCGGGCGCGGCGCAGGGCTGAAGATCGACACCCATCGTCACCGTGCGAACGTCGAGCTTGTGTTGCCGGATCATGCCCAGCGTGGCGAGGACATCTTCAGTGCGGTACACCGGCGTCTCCTTGTGCCCGCGTACCCGGGCCAACGCGGACGGGGCTGGGCTCGCTCGTCGCGAGGAAGATATTCTCGTGCTGGACGTAGGCTTCGAGATTGTGCTCGCGCCCAAACCGCTCGAGCTCGGACCGCACGATGCTTGGCGCCAGATCCGAAGGGAGGAAGGCTTCCATCACGAGCGAAAACCGAGCCTCGTCGACACGTGCGTGCAAATCGACGATGTTGACGCCGTGCGCCGCGAGGCATCCCGCGATGCCGTGGATATTCCCCGGCGAGTCCGCGCCGAGCACCGTGAGAATGAACCGTTCCCCATTCGGGACGGCGGGTTCGCGCGCTTCGTTCTTCGCCTCGATGACCGCGACGGTAAGATCAAACCTCCGGCCTCGCTCCGCGATTGCATCCGCAAGCTCGCGCGTTGACTTGGCCTCATCGAAGGCCACCGCGAGAATGATTGTGAAATACCCGCGCATGACCGTTTGGCTGAGCTCGAGGATGTTTCCACCCTGGTCGCGGACCGTGCCCGCCACACTGAAGACGATGCCGACGCGGTCCGCCGCGGTCACGGTAACGATATACGTGTGCATGGAAGAATCAGCCCGCCGAAGACCTGGATCCGGCCGCGATCGCCAGCGCAATCCAGCCGGCGATCATGGCCAGCCCACCGAGCGGTGTGATCATGCCGAGCCATTTCATCCCCGTGAACGCGAGGGTGTACAGAGATCCGGAAAAGACCAGGATGCCAACGGTGAAGCACCAACCCGCAATCGACAACGTCGCACCCGATCGGCCGTGGAGCGAGAGCAAGCCGACCGCGAGTAATGCGAAGACATGATAAAAATGATACTGCACCGCGGTATGGTAAATCGCCGTGGTATGGAGCGCTTCGAGTTTCTCTTTCAGTACGTGAGCGCCGAAGGCTCCCAGCGCGACCGCAAAACAGCCCAGGACCGAAGCAACTCGCATCCAGGCAGAACCCGACATCGATTTTCAACCTTTCGTAATGGGAACCTCACGTGAGCACGGAGCACGTGGGCGACGGATCATTACGGCTCAGAAGCACGGCCCGCGCCTCGGCGGCGAGGAACAGCGAGCCGGTCACGCAGATCAGACCGTCCCGCCCTGTCAGCCGGCGTGCGAGCACCAGCGCCTCGGCGGGGTCGGAGGCAATCCAGGCCCTGCGGTCGTCGATCGACTGAATCGTCTCGGCGACCTCTTCTGGAGGCACAGCGCGGGGGTTTTCAACATATCGGGTCGCCACGAGCGTGTCAAAACAGGGCAAGAGCGCCTGAAGCTGGCCACGCAGGTCTTTGTCGCGCGTCGTACCAAAGACGAGCGTGCGAGGCGACGGTGGAAAACACGTCCTTAGCGTCGCGGCGAGCGCCTCCGCCGAAGCGACGTTATGAGCTCCATCGATGACCATCCACGGCGACTCGCCCAGGACTTCGACTCGCGCCGGCCAGGTCAACGAAGCGAACCCTCGGACAACCGCGTCACGATCGACCGCGACGCCTCGTTCCGCCAGGACGTCAAGTGCGGCCACAGCGAGCGCGGCGTTTTGAGCCTGGTGTTCACCCAGCAGCGGGAGCGCGAGTTTTCCCCAATCCGAGCGCCAGGTGCGAACCTGCACGAAGCCGGCGGCGGGCCGTGACAGAGGGGGCACCGGCGGTTCATATTTGAACTGGAAATCGGCCCCAAGCTGCCGCAACGGCACGCGCCGTGCTGTCCCGACATGTTCGATCGCAGCGCGTGCCTCAGGGGCGAGTACACCGCTTACGGCCGGCACGCCCCGTTTGAGAATTCCGGCCTTCTCCCGCGCAATCGCGCCGAGCGTATTGCCAAGCTGACGAGTGTGATCGAACGAGATGCTCGTGATGACCGAAACGAGAGGACGCACGACGTTCGTCGAATCGAGACGTCCGCCCATGCCGACTTCGAGAACAACGGCGTCCGCGCGTTGCCTCGCGAAGTGGAGAAGCCCCATCGCGGTGGTGATTTCAAAGAAAGTCGGTCCACGCCTGCCCTCGGCGATGCGGTCGGCGTCAAGGGCCACGACGGCCGGCCGGACCAGTTCCGTGAGTTGAATTAGCTCTTCTGCGGAGGCCGCGCGGCCGTCCAGCGTGAATCGCTCTTCCAGCCGGTGCAAGTGCGGCGAGCAAAAGAGGCCGGTGCGCCGCCCGGAAGCGGTCAAGACCGAGGCGAGCATGGCCGAGGTCGAGCCTTTACCTTTCGTCCCGGCGACGTGGATGATTTTTAGTGCGTCGTGGGGATCGCCCAGAAGCCGGAGCAAGCGCAGCATGCGGCCGAGCCGGAGCTCATGCGGAGTCCTCGGCATCCCAAGCCGCTCGTAATTCAGGCGCCCGTAAAGAAAGTCGAGACATTCCTGGTAATCGTCGGGCATGTGGTGAAGGCCTGATGGGACGAGGCGGTCGGAACCCTTGCGAATGACGGTTCAGTTCGCGTGCGGCAAAACCTCAGCGTCCGCGAGCAGCTCCTTCACACGAGCGCAGAGCTCAGTGAGAGGCAGACCCTTGATCCAGTAGTCGACAGCGCCCGCCGAGAAACACTCCAGCCGCGTATCCGAGTCGCTCAGGTTGGACAGCATAACAACCTTCAACCCCGTATTCATCGGATCGAGCTGAATCTGCTCGAGCACCTCGAAGCCGTTGAGGACCGGCATCCAAACGTCGAGCAACATGAGCGTCGGCCGGCGCATTGCGATGAGTTCCAACGCTTCGCGGCCATCCGCGGCCTCACAAACGTCAAAACCCTCAGCGCGCAGGCACGTGGCATAGAGTTCGCGGATCTCGGTATCGTCTTCAACCAGAAGGACAGCAACATTCGTCATCTCGCCCTCCTTGTATTGTCCGCGTACGACCCAGCCACGGGCCGCTATCAGCATACTCGGAGACCGACCCGGGCCGCCATCTCAGTCTCAACCGGCTCGCGCGCATCGAGAGAACTGTCGGCCTTCAATGGAGACGCCGAACGGCGCGATGGCTTTCTTGAACATCCGGGTTCGCTCTTCAGAACTGTTCGCGGGCGCGAAGAGCAAGTCCCTCTCAGCGCCTGCCGATACACGTCGTCTTTTGTAAACCCAACGTGCATGGATCAAGACTACGTTCGAAGCACCCGCCCAGAATCAACCGCTCAGTCCTGCCAGAACGTCGACTCGCGCGGAGCCTCGTACCGGACTGCGAGATGAGGCGTTTCGATTCGCTTTTGGCCGGAGGCGAGCGATTGCAAACCGGCCGCGACGAGGCCGCTGGTCAGCAAGGTCCGTTCGACGGGATAGGCAGCCCTCCCCGTCATGAACATCGACTCCGCTTTCGACATCAATGCGGCCGAATAGACGACATTCGGATTGGGAGGAAGGTGGAACATCGTCGAGAGGGGCTCAGCCTGACCTTTGATCTTTGCGGCGAAGTTGAAATCGTCGACGAGACCATTCATCAGCAGCATGGTCGCTTTGAGACCGTCGGCGTACTCGAACCGATATGCCACCGGTTCCTTCACCCATTCGCGCATCTGGCTCGTAGTGGGATAGCGGTCGCTGAAGGTCGGGGGCTGAGTCAGTGTCTGGCTACGCGAGAGACACGCCTCGAACAAGCGCGAAGCCCAACCGCCACCGCTCCAGGAACCGGCCTCCAGCGCTTTCCACACCGAGTCTCCGCGCAGGGCGTGCATTGAAGCGACGCCGGTCTCGCCCCCGCGCCGCCGCTCCGCCATGCACTGGATCATCTCCAGCGCGTGGAAGTCGTAAATATCCACCGCGCCGTGGGCGACGCCCAGCACTTCCTCAACCTCTGCGCCGAAAGGCAGATCCACGGACGGCATGCGCCAGGTCACCGGCAGCGACGATCCCGCAAGAAACGGGAAGCCCATCGTGTGCGATGTCTCCACCATCTCCTTGGCCCAGTCCCAGTTCCAGGACAGGTGCTTATCGCTAAACACCGGCGTGACGCGGCCGTCTTTGCGGAACACCTCGACGATCTGCTTGAAGAACTGGTACCGGGGGTACTGCTTCTGGCCAATCGCATTGATCGGGTAGTTCCCGTGCTCGCCAATGACCAGCACGGCATCAACGGCCAGCTTGTCGCCGCCGCATCGCAGCGCCTCGGCAATGCTCGGGTAGATCGTGAAACCGAACTCCTTGGCGCGCTGAGCGCTCAGGTCACCCTCGGGTTTCTGATCGACGTAGGCCGACACAACCTCGATGTCCGGCCGGTGCCATGCGCCCTTGAGTGGATAGCCGTGGAGGAATCGCTCCGCCATGTGCCAGGCATGGGAGCGGTAATTCCAGATCGTCGTCACGACCGCCAGCTTCTTTTTCGCTTGGCCCGGCGCAGCCCCGAGACCCGCCAACGGAACCAGGGCCAATCCAGCACCCGCACTTGCAAGGAATCCGCGTCGCGACAACATAGGCGAGCTCTCGTTTATACGATTTCCTGAATGACCTTGCCCTCGACGAACGTCAGCCGCTCGTCACGACCCAGGTGCGGGTACGTTAATTTGTGCTGGTCGAGACCGAGCTGGTGCAAGACGGTCGTGTGGACATCACGGAAGTGGTACGGCTGCTCGATCGCCCGGAGCCCGATCGCGTCGGTCGCCCCGACAACCTGGCCCCCCTTCACGCCGCCACCCGCCATCCACATCGTAAAGCCGAGGTTATGGTGGTCGCGACCTTTGCCCGACTCGGCCTCGGGAGAGCGACCGAACTCGCCGCCCCAAAGCACGAGCGTGCTGTCGAGCAACCCCCGGCGCTTGAGGTCCTTCAGCAAGCCGGCGATGGGCCTGTCCGTTTCCGCCGCCTTACGCACGTGGTTTTCTTCGATGTCGCCGTGGGCATCCCACTGCATGTTTCCCGCGCCGCCACCGGACACCACGCAGACGAACCGCACCCCGTTCTCGACGAGCTTCCGCGCCAGCAAGCACCTCCGGCCGTAGTCGTGGGTGGGCTCCTTGCCGACACCGTAGAGGTCCAGCGTCTCCTGCGGTTCGCGCGACAGGTCGAGCACTTCCGGAGCCTCGGTCTGCATCTTGAACGCGAGGTCATACGCGTTGATCCGCGCAGCGAATTCCTGGTCGGACGGATCGAGCGTCGCCTGATTCAGTTCGCGGATCAGTTGCAAGGTTCGGGTCCGTTCGCGGTTCGAGACCCCTTCTGGTAGGCTCAGGTTCAACACGGGCCGTTCGCCCGGGCGGAACATGGTCGGCTGGTAAACGGCCGGCAGGAAGCCGTGCATGTACATCGGCTGACCCGCTTCGAGTGCCCCCTTCGGGTCGGGCATCACGACGTACGCCGGGAGCGAGTCGCTCTCGGAGCCGAGCCCGTAAAGGACCCATGACCCCATGCTCGGGAAGCCAGGAACCGTCCGCCCGGTGAACAGCTCGTACTGAGCCGCGGAGTGGACGACCATGTCGCCGTGGCACGAGCGGATCACCGCGATGTCGTCGATACAGCGTGCCGTTTCGGGAAACAGGTCGGAAACTTCAATACCGCTCTGTCCGTACTTGCGAAACGTCCGCCGCGTACCGAGCAGTTTGGCGTTGCTCTGCACAAACTGGTACTTCGCCTCGCCAAACTCCTTCGGCCGCGATTGCCCTTCGAGCCTGTTGAGCAAGGGCTTGGGATCGAATGTCTCGAGGTGGCTCGGCCCGCCCGCCATGAACAAAAAAATGACGGAGCGAGCTTTCGCCTCACGATGCGGACGCTTCGGAGCCAGCGGATCCACCACGCCTGCGCGCGCCTGCTCTTGTTCCAGCAGCGAGGCCAGGGCTAACCCCCCGAACCCGCAAAACGCGTCGCGCACAAACTCACGACGGGTCCGCGTCGGCCGACGATGACACCGAATGTCATTGAACATAAAGGAACCCATTGAGATTGAACACCGCGAGTGCGAACTCTTTGCGGGATCCCTCGCGCAAGAATGTGAGCGCCAGAGCGCTCTCCTGGTCGGTCGGCGGCCGTCCCAGGGCGATCCGGAACGCACGGTCCACGAAGCTCTGCGAGCTCCCGCCAGTCTCGCGCTCAAGCCGGGCGGCGAACGCGTCCGCCTGTTCGTTGGACAATCGGCCGTTCAGCATCTCCAGCGCCTGGGGCGCATGGGTGCTCGACTCGCGTCGCGCACAACTACTCAGCAAGGCCGGGGCATCAAACGTTTCCATGAACGGCAAGCGCAGGTTCCGCTTCGCAATCAGATAAATCGAACGGCGATTATATTCGTCGGCATTGCGAGCGATGTTCCACTGCGAAGGCTTGTAGAGCGCACTGACCAGGTCCTTCTCCACCGGCACCATCACGCTCGGGCCGCCGATCTTGAAGTTCATCCGCCCCGAGGCCACGAGCATCGCATCGCGGATCTCCTCGGCCTCGAGCCGCCGGGGACTGAAACGCCAGTGGAGCCGGTTTTCGGGATCTTTCCCGCTGTACTCGTCCGCCGAAGGTGATCTGCTGGACTGCCGGTACGTGCTGCTCAGCACCAACAGTCGATGAATCGGCTTAAAGTGCCAACCGTTCTGAACCAAGTTCTTTGCGAGCCAGTCGAGTAGCTCCGGATGGCTCGGACGATCGCCTTTGGTTCCGAAATCGTTCAGCGTCTTGACCAATCCCGAGCCGAAGTGTTGCTGCCAGATCCGGTTGACGATGACACGAGCCGTCAAAGGGTGATCCGGGGACGTCAGCCAGCGGGCAAGCCGCGTACGCGGATCAGCCACGTCGACAGCGAGCTCCGGCTGGTCCTCGGGGACCAGAATCCCGGGCGGGCGGGGCCCGACGAGTTCGCCCTTGTTCTCCCAGACGCCTCGTTTCAGGACGTGGATCGGGGTTCGTTTGCTGAAATCATTCCGAACCGCAGGGATCGTCGGGAGCGAAGAGTCGAGCTGGTCTTCGAGCACCTCGATCTGCGACTCGAGTTCGTCCTTCGCAGCCCCCTTGGCGAGCTTCGCTTCCTTCTTCAGCCGCTGCATTTCGTTCTTGATCTTCTGCGCCTTCTCCTCCCACGCCTTCTGCACGTGTTCCGGAGCCAGAACGATGTTCTGTTCCTCGGTCGCCGCCACGAACGCCTGGAGACGATAGTAGTCTTTTTGAGCGATGGGCTCGAGCTTGTGATTGTGACACCGCGCACAACCCACGCTCAGGCCGAGGAACGTCGTGCCGAGGATGTCCGTGCGTTCGGTCAACACCTCGTTTCGGCTCAACGCGATGTCGGGGTTCCCTGCGTTCCGACGGACCGGGCCGAGCCGATGGAAGGTCGAGGCGGTCCGGCATTCCAGGTCGTCGGGCGCGATCTCGTCGCCGGCAAGTTGCTCCAGCACGAAGCGATCGAACGGCTTGTCGTCGTTCAGCGAACGAACGACATAGTCGCGATACCGCCACGCTTCGGGGATATGCCGGTCGTATTCGTACCCCTCGGTCTCCGCGAAGCGAACCAGGTCGAGCCAGTGCTGACCCCAGCGCTCACCGTAATGGGGGCTGTCGAGCAAGCGATCGACCACCCGCTCGAACGCGGCGGGTGAGGCATCGGACACAAACGCGTCGACCTCCTCGGGCGCAGGCGGCAATCCCGTGAGGTCAAACGAAACGCGGCGGATCCATTCGATCCGGCTTGCTGCCGGAGCGGGCTGCCAGTGGCGTTCTTCGAGCTTCGAAAGCACGAATGCGTCGATGGGCGTGCGTACCCAATCCGAATTCCGAACCGAAGGCGGTGTCACCGTCCGGACAGGCTGGAACGACCAGTGGTGTCGGGCCTCATCCGAGACCGTGGCGACTGCCACAGCGTTGGGAGCCCCATCCGGCGCAGGTGCTCCCATCCGGATCCACGCCTCGAAATCGGCAATGATCGCCTCATCGAGCGGGGGCTTCTTAGGTGGCATGGATAGGCCACCTTGGTGCCTGAGCGCCTGGACAAGCAAACTCTCGGCCGGCTTACCGGGAACCAGGGCCGGCCCCGTGTCGCCGCCTTCGATCATGGCCGCGCGCGAGTCGAGGCGAAGCCCGCCTCGGAGCTTGGGAGCTTCGGCCGAATGACACCGAAAGCATTCCAACTTGAGCCGGGGCTCAATCTTCTCGCGGTAGAATCGGTCGTTGTCGCTGAGCCCGCCATCCCCGCCCCATGCATCTGGGCCCGCGGAGAGAAGGAGAAATGCGAGAGCAAGCCGTGAGTGTGCCGAAAGTGCCCGCACTCGCTGACATATTCTCAACGGCCCGCACATGTCCTGCTCACCTCCACACGCGCATTTCAACTCGGAGTGGATTATATCAGGGTTAACGGAGCGCCGGGAGTGGGAGCGGAGAACCGATTGGGAGTACGCACCAAAATCCAGACCAGCGCATAATGAGGGTTAAACGGCCCTGAGGAGGCGCACTGAGATAGAGGAAGCGACGCCGACTTAGGCGAGCGGTCATGACCGTGGGCCTCACGCACCGCGTGAGGTCTACGGTGGGTAATCTTCGTCTGACCGTTCGCCTTACACCAGAGTTCCCGGCGAAGGTTGAGACTGACTTGCTCACAGGGATTCACTCTCGTTGACAAACCAATTTGCAGGCCCGATTTCGTCAATTCGAAGTGTCTTAAACCTCAAGTTCGTTTCTGAAAAACGGGGCTTTATCATGGGCCGGACCATGGATGGTGCTCGCCGCACAGCGAGCCCAATCGGCGTGACAGGAAGGCCTCTCCGCCCCTCGGTCTCTGCCTTCCCTCGCACGTTTTTGATGCGTTATGCGATCCCGGTCGCAACCCCGATTCTGCTCCTGGTGATCAAGGGGCCCATTGAGTCGTGGGTAGGAACCGGCCCGCCGCTTTTTCTGTTCGTACCCGCCGTGACCTTCAGCGCATGGTTCGGCGGTCTCGGCCCGGGAATGCTTGCGACCGTTCTCAGTGTTTTTTTATGCAATTACTTCTTCTTTCCCCCTGTTGGCACGCTCATGCTGGAGTCGGGGAACGATATTCTCCAGCTCGCCGTCTTTCTGGTCGTCGGCGGTCTGACGAGTGTACTGATGCAGCAGCTTCTGGATGCGAAGCGGCATTCGGAAGCAAGCGCATCGGAGGCCACCGAGTACCGCGAAGCCGTGCGGCAAGAGCGGGACTTTGCCGAGAGCCTGATCGCCGTCGCGCAGGCGGTTGTGCTCGTGCTCGACGGCGAGGCCCGGATCGTGCGCTTCAATCCGTTTTTTGCCCAGTTGTCGGGGCGAGCAGTAGGCGTCACGCCGGGCGAGGACTGGTTCGGCACGTTCGTGCCTTCCGAGGACCAGTCACGCGCACGCATCGCGTTCGAGCGGGCGGCCACGACGCGCGAAGGGGCTCACGTCATCCACAGGATCGTCGCGTCGAACGGCCAAACTCGAGAGCTCGAGTGGGCCTATCGTGCGCTCCCCGGACACGGCACGCGCATTCTCGCGTTCGGCCACGATATTACCGAGCTCCGCGTAGCGCAGGAGCGTGCCCTCCAGTCGGAGCGTCTGGCGGCCATCGGCCAAATGGTGACGGGGCTCGCACACGAGAGTCGCAATGCCTTGCAGCGCAGTCAGGCCTGTCTGGAGATGCTGAACCTCCGCGTCGGCAACGGGCCGGCGGCACGCGATCTCCTGGGCGGCATCCAGGAAGCGCAGGACGACCTCCATCG
>DAIDJG010000578.1 GCA_027451445.1 Singulisphaera sp.
CCAGGGGCGAAACCGCGCGGGACCGCGCAACGCGTCGCGCAGCGGTCGAGGCCGCCGTTCAGTCGGACCTCCTCATTCTGGTCGTCGACGGCCGGCGCGATACGACCGCTGCCGACACTGCGTTTGCGCAGGCCTGGGATCTTTGGTATATCGAGCACCCCGGTCTCGAAGTCCCGCCGGCGTTGGCGGTTGTGACCGCCGTCGATAGCCCGGAATTTGGCGGCGAGTGGCATCCGCCTTACCACTGGACCACCGGCAAAGGAACCCGGGAGTCCACCGTACGCGCACGCCTCGAATCGCTGCGAACCCAACTCCCCCCCGCGTTTCGCGAGGTCGTCGCCATCGGGCTTCCCGAAGGTGCTCCGTTCGGCCTGCTCGAACACGTCCTGCCAGCGCTCGCCACCCAGATGACGCGAGCCGAACGAGCGGCCGTCATTCGCCATCTGCACAACATCTCGACCCGCTCGAAGGCCCGGCGATTACTCGGCCAAGTCGGCGAGCACGGACGCTGGCTCTGGACCCATCTCACCTCCGGCCGGCGCGATCCTGATGAGGTTAAAAGGAAAGGCGCGTAAGGCGATTGAGCGATGGTCTGGCCATGGGGAGCGGATCGAATCCTCCGGAACGAGACGCTAACCCCGCACCCCTCACCCGGCCCTCATTGAGGGCCGACCTCTCCCGCAAGGGGAGAGGTGTGTCTTTCACTGTTCCGACGCTCAAACCCAAGAACACCCCTCTCCCCTTGCGGGAGAGGGTCGCCGCGCAGCGGCGGGGTGAGGGGTTCGGGTCGCCGTACGCTATGCGTCACGAAGGCACCAACCGCTTTGGAATGATCATGCGCCCGAACACGAACTTCCGCGTTGGCATTCCGATTGCGAATCAACTTGAGCAATCCGAAGGACAAGCGCGCATCGCCTGGCATTGAGGATCGAAGACGCTCAACGGGGAGTGAGTCCTTGGCCAACACGTCGAACGAAGGCGAAGAGATTCAGCGCCAGATGGCGCAAATTCGCCGCGAATTGCACCAGGATATCCGGGGGGTTGTCGAGAAGGCCGAAGCCGTCGCCGACTGGCGGCGCTACGTCGGGATGTATCCCTGGGCCGCGCTCGCGAGTGCCTTCGTGCTGGGATACCTGGTCGTACCGAGCCGTGCTCGAGCAACCACGTCCGTCGCTTCGCAGGCCGGGGCGGCAGCTCAGGTTGAAGCGCTCCGCGAGCGAATCGAAACGCAGGAGAAGCAAAAGGAACGCACCAAGCGCGGACTCATCGCCACGGCCTGGGCCGCGCTCGCGCCGGTGGCGATCCGCCTGGCGCAGGGTTACGCGGTGCAGTACGCCGAAAACTGGATCGCCCAGCAACAGGCCGCGGCCATGGGACCAGTTCCGCAACCGCGTCCAACGGGTGCGTCCGGTGCACCCACAGGTAAATCGGTGCGTGACCGAGGGCCGGGGGCCTATTGAGGTCGACGCTCACGCTTTCGAGGAGAAACGCAGCCATGATCGATCGCGCGGAAGAGATGGCGTCTGGCTGGGGTCCGGAAGCCGACGAACTCAAGGAGATGGCGCTTCAATATGCGGCCGTCGCGCGGGAGCGATTGGCCGAAGGGACGGAGCGGGTCAAGGAATACGTCGTTCAGCAACCCACGCGCGCCCTCGGGATTGCGCTGGGCTTGGGAGTGCTCGTCGGATGGATGATCAAGCGTCGCTGAAAAGAGATCACGGCACTTCGACCAACGGCGTCGTCGGGAGCCTTTCCAACTTCGGCAACGATGTCGCGTCCCTGGCCGAGCTCCAGCTCAAGCTCGCTGCAATGGATGCGAAGATCGCGGCCGAGCGCGCCGCGGTGCCGTTCGGCCTGGTCGCGGGCGGGCTCTCGTTTCTCGTCGCCTCGCTCCCCGTCCTCCTCCTCGGGGTCGCTGCCCTCCTTGCCTCTGCGCTTCATATCCACCAGGGGCTCGCGATGCTGGCCGTCGGTGGGGTAACGCTCGTTCTCGCGGGATTGGTTGTTGCCCTGGCAGGATGGCGGCTGTCGCATAGCTTCGAGAGTTTCCAACGCTCGAGCGACGAACTCGCACGCAACATCACCTGGATTCGCACCGTGCTGCTCTATAGCGGCAGGCCGGTCAAGAAGTCGGGCCGGTGATGGGCAGATGGCAAATGGCAGATGAGTCGCTCATCCGCCATTTGCCATCTAGCATTTGCCATTTGTCATCTCGCATCCGCCCTTACCGCGGCTCCACGACCTCCGTCACCGCCTCTCCGAGCCTCTGATCCGGCGCATAGGGTGCCACATCGGCCCAGCCGATGATCCCGAGAAGGCGGTCGGACGAATCGCGCACGAGGAGACGACGAACGCGACGGTCGCCAAATGTCTCGATGATCGGATCGAGGGCCGTGTCGGGCGCAATGGAGACAACGCTTGTACTCATGATGTCGCGGACAGGCAACCCGGCGAGGTCGGTTTCGTGCTCCGCCAAAGCCAGGGCGACGTCGCGATCGGTCAGGATCCCAACGGGTTTGCCCTCCTCGACGACCGGCACGGCGCCGCAGTCGGCGTCCCGGAAGATCATGACGGCCTCCAGCACCGTGCTGAAAACCGAGCAGGTGCGAGGATTGGCCGTCATTACATCGGCAGCGGTTAGTGATGTCTGTGCCTGAGGCATCGACGCAACTCCTGGAAATCGCGAATGTTCGGAAAACGGTTCGTGCGCTTCGAATCGAACGAGCAATTCCCGGACCGACGTCACCAACGTCTCGCGGCTCATGCCGACTTGAACGGGTATTTGTCGATTTCGTAGAGGCTGATCTTGCCGGAAACACTGCGGCGTGAAAGGCCGCACAGCTCGGCGCAGCGGCCGACGTTGCCGCGGCACTTTTCGAGCGCTTTGAGGATGTACTGGCGCTCGATCTGTTCCGTGGCAAGTCTCAGGTAGTGCGGCAAAGGATGCTTGAGATCGATCTCGAAGTGAGGATGCTCCTCCTGGGCCAGTCCGGTGATCCGGGGTGGCAGTTTGTCGAGGGGGATCGTGTCGCCCACGGTCGTTACCGAGGCGCGTTCGATCGCGTTCTCGAGCTCTCGAACGTTGCCCGGCCAGCGGTAGGAGAGGAGCCGTTCCATCGCCTCGGGGGCCATCTTCTTGGGCGCTTCGTTCGTGCGCGCGAACTTGTTCAGGAAGTGCGTGATGAGCAGCGGGATATCCTCCGGACGCTCGCGCAGCGGAGGAAGGTCGATCTTGATCACGTTCAGGCGATAGAACAGGTCTTCCCGGAACCGGTTTTCCTTGACCTCCTTCTCCAGGTTCTTGTTCGTGGCAGTCACGACGCGCACGTCGACTTCGATGCTCTCGTGCCCACCCACGCGTTCGAACCGCTTTTCCTGCAGGACGCGCAGGAGCTTGGCTTGCATCGCCTGGGAAACGTCGCCGATCTCGTCGAGAAAGATCGTGCCTTTGTCGGCAAGTTCGAATCGCCCCTTGCGCCGGGCTTCCGCGGACGTGAACGCCCCGCGCTCGTGGCCGAACAGCTCGCTTTCGAGCAAGCTCTCGGGCAACGCCGCACAGTTGATGGCGACCAGGTTCCCTTGCCGCTCCTCGCTCGAGTAGTGGATCGCCTTCGCGATCAACTCCTTCCCGGTCCCCGTCTCTCCTTCGATCAGGACCGTCGACTTCGTTCCCGCAATGTGGCGGACCAGCTCGAAGATGGCATGCATCTTCGGGTTACGGCTGATGATATTGTTGAAACTGTAGCTTTCCTTGAGCTGCTGCCGCAACCGCAACACCTCGTCCTGGAGGGCTCGCTGCTTGAGCGCGCGGTCCATCACCAGCTTCAAGTTCGTGGGGTCGATGGGCTTGGTCAGGAAGTCGTAAGCACCCAGGCGCATCGCCTCGACCACCCGGTCGATCGAGCCGAATGCGGTGGTCACGATCGTCGTTACGCCAACCCGGCGCTGGGCGACTTCCCGAATGAGATCCATGCCGCCCATTCCGGGCATCCGAAGATCGGTGATCATGACGCTGTAGTCCGCGCCCGACAATGCGGTCAACGCCTCCTGGGCGTTCGAAGCCGTCTCGACACTGAGTTCTTCGGACTCCAGGAGCTTCCGGATCTGGGCCATCGAATAAGGGTCGTCATCCACAATCAGCAGTTTCCTGCGCATGCGTTCGTTCCCTAACGGCTTGTTATGATTCGCCCTCGGGTTCGAGCCTTCTCGGACCCGCGCGTTTGCCTGCCCGTAATTGAGCAAATCCGATTCCGTCTCGCAGTATTCTTCCCGAATTGCCGCTCATTGGAAAGTACTCAGGAAGAAGTCCGACGTGACCGAGCAATAAAATACCCGCTCGCAGGAATACGGATCGCGCACAGTCACCTTCGCCCCGCAGAGGCCCGCAGACTCAGGGCTGACTTGAGCCCGCGATGCGGGACGCGCGCAAGGGGTGAGCGGCGGAGACGTCTTGGATTGTGGCGGGAATGAGACTTGCAAGGGAAAGGTTGGGTTTCTTGGCCATTTTTACGCGTGGCGAGGCTTGAGAGCATCCCGAACTTGCATTTCTCGTATTTCGCCTCGCGCGCCTTGCTTGGAGGTCACATCTCATGATCGATACCTTGAAGTCCGACTTCCCCGACAGCATGACGCGGGCGGCCGAGTGCCCGGCGATGGGAAGTTTGGAGGGCACGGCCAATGAGGCCGTCGACTGGGTGAAGAGCTACGCCCGGCGGGAGCCCATAGCGTTTGGTCTCTGGGCCCTTGGGATCGGCTTCGTGTTGGGATGGAAGCTCAAGCCTTGGTAAGCGCATATCTGGGCGGTCCGGAGCCCGCCATTGTTTAAAGAACGAACAGATCGAGGCGATCAAAAACACCCGTACGACGCACTCTCCAAACGGACTGACCGAGCTCGGCATCGGCTCGAAAGGGCTGTGCCGAGTTCCTTGGCGCGCGAGGCGGCTTCAGGATGATTACTGTTGAAACCAAGCAAGACGGGCGGAACCAATCCATGTTGCCCACGATGGACACAGGAGGGCCGGCGGTGTCGGAGCCGGCAATTCACGTTTTGGTGGTCGAGGATGACCCCGCGGCAGAAAGTGCATTAACCTCCGCACTTGCGGAGTTGGGATACCATACGAGTTGCGCATCGGCGATCGCCGATGCAGTCGGTGTCGTGCGTGCAAGCAGGCCCGATCTCATTATCCTTGGCGATCACGGCAACTCACGCGCGGGCGAGCTTTGCCGATCGGCGCGCGAACGCGACATTCCGATCATGGGCATCAGCGATGCCATTCCGCGGCCCACGCTGCAATCGGACTGGCGGACGTTGGTCGATGAATGGGTCGTGCGGTCGAACGCCGGCGAAGAGTGCGCTGCGAGGGCAGCGTGGTTACTGAATCGACGCTCGCGAACCGCGAACGCGTCCACGTTGTTTCAGCGTCTGGTGAGCACCCCGCAATTCTACGCACTCGTCGTCCATGACCTGCGCAATCCACTCAACGTCATTAAACTGTCGCTCCGGATGCTCGACCAGGTTCTCCCGAAAGGCAACTCCAACGCCGAGGAAGATTTCCGGTTTGTTGAGGAAAACGTCCAACAGATCGAACAAATGCTTGCGCAACTAAGCGACTACCTTCGCCTGTTCGAGGGTGAGGTCTCGCTCAACGTGAGTCTGTTCAATCCCCAGACGGTCGTCCGACAGCTCGTCGAAGGTCAGGCGTTCCGCCATCGGTCCAAGTCGGCTGCGGTCCGGGTCGACGTTCAGCGGACGTGTCCGCGCGAGGTCTCGCTCGACGAGAAACGTGCGGTGCTGGCGCTCCAGCTCGCGATCTCGAATGCGGTCACGGCCGCGGGCAACGGAGGCGTGGTCGTAACCCTTCGCGGCGAACCGCAGCGCTGGTTGATCGAGATCGCGACGGAATCGCCGCCGGTGGAGTCCGTGCTTCCGACCGAGCTTCGCTCTCATGTCTTCGAGCGCCTCAACGGCAGTGCCTCCGAGCGCCGGGGGCTGGATCTGGCGATCGCGGCGCGAGTCACCGAGATGTTCGGCGGTAAGGCTCGCCTCGACGTCGTTCCGAAACGAGGCACGACTATCGTGCTCGATTGGCCGGAGCAGATCACTGAGTCGCCGCACTGAACCGTAAGGCTCGTACGAGAGCGCAGAGCGCCCCCTCGAGGGGGCGCTCTGCGCTCTTGGCACAACGATTGCCTTTGGTGCGCTGTTGAGGTGGAGTGCAGAACGCCGGTGTGCACTGGCCTCCCCGCCTCTCTCGCTGCGCACGAAACGTGAGGCCGACGATGGCAACCGCACACACGCCCCCCATACATCGCGACTGGATCGCGTCTGAGTTTTCCAAGGGCATCGACGCCGAACAGTCGCTCGTGGACGAATCGAAGGCCCGGTCGTTATCGCCCCCCGATGCCTCGATGGGAGCGCTCTACCACGAGATCGCAACCGCCGACGAACGGCATCGCCAGATTGTGGAAACGATCGCGACCCGCTACGGCCACACACCGACGCGCAGTGTCGCCGGCGGCATCGGCGAGACGCTGACGCGCCTCAAGGAAAAAGTCAGTGAGGTGGGTTCGACCCCCTTGCAGCGACTGAGTCACGACCTGACGGCCAAGGCGACCGCTGTCCACTGGTACAATGCCTGGATCGCCACGTTCGAGGCCATCGGTGACAACGCCAGTGCGGACGAGCTGTCCGCCGTCTTGACCGAAGAGCAGGCCCATCTCGACGCCCTTCAGAAAGGGCTCAACCGCATGGTCACCCGGGGCGCCCTTGGTGAAGGCACCGCCGCGAAGTAGGAGCACACCGCGGCCATAGAGCGCCCTGCCTGATGCGTGAGGGAGCGATTGAACCGCGCGTGTTTTTGGAGGGGCTGTGGATCCCTTCCGTACGACGGCTTCCTGCTCGTTTGAACCTTATAACTCGTCGGAAAATGGCAGATGCAAGATGCCGAATGGCAGATGCAAAATGTCGGCTGATGCCTAACGGACTGTTGCGCTAGCCGAGGGATTAGGCATTCACCACAATTCCGGAATTCGCCATTTTGCATCTCGCATCTGCCATTTTGCATCTGCCATTTGACCTCATCGTTTTCGCACCGATCTTTTATGGACACATTTCCGCCGATTCGTCTGCGAGCCGCGCTGACCCTCGGGGGCCTGACCGTCCGCGAGTTGGCCGTGCGAACCTGGCACAAGATCAACGAGAATGAGATCATGACGCGGGCCGCCGCAGTCGCGTTCTACGCCATGCTTGCGCTCGTCCCCTTGCTAGGACTGATCGTCACGCTCGCGGTGCAGCTCCTGCCCGATGTCAGCGGACAGACGCCGGGCGTCGGCAATCTGACCGTGAATCAATTCGAGTCCACCCTCAAGACGCTCTTTCCCCCAGAGGCCTATCGGGTGGTTGAGGCCGAGGTCGGCCGCCTGCAGAAGAGTCCTCCTTTTGGGTTGATCTCGTTTGGGCTGGCGATGACGCTCTGGCTTGCGTCAAGCCTGTTCGTCGCCATCATCGACGCCATGAACCGGATCTACGGAGTGGTCGAGACTCGATCATTTCTCAGGGTCCGCGTGACCGCCGTCCTCATGACCATCGTCCAGTCGTCCCTCCTGGTGGGGTCTCTGTTGGCGATCGTCGCCGGTCCGCAGATCGCGAGTTGGTTAGGATTCAGCCGGCCCACAGTATTACTGGCAACGGCTCTACAGTGGTTCGGCGTCACCGTCCTCGTGCTTTTGAGCTTCGCGTTGTCGTTCTACGTCGGCCCCGACGCGGATCAGCGCTGGGAGTGGATCACACCCGGCAGCCTCTTCGGCACGGCGCTCTTCCTGGCCACGAGTCTGCTCTTCCGCGTCTATGTGCAGAACTTCGCCAACTACAACAAGACCTACGGGTCGCTTGGCGGCGTCATGGTCTTGTTGTTTTGGTTCTGGATCTCGAGCGTCGTCCTCCTGGGTGCGGCCCAGATCAATAAGCTGATCGAGGATGCGTCGCCCCTGGGCAAGAACTACGGCCAAAAGGCCGACCCGACCGAAACGCCGGAATTCGAGAGCATGAAGCCAGAGCCCGTGGCACGTGACGAGACGAAACCCGCGCTGTAGATCGGTTTGCGTTTGAATGGCGCACGGCATGGCGATGCGCCATTTTCCCGCGTGCATGCGCGCCATACAACTCCCCCCTTGAGTACAGGGGGTTGGCGGGATGGGGAGCGACTCCATCCAGCGGCGTCGGGCCCGACACCGTGTAGAGAATGACCGTCGATTCCTGGGGAATTGCGAGATCGCCACGGTCGGGGGCCATAAGCCGTGAGCGGCGCTTAACGCCCACCCCCCCTGCCCCCCCTTCCCAAGGGGGGGAGTTATATGTTCGATGTTCCGACAGCATCCGGGGCGTCGCATGGTCGGCGTGCGCGGGGAGGTAGTAGAACGCCAGACCTAACACCGCGTAGATCAGCAGCAGCATGGCGCCTTCGAGCCAATTGGACTCGCCGTCCTCGGCGACCATCCGCGCCAGCATGACCGCCAGCACCATCGCCATGACTTCCATGTGCGTGAAGATCAGATCCATCGGATGGGGGCGTGCGTAGCTCACGAACACCAGGACTGGGGCCACGAACAGCGCGATCTGCGAGGCTGATCCCAACGCGATGCCGACGGCGAGATCCATCTTGTTCTTGAGGGCCATCAAGATCGCCGTCGAGTGCTCGGCCGCATTGCCCACGATCGCCACCACGATCACACCGACGAAGACCTCAGTAAGCCCGACGGCGTGGCTCGTCGTCTCCACGGCCCCGACCAGGATTTCGCTCATCCACGCCACGAACCCCGTCGCAACGAGCAGCACCGTCGTCGCCCCGCGCACGGTCCAGTCTCGCTCCTCGGTTGCAATGGGTTCCGCCGTTTCGTTGTCGGGATTGAAGACGTCTTTGTGAGTAATCAAGCAGAAGACCAGGTTCAAGATGTAGGCGATCATGAGGACGACCGCGACCGAGAAGCTCAGGTTGTGTTCGACGACGTTCTGGTCGGCACCAACGATGTTGTGGAACAAGGCGGGCACGAGCAGGCTGCTGGCGGCGAGGACCATGAGTGTCCCGCCCGTCCCGGCGGCCGTGCGATTGAAGCGCTGGATGGGATGCCGGGTACCCCCGGCGAAGAGGCTCGCACCGAGTACGAGAAGCAGGTTGCCGATGATGCTGCCGGTGAGCGACGCCTTGACGACGCTGTCGAGACCGTGGAAGAGGGCAAAAAGCGCGATGATCAGCTCGGCGGCGTTGCCAAAGGTGGCGTTGAGCAACCCGCCCACGCCGGGCCCGAGGCGGCATGCCAGGGATTCGGTCGTCTCACCAATCACGCTTGCCAGCGGGATAATCGCGAGCGAAGCGAGCGCGAAGAGGGCCGGATCGGGCGCACCGGCGAATCGGGCCACGATGGCGACCGGCACGAAGATCAAGAAGGAACGCAGCAACCCGATCTTTCTCGGGTCGAACCAGGTGCTCCCGTGTGGTCCTGGGTCGGCGCCCGGCAGTTCGGGCTTGTTGACTCGGGGAGACGCCACTTTATAATGCCTCCATTCATGTCGGGACAGTAACCCGGCGGTTGTGCACGCGTGTTAAGTCTCGAACCACACGCACGTTCGATCAATGGTGAGGCATCTGATCATGGCCGGGAACGTGATGGAGTTTACCGACGCAACGTGGAAGTCGGAAGTCCTGGAATCCGCTGTCCCCGTACTCGTCGACTTCTGGGCCCCGTGGTGTGGTCCCTGTCGCATGCTGGCCCCGACGATTGAGAAGCTCGCGACGGAATATGCGGGCAAGGTCAAGGTCGGCAAGTTGAATACCGACGAAAACCAGGAAACCCCCGGCGGGCTGCGGATCTCGGCGATCCCCACGGTGCTGGTGTTCCAGGGCGGCCAGGAAGTTGACCGGCTCGTCGGCGTGAACACGGAGTCGAAGTTCAAGGCCTCTCTGTCCAAGCTCGGCGTCGTTTGAGCGTGTGGAGCGAGCGCCGATGCTGGTCAAGGTGTGCGGACTGACCAGCGTGGACGATGCGATCGTTTGCGCTGCGGCGGGTGCCGACTGGATCGGGCTGAATTTCCATCCCCCGTCGCCCCGTTGCATCGACCTGGGACTGGCGAGAGACATTATCGCCACGCTGCCTCCCAGTGCGCAACCCGTGGGACTTTTTGTCGACCGCTCGCCCGCAGAAGTGGCGCAGGTCGCGGCGGAGTTGGACCTGCGCGTCGTGCAGTTGCACGGCGATGAACCCCCGGAAACGCTGGGGGTGCTGGGCGAGTTACAGGTGGTTCGTGCCTTTCGGCTCGGCGGCCCGGACGCCATCGATGGCATGGTTCGGTATCTCGGGCGTTGTCGTGAACTGGGCCGTTCGCCCGATTACGTGCTCGTTGATGGCTACGCGACGGGCCAGGCCGGCGGCACGGGCCGGACGATCGGTATCGACCTCCTCGCGCTCCTTCGTAACCTTCGCTGGGATGTTGAGAGCTCCGTTTTAGACCGCGCGGAGCTTCGCTCCGGTCCCGATCCTTCCGCTTCATCCGACACGGTCCGCTCTTTTGCTCCCTCCCCCCTTGTGGGGGAGGGCTGGGGTGGGGGGTCTCGGGCTGACGCGACCGTCCTCGCCACCCCCCACCCTAACCCTCCCCCACAAGGGGGGAGGGGACCAGAGCAAGCATCATCGGACGCATTAAAACCGGCCTCCAACGCTCAGGCCGCAACACCGGGAACCGCTCGACGTCCCGTCAACGCTTCCCTGCCCCGCCTCATCCTCGCAGGCGGGCTCACGCCTGAGAATGTTGCCGAGCGGGTGAGCCGCGTCGGCCCGTGGATGGTCGACGTCGCGAGCGGAGTTGAATCGTCGCCCGGCCGCAAGGACCCTGCGCGCGTCTCGGCTTTCATCCGAGCCGCGAAGGGTCCCCTGTCAGACTGACTCGAGCTCCGATCAACTGAGCGAGTTGAGCACCAGTCCGCTCAACAGCTTGGGATAAAAATACGTGCTCTTCGGCGGCATCTTTTCCAGATTCGACGCGATCGTTTCCACGTGTTCCATCTCCGCCGGCGGCACGAGGCAGGCGAGATCGCACCCCTTCTGCGCGATGGCGGTGACGACCTCGTCGAGGAGGTGCACATAGCGGCATGACGCGGTGCCAAGCGGCCCCAGGAGCGCTTTGAGCACGAGTTCGTGGAGAATGCTTACACCGAGCGCGCGCCAGTCAGCGCTGTGCTCCGGAACCAGCTTGTCCATGGTCGCGTCCGACCGAAGTCGTGCGAGCAGCCAGCGGCCGTCGGCGACGGTCCCGAAGCCGAGGAACTCCTGGCTCCCTTCCAGCTCGATCGCCTCCCAAAGCGCCCGGGGCTGATCGGGTCCCGAATCGAAGAGGGTGACGTCGAACTCGGGAGCAAGCCGCTCGGCCAGGATCTGCGCAGTGAGGCCTGGGAACCCCGAAACGAGTCGGTGGGTTGGCAAGATCCGCAGGCCGGGGTCGCTCATACCGACGAGCATCATCATGCAGAAGTTGGCCGGGTCGTCGGGCCCTTTCAAAGTTCCCGCGGCCTCGCGCTCCTCGCGGAACTTCAACCCCGTCTCGTAGCGGTGATGGCCGTCCGCGATAAAGATCGGCCGCGGTCCCATCAACCCCTGAACCGCCGTGTGAGCCTGTGCATCGACGATCGGCCAGAGCCGGTTCTGCACGCCCAGGTGATCGGTCGCCTCGAGCGGCGTTCGGTCACGCAAGCCCGCTTCGGCAGCCTGGTAAACCTCGCCGGTCGCGTCCGGATAGAGACCGAACACCGGGCTCAGGTTGAAGTGCGTCGCATTGAAGAGCGCGAGACGGTCGGCCTTGGGACCCGAAAGCGTCTGCTCGTGCGGGAAAATCTTGCCTTGTCCGAAGGGCTCGAGACGCACCCTGGCGAGGAATCCCTTGCGCGTGAAGGTTTGCCCTTCCACGGTGAAGGTCTGTTCGTACAAGTAGAGTGCCGGGTGGGGATCTTCGCGGAGCACCCCCTCGCGCTGCCAGTCGCGGAGGAACCTGGCGGCCCGAGTGTAACGGTTGCTCTCGGCGTTATCGGTGGGTTCTTCGCGGTTCAGTTCGAGCCGGATGATGTTGTACGGGCTGGCGGCGTAGAGTCGATCTTGCAGCGCCGGGTCGATAACGTCGTACGGAGGCGCGACCACGTCGGACAACGCCCCGACCTGGGCCATGTCATATCGGATGCCACGAAAGGGGCGGATGTCAGCCATGAGAGGAGCGTCCCGGGTGATTTGGGAGGAAAATGACGGATGCAAGATGGCAGATGCACGATGGCGAACGGCGAGAGCCGCCCCAACTGACGGGTCGGGGCAGCGGAATCGAGGAGCGAGGTGATCTCAGGCGCTAGACCGTTCAAATGGTCGTAAAAGCATGAAAACGAAGGAACTCGAATACTCCCTCCCCCCTTGTGGGGGAGGGCTGGGGTGGGGGGTTCGGGAGGCCACGGGCGGCGCGCCCCCCCACCCCAACCCTCCCCCACAAAGGGGGGAGGGAGTTAAATCATTCGCTCTCTTGCGTTTAGGGTTCGTTGAACGGTGTCGGGCTCAGGTGCCCATTTCCCAGCTCACGAGGTACTTCTGCTGCTCCTCGGTCAGCGTGTCGATCGCGATGCCCATCGTCTGGAGCTTGAGCGATGCCACCCACTGGTCGACAGCCTTGGGCACGTTGTAGACGCGGTGTTCGAGCTGACCCTTGTTCTTGATCGACCATTCGGTCGCAAGCGCCTGGGCGGCGAAGCTCATGTCCATCACGCTGGCCGGGTGCCCGTGAGCAGCGGCGAGGTTGATCAGCCGGCCTTCACCCAGGACATAAAGACGGCGGCCGTCGCTCTGGACGTACTCGTCGACGAACTCGCGTACGTATTTGTTGATCGTTGCCGACTGCTTGGCCAGGTCGTCGAGCGCCAGCTCGACGTTGAAGTGGCCCGAGTTGCAGATCATGGCGCCATCCTTCATCACGGCGAAGTGCTCGCCGCGGATGACGTGGATGTTGCCCGTGACGGTGATGAACAGATCCCCGACCTTCGCCGCCGCGTGGATTTCCTTGACCTGGAAGCCGTCCATCGCGGCCTCGAGGGCGCGGATGGGGTCGACCTCGGTCACGATCACGTGGGCACCCAGGCCCCTCGCCCGCATCGCGACACCCTTGCCGCACCAGCCATAACCGCAGACGACGACGTTCCGGCCCGCCAGCAGCATATCGGTGGCGCGGATGACGCCGTCAATCGTGCTCTGGCCGGTGCCGTAACGGTTGTCGAAGAAGTGCTTGGTCTCGGCATCATTGACCGCGATCACCGGCAGCTTGAGCACACCGTCCTTCTCCATCGCCCGCAGGCGGATGACGCCGGTGGTCGTCTCCTCCATGCTCGCGATGACATCGCCTGCCAGGCCCGCTCGCTCGGCGGCGCTCAGGTTCTTGGCCCAGGTGCGCACCTCGGAATGCAGATCGTCGAGCCGGCCCAATGCAATGAAGATCATGGCGCTGACGAGGTCGGCACCGTCGTCCATCGTCACGTGCGGCCGGTGCTTCAGGGCGGCGGCGATATGCCGGTAGTAGCTCGCCTCGTCCTCACCCTTGATCGCGAAGACCGGGATGTGGAAGTCCTCAACGAGGCTGGCCGCCACGTCATCCTGCGTCGAGAGCGGGTTGGACGCGACCAGCACGAGGTCCGCGCCGCCGGCCACGAGCGTGCGGGCCAGGTTGGCCGTTTCGGCCGTCACGTGGAGGCAGGCCGACATCCGCAGTCCGGCCAGCGGCTTCTCGACCTCGAAGCGCTCGCGAATCGCCCGCAAGACGGGCATGTCGCGCTCCGCCCAGACGATGCGCTGATGGCCCACAGTGGCCAGCGCCAGGTCTTTCACATCCCCATTTACGATGGTGGCCAAAGCAGTCTTCTCCCTCAAAAGGATCGAGAACCGAACAAAAGGAGCCCGCCGGAATTCCTCCAAGAACCCAGGCAAAACGCTCGGAAACGGCATCCGTAGGGTGGGCACGGCCCACCGCATGTTTTCAACTATGGTGGGCAGTGCACGCCTTACGCGTGTTGTCGTGGGCACGACCCACAGCGACCGCAGAGCGGTCAAGACGGCATTCCCACGGAGGACTGGGAACGACCGTTGCACGCGAATTCGTCGTGGGCGACTCAAATCGCCCGGCGCAGCAATCGCAACGTCTTTTGGCGCTCCCAGTCCATCCAATCGAGCGGACCGGGAGACGGATCGGACGCCTTGGCCGTTTCCATCAACTGCGCGAGTGCTTTCCCGTACGCCCGAGCCTGCGTCGGACACTCCGCAGCAACGCCACGCACGATCGACTCGAAACGCTCCCAATCCTCGCTCGACATCGCCACACGAAGGGCCTTGCTGACCCACTGCTCAGGCAAGAGCGGGTGTAGCGGACGAAGCCCACGCTCCTGATCCGGCTGCCGACGTCGACCGAGACGATCGCGTTCCATGACGACCCCTTAACACGTCTCACGAACCCCGAACGGAAAGGATGATAAGACACGCGTACGCGTGTGTCAAGACCCCAGCCGCCGCGCGAGATCGTCAAACGTGGAATGACCATCACGGTCGAAGACGAACCGTGCGGGAAGACCGACGACTCGGTTCGCCCCGAGCTGGAACAACCGGCGCTGGCAGGCGGCGAGTTTCTTGGCGGCGATCAGCGCGGTGACGCGCCAGCCAGGCACGCCGTTTTCGTTCCAGACGTCGCCGCGGAAGACGTGCTGAGCGCCTTGCTCGCTGAGATAGGCAGCGACCGTGGCCGCGGTTTCGAGGCCGGGCGCCGCGGGGCAGCCGACGACCTCCAGGTGCAAACCGCCGTCAGAAGCCCGGACGCCGTCCATCGCGTCGAACAGAAGCGCGAGCGGACCGGTCGGCCCCTCGGCGATCAGCTCGGAGAGACTGGGCGCGTGACCAATCAGGCAGGCCGCGGAATCGAGAACTTTGCCCCCTTCGATCTCACGCAGACGGTTGTCCTTGAGCGTAGTGCCCGAACTGGTCAGGTCAACGATCACGTCGGCGATGCCAAGGCTGGGATGCAATTCCAGCGCACCGTCCGAGGCGATAACCTGATAGTAGTAGATACCCCACTTGCGAAAGTAAGACTGCGTCAAAGCCGGGTACTTCGTCGAGACACGGAAGGTCTTGCCGCTCGCCTTGAACTCTGCGGTGAGGTCGACGAGGTCGATGATATGCGTGACGTCGATCCAGCTCTCGGGCACCGCGACGACGAGACGACAGCCGCCATAACCAAGGTCGGGGATGACAACCGTTGTCTCCGAGGCTTCCTGGGCACGTTCGGCGAACAGATCCATGCCCGTCACACCGAGGTGACACCGGCCTTCCTGGACCTGGGTGACGATGTCGGTCGGGCGCATGAAGACGACGTGGAATCGGGGGTGGCCCGAGATGGTCGCTTCGTACTGGCGATCGCTCGCGCGCCGGACCTTGTAGCCGGCAGTCTTGAGGATCTCCACGACGCCTTCGTAAAGGTGTCCCTTCGACGGGACGGCCAGGCGAATCGGGTCGATCATCGGCGGAGGCTCCCGGCATCTTCACGCGCCTGGCGCAGGAGCGCCTCGGGGTTGATCGCGGCCTCCGAACCCGTCGCGGGATCGCGAACGACCACGGCCGACGGCGATTCCAACGGCCCGTGAACCACGACCACGCGTGCGGATTCGACGGCGCTCACATTCGTCTCCACAACCGCCCTCGCTCCGGCGTCCCGAAGGAGACGTGCCAGACGGATCGCGTAGGGAACGGCGTCAGAACGGGCTGCGACCACAATGAACCCGCCTGGACCCGAGACCGTCGTACGCTGCCCTTGCGCGTCCAGAACCTGTCCGAGCCGCTCGAGGCCAAACGCAAACCCGACACCCCGGTCGTCGCGCTCACTTCCCAGGACGCGGGCGAGCCCGTCGTAACGACCACCGCCGCAAACCTCAACGGGCCCTTCGGGAGTGCGGGCGACGAGTTCAAAGACCATCTGCGAATAGAAGCCGATCCCACGGCCGAAGCCGAGGTCGATCTGCACGCGGTCCGGCGCGATGCCGTAATCCTCGAGCGCCCGGGAAAGGTCCCGCAACGCTCCGACCGAATCCGGCGCCAGGGCCTCGTACTCCGCCCCGAGCCGTTCCAGCACCCGATCCGGCCGCCCTTTCAAGTCGGCCAGAGCATGGATCTGGGCGCGGACGCGATCGAGCACGCCGACCAGGTCGTGCCCCAGGTCCCACTTGCGACGGAGCCGGTGCACGATCTCATGTCCCGACCGCCGGCCGATGATCACCGGGACGAGCGTGCGGAACAGGCGATCGATCCCGCCGTCATCCCCTTGCCCCACGGTGCTCGGAACATCGGCACCATCGGTCGCCTGAAGCCAGCCGGCGAGTTGTTCCAGCCCTTGTTCGAGCGCCTGGACGTTGTGCCCTTCGGTGGCGGCCTCGCTCAACATCTCGACGAGTGCGGACCGCGTTGGTGCGGGGAGCCCGGAGCGTTCGAGCATTTCGAGGATCAGGCCGACGTGGCCAATCCGGATCGTGGTGTCCTTCACCCCCGCCTCGGCTGCGGCCCAGTCGGCCAGTCCGATCACCTCGGCATCGGCGAGCGGGCCGGAGTCACCGAGTCGCTCGACGCCCACCTGCTCGAACTCTCGGAGGCGATTCGGCCGCGGCGTCTCGTACCGGAAGACGGGGCCGGAATGGCTCACCCGCCAGGGCAGCGCAGGGGTTTCGGGTGCCAACGTGTAGGCGCGGACGATGCCGGCGGTGAGTTCCGGACGCAGGCAGACCCCCTGCCCCGTTCCACCCAGCTCGAACAGCTTCGCCACGATCCCGGCGCCACTCTTGCGCTCATGTAGCTCGGTCAATTCGAGGACTGGCGTACGGATCGGCCGGTAGCCCGCCCGGGCAAAGCGATCGAGCAGAAGTGCTTCCAGATCCGCAAGCCGCGCGCATTCGTCGGTAAGCCAGTCGCGCGTCCCTCGCACGAGGTCGATCGGCCGCTCCGCGCCGGTTTGAGGACGGGTCCCGGTCGTCACGCGCCCACCCCCAGGGCCTGCTTCACCGTGCTCTCGAGCGCGGCGATGGCGATGGCCTTTTGCTCCTGTCGGGTCGCCAGGTCGCGGAGGTTGAACACCTCCTTTTCGGCCTCGTCGGGCCCCACGATCACGGCAAACTTGTGCCCGCGCGTCGATCCGTAGCCCATCTGCTTGCCAACCTGGATCGACTCCGGAAACACCTCCGCGCCCACACCCGCACGACGAAGCCTGGCGGCAAGCTTCACCGGGATGCTCGGTGCGACGCCGGGGAAGTTGACGACCAGGATGGGAACCGTTGTCGAGGTCCCTCGCAGCGAGCCCGACTCTTCGAGCAACGCCAGCAGGCGGTCCAGACCAATCGACGCCCCGACGCCCGGCAAGCGGCGATCAATAAACAGGCTCGCCAGGTTGTCGTATCGCCCTCCCGAGCTGATGCTGCCGAAGCGTTCCCAGCCGTTGACGGTCGTCTCGAAGACGACACCGGTGTAGTAGTCGAGGCCGCGGGCGAGGCCAAGGTCGAGCTGTAGGCTTGTCTCAGGGAGGCCGGCAGCATCCAGCAAGTCGAGAATCTGGCGGAGGTTAGCGATGCCTTCGGCCGCTCGCGGATGGGAGCCAAGGCGCTCCTCGACCCGAGAGAGCACCTCGGCCCGGCCTCGCCCTTGCTCGACGAAGTCGAGAACCTGCTGCGCCTGGTCCGCCGTCAGCACACCTTCCGTCGACCCTTCCTCACCGCGCTGGAGTTCGGCGAGAACCTTCTCACGCCCCGCTTTGGCCAGCTTATCGAGCGACCGCAGCACGGGGCCCGTCTTGTCCGCCACGCCTAACGCATCGAGGAGACCATCGAGGATCTTCCGATTATTGAGCGTGATCGTGAACGGGGGCACGCCCGCGGACGATAATGCGGCGTAGATCACCTGCGCGGTCTCGGCATCGGCAACGACACTATCCGTTCCCACGGTGTCGAAGTCACACTGTGCGAACTCGCGAAACCGGCCCTTCGCGGGTCGCTCGCCGCGAAACACCGAGCCGATCGCGTAGCGCTTGAACGGAGTCCCAAGCTCGTTGATGTGCTTGGCCACGAACCGCGCCAGCGGAACCGTCAGGTCAAAGCGCAGCGCGAGCTTGCCGGCCTCGCCCCCTTTGTTGATCACTTCGAAGATCTGGCGCAAGACCTCGTCGGAACCCGCCCCCTTGCCCGTCAGCACCTCCATGCGCTCGATGTGCGGAGTCTCGATCGGTACGTAGCCGAACGAGGCAAACGTCTGCCGAAAGGTGGCGAGCATGCGCTCGCGCGGGATCATCACGGAAGGGGGAATGTCCCGCAGCCCGCTGGCCACGCGGGGGTCGATCATGGCAGGCGCGTCCTCTGTTGAGCAAATCCCGGGCAATGCGGCGCCGCCTGCAACCCTGGGGGAACCTCGCATCGAAAAGCGAGTGTCCGATCGTAGCAAACCACTCCCCACGACGCAAGATACGGCGACTTCGCGCCTCGACGGCACGCCCACCGAAGTGTGGTCCGTGGCCGGCGTTACGTTGCGTTACCGACCATGTATTCAGATCGACTGCAACGCCCGCTTGGTCCCGACTGGCACGGGCTTTGTACGGAGGATTACTTGCATCCTTATTCTCTGGAGTGAGGAATCCCCCATACATCGATCACTGGAGACCGACGATGCGCACACGTAAACGATTCCAGCCGCAGATGGAAGGGATGGAAGCCATGGTGCTTCTATCCGGTGCCGCAAGTGCCTTGCACGCGAAAATGATGGTGGACGCGACACCGGCGGGCACGATTACGCTCGCCGGAACCGCCCACGGTCGGTTTGTCGAGCAGCAGCAGAATCCTGACACGGGCAAGACTTTTCAGCTCAACGGGATGGGCATCATCAGTCCGATCGGCCGAGCGAACGTCAGCGGTAGTTTGCAGTTCCCCGGCTTCATCATGGGTGTGCCCGCGACCGGGACGCTCCACCTGCGAACGGCACATGGCAGCCTGACGCTTCAGTTAACCCAGGTGCTCCCCACCGCCGCCACTTCGGTGCCGGCTGGCCAATCGGAGTTTTCGTACAAGATCACTCAGGCAACGGGGCGGTTTCAGGGCGATCAGGGCAGCGGCCTGGTGGACATCATGACCACTGCCGACGCGAACAACGCCTCGATTCAGACCATACGGGGCCGGTTCACGGCAACGTTCCTGCCGGGTCCCAGTCCGCTCGCACGCACTTGAGCACATTCGTAGCTGCGGTTTTCGTTTTTCTCCCGCGCGCATGATCCGTTAAGGTAGGACTCATCCGGGCTCTCATCAGTATGAGGGCCCGGATGGGAGTCCGCCCGATGCAACTGGCCACCACGCTGCGCGGAGAACGATTCGCCTTCCCCGATCTACGGACGGTCTTCGCGCGGGCAAACGAGCCGAAATCCGGCGATGCGCTGGCGGGGCTCGCGGCGAGCTCCGAGCGCGAGCGCATCGCTGCCAAGTACGTGCTGGCCGGCGTCACGCTGGACGAGATCGTCGCGAACCCCTTGATCGACCCGGACCACGACGAGGTCGCCCGGCTCATCAACGACACACTCGACCGCGAAACCTTCGCGACCATCCGGCACATGACGGTCGGGGAGTTTCGCGAGTTCCTGCTCGACGACGCGACGGACGAAGCCAAACTGCGGCGGCTGCACAGGGCGATCGTGCCCGACGTGGCCGCGGCGGTCGCCAAGCTGTTGGGGAACAAGGACCTCGTCCTGGTCGCGAGCAAGGTCCGCGTCGTGACCCGCTGCCGCAACACCATGGGCCAGCGCGGGGTGTTCGGGGTGCGGGTCCAGCCGAACCATCCGAGCGACGACCTGGCAGGCATCCTCCTCTCGGCAGTGGACGGCCTCCTGTTCGGCTGCGGCGACGCGGTGCTGGGGGTCAACCCGGCGGCCGAGTCGGTCGAGACCGTCGCGGCGATTCTGCACGGACTCAATCGACTGATCGACACCTATTGTGTCCCCACGCAGGCCTGTTGCCTGGCCCACATCACCACGCAGCTCGCCGCGCTGCAACGCGGGGCGCCTGTCGACCTCCTGTTTCAGTCGATCGCGGGAACCGAAGCGGCGAACGCCAGTTTCGGGGTGAATCTCAACGTACTCCGCGAAGGGCGGGAGCAAACCCTGGCGCAGCATCGTGCACGCGATCTCGCGTGGGTTGGCAACAACGTGATGTACTTCGAGACGGGCCAGGGAAGCGCTCTGTCGGCCGGTGCGCATCTCGGCGTTGATCAGTTGACACTCGAAGCCAGGGCGTACGGCGTTGCTCGGGCGTTCGACCCGTTCCTGGTCAACAGTGTCGTCGGGTTCATTGGTCCTGAATATCTGTACGATGAACGACAGATCGTCCGCGCGGGTCTCGAGGACCACTTCATGGGCAAGCTGCTCGGCCTGCCGATGGGCTGCGACGTCTGCTACACGAACCACGCGGCGGCCGACCAGAACTCTGCCGATAATCTGCTGCTCCTCCTCGCGGCGGCGGGGTGCAACTTTGTCATGGGCGTCCCTTGCGCGGATGATGTGATGCTCAATTATCAGTCGACGAGCTATCACGATGCCGCGGGGGTCCGCAAGATCCTCGGCCTCAAACCGGCGCCGGAGTTCCTTGCCTGGCTCGAGGAGCGCCGGATCTTCCGGGACGGACAACTCGCAGTGAGCGACGGCGAGCCGTCTCGAGAAATCATGCGCCAACTGGAAGGGGTCATCCCATGAGCGATTCGACGCCGCGCGTGCCGGAACACGTTGATGTATCGGAGTTGGTGCGCCGGGTGCGGGCGCAGACCCCGGCACGCGTTTTGGCCGGGCGCGCGGGGCCGTCGTACCGTACGGGAATGCAGCTTGAATTGCGGCTCGACCATGCTGCGGCGCTCGACGCGGTACGGTCGGAAATCGACCTGGAGCGAGACCTCGGAGGGGAGTTCCTCCGGCGCTGGGATCTCTTTGAAGTCGCCACGCGAGCAGCGACCAAGGCCGAATACCTGATGCGGCCTGATCTGGGCCGCCAGTTCCGCGACGACGCGCGCGAGGAAATTATGCGCCGTCGAGAGACCGGGGCTGAACTGCAACTGGCGATCGGCGACGGCCTCTCCGCGGCCGCGATCGTGGCGCAAGTTCCTCGACTGGTGCCCCTGCTGCACCAGGAGGCCAGTCGGCGAGGTTGGCGCGTCGGGCTACCGTTCTTCATCCGGCACTGTCGGGTCGGTGTGCTTAACGACATCGGCGCGCTGCTGCGTCCGCGCGTCGTCGTGCTGCTCATCGGCGAGCGGCCGGGGCTGGCCACTGCCGAAAGCCTCTCAGCCTATCTGGCGTTCGAGCCTCGGGAGGGCCACACCGACGCGCAACGCAACCTGGTCTCGAATATCCACGCGCGCGGCGTCGCGCCCGAGGTCGCGGCCTCGCGGATTCTTGGACTGGCCGAGCAGATGCTCGCGCTCGGCACGAGCGGCGTCGCCATCAAGGAGGGCTGGGAAAGCCGGGATTCCCCATCGATCGCTCCCGACTCCGCGTCCTAATCTTGCGGTGCAGCACAATCGCGATCACAATGCCTTGAGGGTGCCTACGAGCACGCGCACGCAAGTGAGGAGTTCACGTGCGGAACCGCAATTGGAAGCGACAAATCTTATGGATCGTGCTGTTGACCGGGGTTTTGACGCCGGTAAGGGCCCCGGGTCAAGACAACGGTTCGCACATCGCCGTCGGCTCCCAGGTCATCCCCAAATCGCGTGCGATGACGCTCAGGGTGGGCAACAAGGTCGTGGCCTCGACCGAGGTGGTCCGCGTCTTGCGCGTCGAGCGCATCGATCGAGACTGGCTCTGGGTCGTCGCGGAGGGCCTGAAAGGTTGGGTCCGGGCGCGGGACGTGGTTCCGCTCGACCAGGCCGTCGCGTTTTTCGCGCAGGAGATCCAGTCGGATCCTCGTGATCCCTGGGCGTACCAGATGCGCGGGCTCGTCTACTATCTCGAGCACAACTACGACAAGGCCCTTGCCGACGCTGACGCAGCGCTCGACCTCGACCCCAAGGACGCCGTCGCCTATCACAACCGGGGCAACGTGCGCCTGGCCCTGCACGATTACAATCGCGCGATTGCCGACTACAACCGGGCGACCGAACTCGATTCGAAAGATGCCAGCTCGTACCTCCATCGAGCGCTTGCCTGGTCGGGCAAGCACGAGTACGACCTGGCCATCGCGGACATCAACGAGGCGATCCGTCTGGAGCCCTCAGCGGTGAAGTACCGCCAGCGGGCGGTAGCGTGGATCGCCAAGCAGGAGTACGACCTCGCCCTCGCCGATTACAACCAGGCGGTCAAACTCAACCCGGACGACGCCGCCTCGTACAACGCCCGCGCCTGGATCTGGGCCACGAGCCCCGACCCAAAACTTCGCGACGGTCGCAAGGCCGTCGAATCGGCCCGGCGCGCAGTTGAGTTGACGAACGGGGCACAACCGTACTACCTCGGGACCCTCGCGGCGGCTTACGCGGAGAGCGGCGACTTCAAGGAGGCGGTCCGCTGGCAGTCGCAGGCACTCGAACGATTTCCGCACGGAAACGCCGATCAGGCGGGGCATCGTCGCCGCCTGGCCCTGTATGAGGCCGGCAAACCTTACCGCGAGGACATACAAAAGTAGTGGC
>DAIDJG010000579.1 GCA_027451445.1 Singulisphaera sp.
GCAGATGGTAAACAGCGGTGATTTCAATAATCTGACGGCGATCGGTTCAGTCATTTCCCAGATTCAGCAGCTTGGTGGAGAGATCAGGCACTCGCAACAAGGATACTCTGGTTTCGCCGCGACCTTCCAGATAAATGAAGACAAGCTGAACAAGCTGTATGATTATGATTATGACGCGGTCAATTCCTCTATTCAGTTGATGAATCTGACTTCGCCATCGTCGATGATTTATGATACTGCGAGTCCGGCTTCGATTCAGACGTCGATTTCACAAGTTGCAAACTTGCTCAGTGCATTTAAGCAAAAGTGGGCTCTTAGAATGGAAGCTATCGAAAACATCGTACTAAAGTGAATTGAGGTTAGTGAGAAAGACAGATGTTCGGCAAGAAAGGAGATATCCCTGAAAAAGGCGGCAGTGTACTTGGTTCGACTACTATCAATTGGGAGGATCAATACAAACAGGGCAATGTAATGTGGAAAGTGCCGCGACTAATTAGGCTCAATGACAACATCGTCGTCAGGGAAGATGAAATCGCTGTGTTCTACAGGGATGGAAAAGTGCTCACCTATTTTGATCAGCCAAACAGATACGCTTTGACTGATTTTAACGCGCCCATAGTTGGCGGGCTGCTGAAGTTTTTCACGGGCGTACAGCAACAGGCAGAGGTCTATTACCTGCAAAAGCGTTTCATGGACGGCAAATTTGGGAGCACTCAGCCTTACCAGTTCAGCCTGAGCCACTGGTGCTACCCGAGCCAGAGCCGCTGGTGCTGCCCGAGCCGGAGCCGCTCGTGCTGCCCGAGCCGGAACCGCTCGTGCTGCCCGAACCGCTGGTGCTACCCGAACCGCTACTGCTGCCCGAACTGCTTCCGGAGCCCGAGGTGCTTCCGGAGCCGCTACTGCTCCCCGAGCCACTCGTGGACCCACTGCTGCTTCCGGAGCCGCTACTGCTCCCCGAGCCGGAGGCCGACCCGCTATTCTGGAACGCTTGTGTGATTGCGGACGTCGCTGAGTCGAAGTCCTGGGAGATCTGGCTTTCGGCCTGTTGCAGGGCCGTCTGGTCAACGCCGGACGCACTGCTGCTGATCGCGTTGATGTCATAAAGCGCGTTCAGCTTCGAGAGGTCGAGTGTGCTTTGCGCGAGGGTCGCGTTCAGGTTGCCCTCCGACAACCCGCCGTCAGCCGTCGAGGCCGCCTCTTGAGCGAGGCCGTCGAGAACCAGACCCGTCTGGCTGACCTGGTTCTGAATGAACGTCTCGGCCTGGGCGGCGCCAGGGATGGCGTTGAGTGTCGTCGAGATCTCGTCCGAAAGGTTTGAGATCGTCGAGTCGATCGTTGACTGAACAGGCGCGGGAACGATGGGTGCGGCCTGCGACAGGCACACACGGTCTTCCATGCCTTCCAGCATCATGTTCCGGCGCAACGCCTGCCGACGCCGCCGGGCCCAGGATGAGCGGTCTCTTGAGCCGCCTGGGATGAAGTCAGAGATACCCATATCAAGTTGCTCCTGCGTAAACTTGCCGATTTCCCATGTCCTTCCCAGGAAGCGTTCGGCCGAGGTTTTGAACATCTCGTTGAACAGGTCCTTCCCCGGCGTTCAAGCCGGTTGTCACGCACGACGCGTACTGACCTCCGCACCGTAGCCTTGCAATGCGGTAACTCCCAGAAATTCAAGGCCGCGGACGGTACGCCCGTTACGGGCATCGTGACGTGCTCGGAAGCGAGTATCTCCGTTCCGTATGGAACACTCCCCCTAATCCTGGCGCCGTAACTCACGACGTGGGAAACCACTGTTGAGGTTCAGCAGCTACCATGCCGCGGCTCGGAAACCCACGATAGAGTGAACAGATGAGCGTTCTGCAATGCGCTGGCATGGTTATGTTAAGTCGTGCTGTAATTTAGACGTTTCGTCAAATTGCGCGTGCGGAACCCGTACGATTGCAGCGTTCTGGACCGCACCTAACCGGAGGCGAGCACGCTTCTCACGGATGGGAGAGGGCATGCGCACATCCATTCTGACTTACGCTTTCGTAGGAACTTGAACAGCCAATTTATGGAATCTTACGCGTCGTCCTGGCGTTTGAGGCAAACATGGAGGCCATCGAGGGCCAGCAGCCGCACGTTTTTCCAAGCACATCTACCGATCAGTTTTAAGCTGAGGAGATGGGGGAAATGAGATGTATGCGGGTTTTCGCGTCCCGCCTGCTGGCGACTCGATGCGCCATGATCGGCCGCGAAATGCCTGTCGAGGTACCCAAAATGGTCCCGAATGAGCGGGTCCCTTGTCGCTGCGCCCGTGTTGATGGGGACGAATCGAGCACCATCGCTCGCGCGACGACGCTTTTTTTGTAACCGAACTACCACTGAGGCGCATCAATGACAGCAGTAAGAACCCCGCATCGCGGGAATACGGCAATCAGGACTGGTTGCGATGTTGCGGTGGGTCCAATCATGAACACGGCGGTCCCACCGTAAGGCCAAAATCGGAAACACCGCATTCGCGGTACTCACGAACCCAGAAACCATCTCGAAGAATCGCGTCGTTGCTCGGTTGCGTTGCCAGTTGAATTCGGGGCGTCGAAGCCAGTCATTCAAGCCAGGAGGATGCTCCTACGATGGACAGGACCGCGATGTCGCGGGCCGCGCTCCCCGCGCGCCCACAGCCTGACGATTCGCCCGTTCGCCTCTCCGCACTCCACGCGCGAGCCCGGCGCGCTGCGGCCATCCGGCACGCGAGCGAGCGTCGCCGACGTGGCGATCCGACGACAACGGATCGCGATTACAGCGCCGCGGAGGTTGAATTCATGACGGCCATGCACCAGTACAAGTTGAGGTTTGGCCACATGTTCCCGACATGGGGCGAGGTGCTGGAGGTTCTTCAGAGTCTCGGTTACTCGAAACGATAGTGACCAGGGCTCGCAGACATCTCGGGGCGTCGCGGCGGAGTCGCCTCGAGCGATCGCTTCGGATGCGACGAACCGCCGCCTCGACGCTGAGGCGGCGGCTCAAGGTTCGACAAGACGTCCCATGATGGCCGACGATGGGCTGCATCCCATCCGGGAACCCATCAACGCGGCGGTGACGTCCCCCGGAACCCCTCGACCGCCGCGCCGCCTTGTCTGCCCTGTTCGTAACGCTTTTGCAGCCGTTCGATCTGGCGCTCTTGATTCGATCCGTGGAGGATCCTCAGGTTGGCGTCAAGCGCCTGCTGCTGATCGCCGCCTTGCGGGGCGGCATCTTGCGGAGGCGGCGTCTTGGCGTTTGCGGGTGTACCGACAAAGCTCGTGCCGCGATAGAACGCGTATGCGACTGCGTCTTTTCGGGCCACGGCCGTAACCTCGCCGCGGACCCCTTCCGCAACGAAGACCCCGCGCAAGTCCGTTTCTCCGGACAGGAAGCCTGTGTTCTCGCGGCCGATGACCTTGACCTGCACCTTGGGGACGAAGTCCTTCGTGTGCGCATCGCGAACCGTGACGCGGACCCGGCCGCTCGCGGGCTCTTCGAGCACTTCGAGCTCCAGGGGTGAGACCAGGACGATTCCCGAAGTGTAAAGGTTGTCACCCCGGACCATCACCAGGTACGCGCCTTCCTTCTTCAAGGGCAACGGGAGCGATCGAATCTTGGAAGCAAAGTCTTCCCCGTTACCGAGTTTGATCGTGGACTCGAATAGTGGAGTGATTCCCGCGAGATCGATGCCGGCGATCTGGTCCAGGTTGCGCCTGGTGAGATAGAGCCGCATCAGGTCGACCGGATAGACCTTCACGTCGGCCTCGGCGATGTTGCGGTAGTCGAGCTTCACTTCCGGCTTCGCATCCGGGCCTTCAGGCGCGACTGCACGCAGCCCCACACCGCGCGCGACGGCCTCCTTGGCGTCGGGGCGGATCACGGAGATCTCGGGAAGCTTCAAGTCCTTGCGAGTGAATGCTTTGATGGCGCCTGCGGCGTCGGTGAACCGCTCCGCGACCTGCTCGTAGTACTTCAGCGCCATATCGGGCTGCCGACGGGCGTCGTAGATCTGGCCCAGGATGTAAAGGGCTTGCCACTTGTTGGGACTCGGCTGCTCGACGCCGTTGGCGTCCTTGTAGAGCACCTTCGCGATCGCCTCCGCAACGGCGACCGCACGGTCGTGGTGGCCGAGGTGGAATTCGCCGAGTGCCTCGCTGTACTGGAAGCTGTCAACAAACGTGCTCCTGGGGTACAGCGTTGCGAACCGCGCCGCGAGCGTAACGACCGCCTTGTAGTCTTCAAGCTCGAGGAAGGCCCCGACGAGGGTGAGGCTGGCTTCGTCCGCCAGGGGATTCCGCGGCGATTGCGAGAGGAACACCTGGATCAAGCGGATCGACTGAAGCAAGAGCTCCGAACGGGTCACGCCGGCCGCGCCGAGCTCGCGCCGGATGGCAGGGTCGGTAAACGCTTTCCCAGCCTGCTGAGCGAGGACCTGCGAGAGGCCGAAGAAGTCGCTCTCGATTGATGCGGTGTTCGGGTATTCGCGCCACAGCTCGATGAGGTACGCAATCCCTTCGAGCGTCTTCCCGCGCTGGCGAAGAACCTCGCCCACGCGGGCGTCTTCCAGGTAGCTGGCTTCCGCGACCCCTCGCCAGACGAGGTAGGCCCGCTCGAATTCGTTGATGTCGCGATACGCTTTGCCGATCACCAGAAGCTGGTCGAACGTCAGGATGAGCTCCGGCGCTTTTTCCTTGACGACCTCGAAGTACTGCACGGTCTTCCGAGGGTTGTACTCTTTGATGTTGATGAACAGGAGCATGCGCGCGGCATCCTTGGCAACGTCGTCGCGCAGCGTATACGCGGAGAACAGCGACTCCAGCGGATCGGCCGCGTCGGCGAGCCGGCCGGCGTCGAAGTGAGCCTTGCCGCGTGCGTAGAGTTCGTCGGGCGTCGGTTTGTAGGGATCGGTGTTCGGCTCGCCCGGGCTCAGCACGCGGAGCTCGCCCACCGGGCTGAGATGCACCTTACCGGGCTCATAGGCGCTGCGGATGCTCGCCGGCAGCGCTCGGTACTGGCCCGGGACGAACCCGTAGACCTCATAGCTTATTTCGCCGGGCCACTGGTTGGGTGTGAAGTAGAACGTCAGCACGCCGTCAGCAAGCGAAAAACTGCTGGCCTGAGATTGGACCGAGCCTTCGATGAGCGCTGTGCCCGCGGGCAGATGCTCCTCGACGACCAGGAATTCTCGCTCCCATTCGGGTTGGTTGCCCGGAATGTTTCGCGATGCGGTCAGCGCGACGCGCGCCTTGGCGCCCAATGCGACCTGGGTCGCCTTGTTTTCGAAGCCTGTCGGGTTCACCGCGACGCCGAAACCGGTGGGCAAGATCTTGCCGTCGAGTTCGGGCTCGGCGGGTTGATAGACGCGCCGATTGATGAACGCCGTGCGATTCACGAAGTTCTGGTCGGCCGCGAAGTCGCGCGTGAACCCCGTCAGCGTGACGGCGTAACCGAACGTACCGCGGCCCTCGATGTGGAAGCGAACGCGGTTCGTGTCGCGCGCGTTGATTGCCTTGCGAGGCACGAGCACGGCCTGGCCTTCCGTCGAACCGGCCACTTGCGTCTTCAGCACTTCGACGTCGTTCACGGTCACGACGAGGTTGTAGCGATCCTCGGCGCCTTGTGCGCGGCCGTAGAACGCGGCGAGCGCGGAGAGCGCGGGGCCTTTCGCTTTCGCCGGTTGCCAACCCTCTCCCTCACGATGGGCCAGGAGCCATTCGGCCGCCTGCGCGACCTCCGGCCCCCGGGGACGGATCCGAGCGAAGGCCAGCGTGGCCAGCGCGGTGGCTTCCGTGGGTCCGCGGTGTGCGGGGGAGGGATTGGCGCCCGGCCAGTATCGGCGCGGCGAGCGGCCCGGCGCGGGAATCTCGGTCTTGGCGCGCGGGCCGAGCACGTCGAGAACTTCGTTGGCCATCGGCGTGCGGTCGAGGTTGGCGAACGTGAGGGCGAGGTAAGCCAGGGCGCTGTCGGGCAAGCTCTGGCGGAGTCGGTTCAAACTATTCGCCTGCTCGAACGTCGCGCGGCCCAACGTGCTCAGGGCATGAAGAAGCATGGCGCGCGTCTCGGTCTCAGCCCCACTTGCCTTGGCGAATTCCTGGGTCAAGTACGTGGCCGACTTGTCGAGCACGCCTTTGTCGGTGAGGAGTCCGAGCGGTTCGGCGGCGCCCAGCGCCCAGGCAACGCGCGCCGATGTCGTGCGGTCGCTCGGCTGGGCGGCCTGGCCGGTTGGAACACCTCCACTCGTCCAGGACCAGCCGCCGTCCTCGTTTTGGAGCGCAACGAGCTCGGTGACGAGCCCCTGGATGCGGTCCGTAAGTCGGCCGGCCTCTGGTGCAGCGGCTCCTCGCGTGGATCGGAGGTACCCGAGCGCCGCGGCGGCAGCCAGGAGATCGCTCGCACGATCGACGGTCGTCGAGGGCAACACCGGGAGACAGTTCGGTGTTGCTCGCGCGAGCAACGGATAGGCGTCCCGCCCGAGCGCAAGCTCAATCAAGAGCCGGCGGAGCGTGGGCGAAACCACAACCAGCATCTCGGGGCTCTCGTAGGCCCGGCCCGCGGGTAGGCCGACGAAGACGGTCGTGTCGTCACTCGTCGTTCCCGACGCCGACGCGAGGGCCTGGACACCCCAGGGACGGATCGGGATCTCACTCACGAGCTGGTCGTGCGCATCGCCGACGTTGGCGGTCAGGGTCAGCCGCAAGCTGTCGCCGTCGGGAATCTCGATCGGCTCGAAGATCACCTCGTCGACGCCATCGCGCTTGATGTCGATGGTCTTCGGGAAGACCTGCTCGTGCCCTCCGGCGTAGACCGTCAAGCGCAACGTGCACGCCCCCGTCACACCGAGATGATGGACCTGGGCGACGAATCGCGGTCGGTCTCCCTGCGTGAGTGAGGACGGCGTTTTGAGATCGACGAAGAAATCCTTCTTTACGACCAGGGACGCGGAGGTCTGGCCGACGAGGGTGTCGTTTGGCGAAACCCCGCGCGCGGTGAAGAGGTACATGGAAAGGGCGATCGGAGCGCGGAATGTGATGCGTGCCTTTCCTTCGCGATCGGTTGTGACGGAAGGGTTCCAGTAGGCGGTTTCGACGAAGCGCTGACGGGCCTGGGCTGCGACTGCTCGCTTCTCTTTGAGCTCCGCAAAGTTCTTTGGAAGCCCTTTTCCCGCTTTCTCATCGGTCGCGAGATCGTCGAAACGCCTTAAACGTTCATCAATGTCCTTTCCGGCTTCTTGCTTCTTACCGTCAACTTCGTCGATGTCGAGGAACTCTCCGTCCGGGTCGGCGAACCGGGAATTTGCGGGTGCGTTTATATCCGCAATCCCAGAAAGCCTGAAACGCACAGCGTCGGCAGGCTCATGGGTTTGGTCGCCCAGCGTTTTTCCGTTTTCTGCGATCACGTTCCCCCCGACGAAGAACGCCATCGGTGGTCTTGCTACAGGCGCGGAGGCGCCAGAACTTGACTCGACGCCACTCGTCCTCGGCTTGGCAACCCGTGGCAGTTGCATTCTCCAATAGCTTGCGCCGCCGCTAGGCCGTCGGATTCCGTTTCGTTTTTCCAGAGGCCCACCCACATCGCGCCGTGCATCCTCAAGCCGCACCTCGAGGTCGGCAATGTCGCCGGCCGCACCACGACCGACCTGGAGCCTACCGCGAAGCGACGCAAGCTCTTTTTCCAACACCTCGATCTTGAGCGCATGGTTTGCCGCCACCGCGTTCGCTCGCTCGGCCTCTTCCACCACGGCGTCACTCACGACGGCGGTGTCCGGCGAATAACGGAACGTGTTTGTCGCCTGGCTCGCGAATGCACCAACGCGTGTCTGGTTGTAAAAGAATGCGCCGATCGGCGGAAGCTTGTCACGATAGAGTCTCAACAATGATTGATCGACGAGGGCCACCGAAATCTCGGCCGCAACGGGCCTGTCGAGTTGGTCCCGCGTTGTGACCTCGACCTCGACGTCTTCGCCCGGCGCGACGGTCGGCTTCACGGGCTTGAGCTCGACGCGGAGGTCTCGCTCAACCCGAACATCAAGCCGCGCTTCGTCGAAGTGAGTTCCCGCCATGCGCGAGGCCGTCAGGGTGAAGTTCGGGAACTGCGGGCCGTCGACGAGCCAGGGCAGGGGGTTGTCGCCTTCTTTGAGATTCACGAGCTTGTACGAAAGGATGCGGTCGGCTTCCCAGGTCAGGAGGGCCGTGCCCGCGTGGCCACGACTGTGGACGTTTATACTGGCCTCTTCGCCCACCTTGTAGGATTGGCGGTCAGCCAGCAGTCGAAGTTTCGTGACGTCCGTTTTTCCCGAGATGGTCAGCGCCCGGTCGGTGAAGATCGGGTTGCCGAATCGATCGGTTCCGGCCACGCGCACGACGTACGTCCCGCCTTGGTCGTCGTCAACCTTCAGGGAGATTGTCCCTTTCCCGGTTTTTGCATCGGTATTGAGCGGCTTGTGCAAGACCTCTCGCTCGGTCACGAGGCCTGCATGGGTGACTTGCTTCAGCACCGAGACATTCAGCGACTCTCCAGTCGGCTCTCCCTGAGCGTCTTCCGTCGTCGCGGTGAGCTGGAAGCTCTCACCGTCGAGATATACGTTGCGGCTCGTTTGGAGGCTGATGTTGAAGGCGCGGATCGCGAGGAGCACCGCAGCGCGGGTCGCAACATTGTCCTGAGGGAGCTGAGCGACAAGCCGAAGTCCTTGTTCCTCGGCGAATCCCTCGGTCGAGAACTCGACGTGGAATCTACCTTCCGCGCTCGTCGTGCCGTGGAGCGTACGCCCATCCGGAACCTGCACGGCCACCGGCCGGTTCGCGACCGGTGCGCCGTACTGGTACTTCGCGACCAGATCGGTTGCGATGGTTTCACCCCGAAAGAAGACCGTCTTCTTGAGGTCAAAGGCGAGGTCGATTTTTTTGAGTTGATACGACTGAACTTCAAAATTGCCCGAGAAATCGCTCTTGCCCGGCTGGTAGACGCGCACGCGGTATGTACCCACGGGCGCTCCAGAGTCGAGGGGCAGGCTCTCGCGGAACGTTCCGAACGCCGTCAGTATCACCGGCCGGGCGACGATTTGGCGCCCTCGGCTGTCTGTCACTTCGAGACGGTAGACAGCCTGCGGCAGGTTCGCATACTGCCCCTCCTGGACCTCGCGGACGATGCCTCGGAGCGAGACCTGCTGGCCGGGCCGATAGACCGGTCGATCCGTGTAGATATAGGCGCGCGGGGTGATTCCCTGGGCGACCTGTTCGGGAACGCCCAGGCCCGATCCCGCGACTTCAGGTCCGTCAATCACCAGGAAGTGAAGCGCCGAGCTGGGATCGCGGGGTTTCTCCCACGATCGGAGCAACACGCCGTCGGGGCCGGTCTTGGCGTCCAGGATCACCTGATTGCCGTCAGAGAACAGCACCCGCGCTCCGGCCCGACCGCGCCCGGTCTTCATGTCCTGAGCAAAGACGAGAACCTGTTCGCGGCCAGTCTTGACGATCGCATCGAGGTCGCCGCCCAGCACAAGCGTGGTGGCCTGAAGGGTTTTCTCGTCCGTGACCTTGACGACGTAGACACCCGGGACGTCAACCTTCAGGGTGTATTCGGTGTCGATCGGTTTGTACTTCGCGTAGCCGGGGACGTCGACGGTCCACTCGCCGTCGGGCTGAACGAGCCCGATATCGAGCGACTCGACGGAACGGAGCATCTGCTTCTTGCGGAAGTAAGCCTCGGCATTCAGCTTGTAGGCCGTGAACGTGAGCTTCTCCAGGTTTCTGGTGGTGATTTTCAGGTGGGCCTTTTCGCCGGTACGGAACGTACGCGGCGTGATGACCGTAAGCGCCTTCGCCTCCATGACGGCGACGCGCTGGGCGGCCTGCGCGCGCCAGGGCTCGACCGTGATCTTCTTGAATCGCTCAACCGCGGCGGCAGGGTCTCCTTTTACATTCTCATACAAGGAGGCGATGGCGAATTGGGCGTGTGCGGCGGGCTCGCTCTGGGGGAACTTGCTGATGAGGGGTTCCCACGCGGTGATCGCCTGGTCGAACTGTTTTTCCGTGTTGAAGCTCTCGCCAATTTGAAAGAGAACCTGCGGGACCCGATCATCGAGCGGGTTCTGCGCAACGAACGCTTGCCAGGCCGTGCGGGCCTCGGCGTAGCGCTCATGCTGGATGTGATTCGCGGCGATCAAGAGCTGAGTATCGAGCAGCGCGCGTTGGGCGTCCGCCGACTGCGGGCCGTTCGGGAACTTGGCGAGATAGCCTTTCCATGCAGCGATGGCCTCGGTGAATTTCTGCTGCGCTTGCAGGATCTGGCCGATCTGGAACGTCGCGGTCATCGAGAGCTGGGCGAAGTCGCGTTTGGCTTCATCGTTTGAGGCGTCCTTTTTGAGGAACGCGGTGAGTGCCTCGATCGCCTGCTCGCTGTGCCCGCGGTTGAGGTACGACTCCCCGATCTCGTACGCCGCTTTCACGGTCCAGGGGTGGTCGGGGTACGCCTCGAGGAACCGCTTCAACGCCGCCACGCCGAGGTTGAGGGCAGTCTCGTCGGGGGGATTCGGGATGCCGAACGTATGTGCGATCTGGTAGAGCGCCTGAGCCCGAATCGCGGCATCCTGGGCCGAAAGCGGCGCCTTGGCCTGGCCGAGGTCACGGGCGAGGTCCGTCAGCGTCAACCGGCCCTGGAGCGGCTGGCCGGAGTGCCACTGGACTTCGCCCAGGTGATAGCGAGCCAGCGTACGGTCAGCACCCTTGGGGTATTCGTTGAGATAATTCTGAAAGTCCTGCATTGCCCTCCCGGCGTTCCCGGCATCCTGGGACGCTTGCCCCATGGCGAACAGGAGTTGTGCCCGAAGCGTTTCCCCTTTGGCCAGGCCGCGCGCCTGCGACAGCAGTTCATAGGCACCGTTGGGATCGGGCGGAGTGACGGCATCGTCGGGCTTGATCAACTTGCGCGCAAACGTCTGATACACCGCGGCGAGCCGATCTTTGCGATCACCGGCGAGCAGCGTTTCGGCCTCGCCCCGGGCAAGTTCCTCCGCGGCCGACACGTGTCCGGCGGCGAGTTCGACGGTCGCCAACTCGAACCGCAGTTTGGCGGCCCAGGGCCCATGCGGGTTGGCCTTCAGCGCTTCGGTCAGGGTCGTCCGCGCGGCGTCTCCCTTGCCGCCGAGTCGCTGCGCGATGCCGCGAACGTACGCGTAGTAGATCCGTTCGTTGGGCTCCTTGGATTCCTTCGAGAGGCGCTCGAGCGCTGTTTCGGCGTTGGCGTATTTCCCTTCCTGAAGGGCCGCCACGAGTGGGCCGGCAAGGATCGGTGCCGCGGCATGGATGGCGTCCTTCGCCGCGATGGGCTTCTCCGATGGCGAGTCCGCGGCGAATCCGTGTGTTGCGAACTGCAGGGCGATCAGGACCCAACCGACGGACGTCGTGCGACGTTGCGTACTCACGGGAGGCGCCTCCAGGTTGCTGCGGCGAAAGGATCTCGTGAAGGGCAAACCATCCCCGCGCCGGAAGCTGCCTCAAGGGCCTCCGTCATGTCGTGACATCCGACTTGGGGGCAGTTACGCTTCATATTAGACGCACGACTTCGGAAAGTATTAGGCTTTTCGGACGCGAACGTCGAATTGCCAGCGCGTTGGTGTGCGTGCTTTCCATCCTGGGCAGGAGTTACCGAGCGAAGTCTGCCCTCTTTGCCCCGGACGGGGCATCTGACAATAGCCCAGCGTTTTAACGCTGGGTCCATCGTGCGTCACATAGTTTTTCTTCGCCCCGAAGGGGCAGTCGCATCGCGGCTCGATTTGCGATACGATTTAATTCCATGTCGCAATTTTATCGTCTCAAACAGGAGCACGCCTGTGGCCCACACCTACGCGAGCCAACTTCTCCATTGCGTCTTTAGCACCAAGAACCGCGCTCCGTTGATTACTCTCGACTGGCAAGCTGATCTTCATGCGTACCTCGGCGGCATCGCCAGAGAGAACCAATGCAAGGCGATCGAAATTGGCGGCGTCGCCGACCATGTCCACATACTTTTGTCCCTCCCGTCCACGCTGGCGATCGCGAAGGCTATGCAGTTGATCAAAGGCGGTTCTTCGCTTTGGGTTCACGAGACGTTTCCACGGGTGCAAGGTTTCGCTTGGCAGGAAGGGTATGGCGCGTTCAGTATCGGTATCTCTCAGCTCGAGGCGACCGTTGAGTACATCCAGGGACAAGAGGAGCATCATCGAAAAGTGACGTTCCAGGATGAGTTCCGGGCGTTCTTGAGATGCCACGACATGGAATGGGACGAACGGTATGTGTGGGGTTAGACGATGTGGGAACCGTCCCTCCGGGACTAAATGAGGTTATTAGTGAGCTCGGTAACCCAGCGTTAAAACGCTGGGCTATTCTCAATTGCCCCCTACGGGGCAAAGAGAGCGCTGATACGGTCCGTGGCTGGTCAATTGCGGGACTGGAGCGGGTCCCCGATTCGCAAGCCACGATCGGTGACGTTTAGCCGAGATGCGATAGGTCCCTGGCGAACCGAACGACCCCAGGTTGACTCGATCCCTCCCTTCTTGCACACTCGGACGCTGACTTTTCGCGCGGTCTCGCACCTGGAGTCCGAGAAATGCCGCGACCTGGTTCCGATATGCGTCATCGCTCGCGGTCGCATCCCTCGGCGATCACGCGCCGTGATGTTCTTCGTCTCGGTGGGCTCTCTGTGGCCGGCCTGATGCTCCCCGACCTGCTGAGGGCTCGCGCTGCCGCCCTTGCGACCGCTCTTCCCGCCTCGCGGGCATTCGGCCGGGCCCGGTCGGTCATCATGATCTATCTGCACGGCGGCCCTGCGCAGCAGGAGACGTGGGATCCGAAGCCGGAAGGCGCCTACCCCGAGCGCGGAGAATTCGGGGCGATCGCGACCAGCGTCCCTGGCGTTCGATTCGGCGAATTACTCCCGAAATCAGCGCGGATCATGGATAAGGTTGCCGTGATTCGTTCACTGACTCACTCCAACGCGAACCACGTTCAGGCGTCGCTTCCCGCGATGACGGGCCGCCATCACCCGCCGGGAACCGAGGCGAGGGGCGATTTTCCACCCTCGCCCACGGATTTCCCAGCCGTGGGTGCGGTGCTCGACAGGATCCGCCCCCGCGAGCAGATGCCGACCTGGGTGCAAGTGGGTCCCGTCATGACTCGGATGAACGGGACGGTGTTGCATGGCCAGTCTCCGGGGTTCCTTGGGTTCGCACACGCTCCCTTGCTCATCGACCAGGATTTGACGCCAGACCGCGTGGTCGTCGAATCGGTGGCGCAGGACCGCGGTGTGCCGTCGACGAGGTTGGAGTCACGGCGCACGCTGCTCGAAACCTTCGATGACGAACGTCGTGCCCTCGATCAGGTTGCGACCGTGCGGACCTTTGACCTGTACCAGCAACGCGCACTCGACCTGCTCACCGCCTCGACGGTCGCGCGGGCGTTCGACCTTGCGTCGGAGCCGGCTGCGGTCCGTGAGTCATACGGCTGCAATACGTTTGGGCAGTCGTGTCTCCTCGCGCGCCGATTGGCCGAGGCTGGCGTGCCGATGATCAGCGTGCATTACTGCCGGCGCCCGCCCGGGTGGGACACCCATGGACGCCACTTCACGGACATGAAACAGAGTCTCTGTCCGACCCTCGACACGGCGTTCTCATCGCTCGTCAACGAACTCGATCAGCGAGGGATCCTCGATTCGACGCTCGTTTGGGTCAATTGCGAGTTCGGACGAACGCCCCACGTCAACAAGAGCGCGGGCAGGGATCACTGGCCCTGGGTCTACTCGCAGATCCTGGCCGGAGGCGGAATCGCGCGCGGCGTTTGCCTGGGGGCTTCCGACAGCATCGCCGCCCATCCGACGCGCGACCCGCACGATCCGTCGGACCTGATCGCGACCGTGTACCACCTGCTGGGAATCTCGCCGGATACGGTGATCAACGATCAGGTCGGACGGCCCCTCAACCTGATTCAAGGGGCCAGGATCGACGGCCTGCTCGCGTGAGCGGTTCGTCGCGTGTTGTGATGCAATCGCCTGCGAGGAGCCGACAATGACGCCGCAATCCCGACGGACCGTTCTCAAGCAACTCGGTGGCACGCTCGCCCTCTCGCTTGCTTCCCCAATTGCGGCAGTCGCGCAAGATGCCGGAGATAAACGGCAGCCCCGCATCAAGGTGGGGCAAATCGGCGTAGGCCATGCTCACGCGACCAAACTCTCGGTGTTCCGTCAATCCGCCGACTACGAGGTCGTCGGCATCGTCGAGCCGGACGACTCGCTGCGCGCGGCCGCACAGACGCGCGATCCGTATCGAGGACTGACGTGGATGACCCGGGAGCAACTGCTCAACGTGCCAGGTCTCCAACTCGTCCTCGTCGAGACGCGCGTGCGCGACTTGCTCGATACGGCGGAAGTATGCATCACGGCAGGAAAACATATCCATCTCGACAAGCCTCCCGGCGAGTCGCTCTCACAGCTCCAGCGCATCCTCGACGCCGCGGCGAAGCAGCATTTGCTCGTACAGATGGGATATATGTATCGCTACAATCCCGGGGTTGTCCTCCTGCGGGAATTCCTGAAGCAGGGTTGGCTGGGCGAGGTTTTCGAGGTGAATACCGTGATGAGCAAGGTCCTCGACCCGGCCGCTCGTCAAGCGCTGGCGGGCTTTCGGGGCGGTATCATGTTCGAGCTCGGATGCCACGTCATCGACCTCGTGGTGGGCGTACTGGGCAAACCGAGGAACATCTCCACGTTCGTGCACCATTCGAGCGACGCCGACGATTCGCTGATGGACAATATGCTTGCGGTCCTCGAGTATCCCAGGGCGACGGCAACGGTCAAGTCGAGCGCGATCGAGATTGAAGGTGGTGAGCGACGGCACCTCGTTGTCTGCGGCACGCGCGGGACGTTTCATATCCAGCCGCTCGACAATCCGTCCGTTCGCATCGCGCTGGATCGGCCTCGAGGACAATATCGGAAAGGGTATCAGGATGTGAAACTTCCGAAGTATGTACGCTACGTCGACGATGCCGCGGATATGGCCCGCATCATTCGGGGCGAGAAGCCGGCCGATTTCTCTTACGACCACGACCTGACGGTTCAGGGTACACTGCTTCGCGCGTGTTGTATTCCTTTTGACAAATGATTATTGGTTTGTGCACGACGGCCGGGAGTTCCCGCACCATTCACCGCGCCGCGATGCGGCGACCCTCTCCCGCAAGGGGCACCGGTATCTACACGGTGGCTTTTGCCGCCGACCAAAGCGAATCTCCCTCGTTCCCACGGTCCACCGTGGGGATGCCGTTCCCGACGCTGTGCGTCTCTTCGACCCGGGGAAATGCGGCCGCAGAGCGACAAAGACTGCATTCCCACGGAGGACCGTGGGAGCGAGGAATTTCCTCCTCCTCCGCCAAAAGAAACACTGTGTAGGTATCAGTGCGCAGGCAGTGAGGGGTGTTGTTGCCTCTGCGCGCAGGAGAAGCCAAAAACAAACGTGACGCCGAACAGTTCGTGCGCCCCAACGAGCGGGATGGGTGGCCGGGGCAAAGGGGAGCGCCGCTCCACGTGCCCCGGTGGGCCGCGAGACGCTTCCGGGGCACGTCGGCGTTCCGGCCTCCTCTGCCCCGGCCACCCCAGGTGTCCCACATTCGCGCACAATCTGTTGGGCGCCAGGAAAACAAACCTCTCCCCTTGTGGGAGAGGTCGGCCCTCAACGAGGGCCGGGTGAGGGGTGCGGGCGAGACCGTCCGCCCGCGGTTTGTGGAGATACCATGGATAGGTGACTGGGCACGCGGGACTCAGCGAAACTCGACGTCGACGGACGTCTCGGAGCTGACGCGAACGGCTCCCTGATGGGTCACCGCGCGGAGCGTGAGGACCCGGCGGCCGATGAGGCCGGGAGCCGCCTTCGTTTCGATCCGGCACTCGGCCTGCGACTGATCGGCAGCGATCGTGGTCGACGCGGCAGTGGCGAGTCCCTCGATTTCTTCAGGAACGACCAGCTCAACCTGAACGGGCTCGGTCAAGACCGGAGACCGGGCAACCGTCAGGGGCACAACGATCGATTGGCCCGGCCGGATCGTCAGGCTTTCGGTGGTGTGAGAGAGCTTCAGCAGAGCGCCTTCAATCGACATCGTGATCTGGCCTGCGACCGGGCTCAACACGGTGCGCGGGCGGCCCTTGCCATCGGGGACATGCGCCATGGCCACGAGCGCGAGCCGCGAGGTACGGTTGGTTTCCAGCCATTCGGGAACCGTAACGGGGTAGGCCGTGTGGGGAGTTGCGGGTGGAATCGTGAACACGGGACCGCCGATCCCCTGGCGGTGGCGAGACTGAGTCGCGGCCATATCCAGGACGATCGGACTGTCAAAGCCGGCGTCGCGCGTGACGTTGAGCTCCGCGAAATAAGTCGCGCCCCGATTCACGCGGCGGCCGCCGTCGGCTTCGACCGGGGTCACCTTGAACGGAGGCTTGATCGTGGTCGCCACGAGAACGTGATCGACGAGGAGGTCCTCGGGACTCTGAGGGGCGAGGTTGGCCTTCACGCGAGCCTTTACCCGATGGGTCACTGCGTGGCCGTCGATGGTCGCGGTTCCGGTAATCTTGACCAGCGAAGCGGTGGCGGGTGCGTCTTTCGCGGCCTGGAGCTTGACGGTTAACGAGGCAGCCGTCGGCTCGATCGTCGTCGACTTCGCGGGTTCCACGCCCGCGGGGAGTCCCTCGAACGTCAGCGCAACCGGCTCCTTGAATCCGCCGGTGCGTGTGATGTTCAGGACAAGCGGCGCAGTGCCCCCGGTGGGTACATTCACGACCGGGACGGACTGAAGCGTGAAATCGGGGCGTGGACGTTCGCCGACGAGCCGGAATACGGGCACGGTCTGCTCGTGAGGCGGTGACTGATTGGTCACGTCGAGTCGATACAGGCCCGGCGCGGGGAAGTTGACGGTGAGCGAGGGGTCGAGCGTCCCGGGCACGTCGTCGGCCTGTGCGAGTTCCTTGCCGTCGGGTCCACGGACGCTCAACGACAGGTCGAGCGGAGAGCCGAGCCGGTCGGCATGCGCCGAGAGCGTCCCGGCTTCAGCTTTGTCGACGCGGAGTGTATACGACTTCCGATCGCGCGAGTAATCCCACAGGCACGTCAAGGCGAACGGGACGGCCATCTCACTCGGCGTTGTCGATTCGACCGAATCGCTCACGTCGCTCAGGGGGATGCAAAAAGGGAGAGCCGTTCCGTGAGGGGTCGACACGCGGTACGTGAACGCGAATTGTTCCGAACCGCCCGGGCTGGTCACGTCGCGGGTCACACGTTCGACGCGAGGCTCTCCGGTGGTCAACCCAATGCCCAGGAACGCAACGGGCCGGGTCTCGCCACGTCGAAGCACGGCCGGCAAGGTGGCCAGGACGCGCGGACCCAAGGCGATTGTGAGGCGATAGACGTAGGAGCGGTACCCCCGGAAATCGAGGTCGTGGATCGAAACGAAGTAGGGCGTCGCAGCCTTGGCGGCGAACGTCAGAACTGGGTCGTGGCCCTCGGTATCGACGACATCGGCGATGAGATGGCCGCGATCATCGCGGACTTCGATCACACCATGGAAATCCGAACCAAGGCGGCGGGCGGTGAGGTCGCAGGTGACGAGCGTGTCGGCGGTCACTTGAAAGCGATAGACATCGGTCTCCTCGATCCGTCCCAGACAGCCGGAAATCGTCGTGGGGACTTGCGTGAGTTCCTGCGGCCGTTCGTGGCGACGATTCTCAAGGATCTCGTCCCCATCGCTCACGATGAAAACTCCGGCGTTTCCACTGCCGTTCGCGTTCGCGACGCGCCAGAAGAACGGACCCGGCGGCATGTCGGCGGGCAGGGTGAGCTTCGCGGTCACCTCCCGAGGCAGCGGCGGGTCATTTGCGTAGCTCTTGATCCCGAACCAGTACGGCGGCTCGTGATTCAGCACGGCGCCGGGTATTCCGGTTACGGCGAGCGTCGCACCCGGAACGGAAAGGAAGTAGTCCTGGTCGGGAACCCAGTCGTAGCCGCCGAGCTTGAGTTCGACCGTCGTTCCCGCTTTCCCACCAGGCGGGAACACGTAACCTGCGTCAGGTGGCTTTTGAGCGCTTACGCCTGTGGGGAGGGCAAGCAGGAACGCCACCAGAAAAGCCCATGAGCGCACAGCCGGTTTTTCCGAGTTCGTCATGGCGGATCACGCGATGATGTCGTGGACGATGCGACCGCCGTTTACGATCGGCACGGGCCGGCCAAGCGGCGTGTAATAGGTCTTGTCGCAATCGATCCCCATGAGATGGAAGATCGTGCGCAGGAGGTCGGCGATGCTCACGGGATCGGCCGTGGGGAACGACGCATGTTTGTCGGTGGCACCGATGACGGCGCCTCGCTTTGTCCCCCCGCCCGCGAAGAGCACACTCTGCGCCTGCGACCAGTGGTCGCGGCCCGCCTGGGCGTTGACGCGAGGCGTTCGGCCCATTTCCCCCATCATGACGACGAGCGTGGAATCCAGCAGCCCGCGCTGATCCAGGTCCATCACCAGGGCACTGAAGGCTTGATCGGCGTGCGGGATCAGGTCCTTCTCGAGGCTCGGGAAGCACGAGAAGTGCGTGTCCCAGCTCCCATGATCGACGCCGACGAACCGGCAGCCAGCCTCGACCAGCCGCCTCGACAACAACGCGCACTGGCCGAGCGATGTACGGCCATAGGCGTTGCGCAGGTGATCTGGCTCGGCCTTGAGATCGAAGGCCTCGCGGGCCGTCGGCGACGTGATGAGGTCGTGCGCCTTCTGGTAATACGTCGCCATCACATCGGGCCGGCCGCCCAGCCCTCGCGCTTTTTCGAGTGTCTCGAAACGGGCCATCATCTGCTCTCGGCGCTGTTGTCGCGTGAGATTCATCGCGTCGAGCGGCCGCAGATCCTTGACCTCGAAATCGGGCTGCACCGGATCCGACTCGATCACGAAGGGCGCATGCATCGCCCCGTAGAACCCGGGCCCTCCCGCGACAAGCGGATGAGGCATGTTGATGTAAGGTGGAACGCTTCCTCCTGGTCCGAGCTCGCGCGACACGATCGACCCGACCGATGGGAAGAGCTCGTTGACGGGAACCCGCGAGTTTTGCCCATCGGCGAAGTTGGGACGGTTGCCCGTAAACAGATAATGCGAGCCCGTGACGTGGCCGCCATCGTCGTGGCTGTGCGTGCGGAGAATGGTGTATTTGTCCGCAATTCGCGCACAGCGGTGGCAATGCTCGCCCACAAAAGTACCGGGAACTGACGTGGCAATTGGCTTGTAAGGGCCGCGAATCTCGGCTGCGGCGTCCGGTTTGAGGTCCCACATGTCGATCGTGGAAGGACCCCCTTGAAGGAACAGGAAAATGCACGCCTTGGCACGCGGCTCCACGACCGTTGCGGATTCTGCTTCGAGTCGCAAGAGCCGAGGAAGGGTCAACCCGCCGATGAAGCCTGAACCACCGATCCGGAGCATCCGTCGGCGCGACAGCGCCGGGCGATCCATTCCACGATTTGGGTCGGACGGGGTGCTCATAACGGCCCTTTCGGTCTCTTGCGGCGGAGTGGCGTCCTGCCGATAACGATGCCGCTAGTGGTTGTACAAGAATTCTTTCGAGTTAACGAGCATCCAGAGCACATCCTCGATCGCCGCGCGGCGGTCGCTGCCTTGCCCGGAAAACGCCTCGAGCATGAGTGAGTACTCATTCTCATCGGGATGGCGGCAGAGCGTGCTCAAGTAAAGCTCGTCGATCAGCTCGCGCGGCGACAGTGACGACTCGGCGAGCCGGCGAGGCACGCCGTCGCGGTCGTGAAGCTTGGCCATGAGCTCGGGCGAGTTCATCAGGTGGAGGGCCTGGGCGATGCTGGGCTCGGTCGATCGTTCGCATTCGCACACGCTGGCGCGAACGGGCCGGCCGAAGATCTGGAAAAAGTAGGAGGGCATCCGGTTGTCCCAGACCTGAATGGAACGGAACCCCAACGGCCAGCCGACGAACTTTTCCGGAACGCCCGTAACCTGACAAATGGCGTCGAGCAAGACCTCGGCCGGAAGTGTCCTCGCCATGCTGTGAGAGAAGTTGTGGTCGTCCCGTGCGTTGCCGTCGTTTGACTTCGAGGCAAGCTGATAGACGCGCGAGGTGAGCAGCGTCTTCGTAAAACGCTTGATGTCATAACGCACCTCACGTAGATGCGCCGCGAGGGCATCGAGCAAGGGCTCGTTCGACGCGGGATTGGTCGAGCGCAGATCGTCGAGCGGCTCGACAATGCCACGGCCGAAGTAATGAGCCCACAGTCGGTTCGCGAAGGCACGCGCGAGGTAGGGATTCTGATCGGCGGTCATCCAGTCGGCGAGAACTGCACGGCGATCGAGCGAATCGGCGAAATCGGGTGCTGCGGCTCCGAGTGCGCGTGCGGCGATGATCTTGCCGCTGCGAGGGTGCTTGAGATCGGTTGCGGTCCGCACAACGATGCTCTCGCCGCCGGCCGGGAGCTGCTTGCGCTGAACGCCCGTGAAAAAGCCGGCGAGCGCGAAGTAATCGTCCTGGCCCCAGCGCTCCGAAGGGTGATGGTGGCACTGGGCGCACTCGATCCGCACGCCCAAGAAAAGCTGACTGATCGACCGGCTCATCACCTCGGGGGTATTGAGGACCTTGTAAAATGCCGCGGGTCCTTCGCTGCTGACCGGCCCGAGGGCGCAAATCACCGCGCGGACGAAGCGGTCGTAGGGCACGTTCGCCGCGAACTGCTTGCGCAGCCAGCGCGTGACCGCGACGCCCCCCTCGGCATTGATCGCATCGCGGTCGACTCGGAGAAGATCGGACCACTTCATGGCCCAGTAATCCGCGTACTCGGGACGGTCGAGCAAGGTGTCGATCAATTTGGCGCGTTTGTCGGGATCAGTGTTCGCGAGGAACGCCCTTGCCTCAGTCGCCGAGGGGAGTGTCCCGATCGTGTCGAGGAACACCCTGCGCAGATAGGTCGCGTCGTCGGCCGGCTCGCTCGGGGGGATCCCCAGGCGTTCCAGTTTGTCCCAAACGTGCCGATCGATGAAGTTCGCCTCGCTCGGACGCGGAAACGCGAGGCCGGGCCGCGGGATCGTCATCCGGGCGACGGCGACGTTGCCAAGGTATCGGACGAGGATCGCCGCCTCGCCCGGCACGTCACTCGCCTGCACCCAGCCGCGACGATCAACGCCCGCGATGGTCGTCGCGTTCGAGTCATACTCCGCTTCCGCCGTGACGCACTTGCGTTGCCCTCCGGCAGTGACGGCCGTCACTCGAAGTTGTTGCGTGCCGCGGAAGGGCAAAACGTGCTCGGCGGGCTCAACTTCGAGCGCAACGACGGACTCCGAAGGATCGGCCACGCGCGGGCACCCCTCCCGGACCCAGCGCACGAGCCGTCGGTACTGAGGCGTTTCCTTCGGAACCTTGCGGCCCCCACCGTGCGGGATCTCCGCCGAGGCCTTGCGCACCAGGAGGCTGCGCTCCGCCACAGGCAGGAACACGCGCCGGCCTCGCCCCTCACTGACGATCGCGTCGTAGTCTCCGGCGGGGTCAAACCCGAAAACACTCAGCCTGAACCCATTCTGGCCTTCGGCCTTACCGTGACAACCCCCCGCGTTGCAGCCCGCTTTCGTGAACAGCGGGATCATCTGGTGCTCGAACGACACCGGCGCCGGTCGATCGACGCCTCGAACTTCGATGGGCACGACGACGAGCGTTGGGCCGGAACGAATGCGGACCTCGGTTTTCCCGTCCGCCAGCGGCATGATGAGCCCGGTCTCGTCGATCGCGGCGACGCGTAGGTCGGCAGACTCGTATTGCACGCGCCTCGTGAGATCGACCGAAGCTTTCCCCAAAGTCCCCGATGCGACGAGCAGTTGCTGGGATGACTCGGGGCCGTGCAGTAACACGGTCGCTGGGCTGACGCGGAGATCCTCGGCCGCGCCGACGGGTCCGCGAAACGCGGTGAGCGCGATCGCGATGATCGCGCAGCAGAGTCGTTGGGCTCGGAAGAACCTGGTCATCGCGTTCCCCGCGTCAGCCACCTCGAAAAGCCGCCACCCCTTCGGAGGATAGCAGGGGAGAATCCTCCATAACTATCATCGCCCGTTCCGCCAGAAATTGCAAACATTCCACCAACAAAAGTTCAAACAGCTCGCGGCGAGGTCTTCGTGGGCGCGAAGTGGAAGGGCCTCATTCTAAGGAGCACAGACGCGGTTCACTGGACGCCTGTGTTCAAGAGCGAGTTTCACATCGAGGCGGTCGCGTTCGGCGACATCTCCTTCGCCGACGCGACCTGAGTCTGATGATCACGCCGCAATGCGTGCGTTGCGTCAGTTCGTCTTCAGGTTAAACACATCAAATTCCATCTTGAGCCGATTGCCCGCCGGTTGCGTCAGGTCGATCTTGAACTTCGGTTTGATGGGCACACTGCCCGAGATCGACGCAAATGGAAACGCTTCTCGGCCGATCCAGCGCAGTCCTCGGTCGTCGACCACCGTGGCGAGCGCACTGGGAAACAAGAACTCCCGGACGACCTTCGCCTTGGGGAGCTTTGCCGGGTCGATGCGGACGCGGAATCCGGAGGGAGACGGAATCCCCGCCAGCAACTGGATGGTTGACGCCGGTGCTTCGTCGCCCGCGGCGGACGCGCTGATTAGGTTCCCAAGCAACTGGACGTAGGCGGGCAGCTTGACCATCGTTTCGGGCCAAAGGGAATCGATGGCATCGGTCACGGACAACGATGTCAACTCCGCGGGCAGCCCGGCGAGCGTCCGGGTCAGCTCACCCTGCGACTGCCAGCTCGCGCCGGGCTTCGACTCTGCCGCGAGCACCGCGCGGGCGAGTTCCGGGTTGATGGCGACCACAGCGTAGTACTTACCGATCAGGATCGTTGGCCGCGTCTCGTCGCCGAGCCAAACAACCAGTCCCGCCGGCGACGTGAGTTGATAGCCACGCTCGGGTTTGGGCAGTGGCTCGAACGCGAGGACGGGCGGGCCAGCGTCGGGCTTGTCCGCGGCCGGACCGTTTTCAAGCGTCTTCAACGTGGCGTTGATACTGACGGCGGCCTTGTCGAGGACCTTCGCAAACGCGTCCGCGTCGTGCAGACCCACCACGAGCGCCTGCCCGCGCGATAGGCCCTTGGAAAGGTCCTTGGGGCCTTCGGCGAGGTCGAACGTGCACCACGTTGGGCCGATGTTAGCCAGCAGGTCCTCGCGCAGTCGAAGGCCGATCGCTTCGCGCACGGCCGCCTCGCCCATTTCGATCATCGGGCCAGTTTCGGGCACCGCGGCTTTAATCTGGTTCACGACTGCCTCGTAGGCTCGAGCCGGATCAAACGAGCCGATCACGAACGAAGTGACACCGCGAGGGATCGGCGGGAGCTGGTCTTTCCGGAACCCCGGTGCGTCGAGAATGGTCCATAGTCCCTTGCGCGGCTTCGGAATCTCGACACGGACGACGGTCAACAGCCCCTTGCCCTGGAAGCCCCAACGAGCGACCACCCGTTTGACGTCATACAGGCCCAGCAATTCGAGCTCGTCGATTTCTTTCTCGGGATCCTCTTTGTCCGCCTTCTGGGCATCGTTGGGGGCCTCGATGGTCTTCACGTTGGCCTGACGAGGCCCTAAGGGAACCTGGGGCTCCGGCAACCCGGATTTCGGCGGTACAGGTTTTTCGTGGATCGGCTCCGGACCATCACAGGGCACCTGCGCTTCGTTGTGGGAACTCCTTGAATTCACGGGCTGCGCCGGGCGAGCGGGCCCGGTCGGGAGGTTCGTAGGCTGCGTCGGAAAAACGCCCGCGGGTGGGAAGTATTGAACGTCGTCGTGCATGTACTTACCGGACGGCAGCGTGAGCCCTGTGTACGGGCTGCGCATTGCGAAGGGAGAGACCGCCCCGGCGCCTTCGGCAATGTTCTTGAGCACGCTGTTCTTGCCACCCAGTTCAAGGAAAAACAGCCCATTGGCGTCAAACCCATCAAGGTCCTTCGCCTCCGCCAGGGCGGCGAGATAGCCCTCATGATTTGCCGCGGTTCGGCCTTTGCCTTCGAACGCATCAAGGACGTTGTCGAGATCGTTCGCCAGGATGCCGGACTTTGGTTTCTCCTTCGCCCCCGCTTCATCCTTGGGCTTCTCCGCGTCCGCCGCGTCAGGACTGCTCATGATGAGGAACAGGTCGTTCCCTTCGAACCAATACGCCTGGAATGACTCCGCAAGTATCGCGTCTCCCGGCGCTTTGTGGTTCACAACCGCAGGCCGCGGTTCGGCGTCGTCGGGGTCTTCGACAGCAAATCGCGTCTTGATCAACTCCGCGTTCCCGGCGTCGTCAGCGTCGAGCCCGATCGGAAAGATCTCGCGTCCTCGCCTGCGGAGCGCCGGCTTCGACTTGTCCTTTCCGCCCGAGAGAGCGCGCCCGAGCTTCTCGAGCCGCTGACGAGCCTCGGAGGCGCCGAGCCCCTTGCCGACGACGACAACGAATCCAGAATCGGCGTCGCGCATGTAGAGCGCAACCGCGAATCCCTCGTCGCTGAGATCCTGAAGCACTCTGAGCAGTTCGGCTCCCTTGACCTTCGTGTCGGGGACGTTCTTGAGGAACTCGTCCAGGACCTGGCGCATCAACTCCGTGGCCATCGCACCGGCCTGGGTGCGCTGGAGGATCGCGCCGGCGGCGGTGTTCTCCCAGGCTTTTGCGTGTGAGCGGAGCCCGTCGTATTCGAGATACGCGACCAGCCCCTTCTCGGGCAAGCGCGTCGCGACGGCCGGACGTGGGTCGGCCGCAAGGACCGATGCGCCCAGCAAGAGCGCACACGCGAAAAACGCGATTGCAAGGAACGAGTGGCAATGGGAAGTCTGAGGACGAGACACGAAGAGATGTCGCATGGGAGCATCCTTTCTCTTGGGGGCCACGATCCATGCTGCCGGTATGAATCTTAATCAGGTCGGAGCGCCGAGTCCATCCCCAATGTGATACTCACGAGCGCGCAGCGCGATCGAGAATTGCACCAGTTCCTGATGGAGAGGCATATTTCAAAATTCCGAGATTTGCTTTTTGTCAAAGGTACTGCCGTTTGTTAGGCTAACCGAAGCACATCAATCGTCATGGGTCGGTCCGATCTCGTGTTGAGGAGAGCCTTTCCATGAGCAAGTCGAGCGGATTGTTCGGCGGAATCCCGTTCCAGGCATTGGTAGGACTTGCGTTCGTTTCCGGGCTCACCGCCTGGTGCGATGGCCAGGAGCGCGACGACCGTCGCGAGCTTCTCGCGGAGGGCCACGCCCTGTTTGTCAAGGAGTGGACCCCGGGGGCACCGAGCCAGCACGGCGGCGATGGCCGCGGGCCGGTCTACAACGATACGTCATGTGTCGCTTGCCACAACCTCGGCGGCACGGGGGGTGCGGGCCCGCTAAACAAGAATGTCGACCTGCTTACCGCAAGCATCACGCCGAGTGATGACAAGATCCCCGACGGCCCCCTCAAAGATCTTCAACTGCATCGGCGACAGCTCACGTCAGCGCTGACCCAACGCTTCGAAGACGCCCCCAAACCCAGCCCCAAGGGATCGGGTCCGGATCGGGCCCCGTTGATCAAGCTGCACTCCGGATTTCGGGATTCGCCGAGCGTGCTCGTCCATCTGTTCGGGACGGATCGCGAATACGAAGACTGGCATCTGGCGATCCTCCAACCCGAAATTGGTCGCACGGTCGCCAGGACCCGGCGGTTCTTCGGCCCGGAGCACTCAGCGCAGTTGTCGACCGGACCCCAGCGCGCGTTGTCGAGGTTGCCGGTCGAATACGGCGACTTCACGTTGGTCCGTACCCAGCTCAATCCTTCACCCTTGTTCGGGGAGGGCTTGATCGACTCGATCCCCGACTGGGTGATCGAGGACGCCGCGCGTCCAAAGGGAGGCGGCTTCTCTGCGGTGAAAGGTCGCGTGCGGCGCCTCGAGGACGGGCGCATTGGACGATTCGGCTGGAAGGCTCAGTCGGCCACACTGGATGATTTCGTGCTCACTGCCTGCGCCGTGGAGCTGGGTTTGGAAGTCCCCGGACATCCGCAGTCACTCGACCCGCGCATGAAGGTCTCGACCGCTCCGGGACTGGATCTGACCCGGACCGAGTGCGACGCGCTTACCGCGTTCGTCGCCAGCCTGCCCGCGCCGGTGATGCGCATGCCGGAGGAACGCGCGGACGCCCAGCGGGTACTTGCGGGTCGGGCTAGGTTTGACGCGATCGGCTGTTCCAATTGCCACACCGCAAGACTCGGTGAGGTCGACGGGATCTACAGCGACCTACTGCTCCACGACATGGGAGACCAGCTCAGCGACAGTGGGTCCTATTCGTCGTTCCTGCCTTCTTCCTCCTCGGAAGACGAGGATTCAACGGGAATCATGCCCAATGGCCCCATGGCGTTCCATGGAGCCAAGCCAAGGTTCCGAGCACCAACTCGACGCGAGTGGCGTACGCCACCGCTCTGGGGCGTACGCGACTCCGGGCCTTATCTCCACGACGGTCGCGCGGAGACCCTGGAGCAAGCCATTGCCCTCCACGGCGGCCAGGCGGCGTCTTCCAAGACTTCCTACTTTCGACTGCCGCAGCGGGAACGACAAAGCGTGGAGGTATTCCTGAAATCACTCGTGGCGCCTCCGCCCGCCGCCGTGAACGCGCCGCGGAGGCCGGGAGGCGTGCCGCGCCAAGACCCATCGGGCGAGGGTGCCGCGCGTTACATTTCGCGTGGCTGAAGGCGCCGCGCGTCCTTGAGCAGGCCAACTTGTCCAGGGCATCATTCGGGCGCGGACACGGTACATGTGTCCGCGCCATGCTCGAAACGCACACGCACCCCGACTTCCATCACGGGCGAGGAAGCTACGCCATGGTTTCGACTTTGTCCAAGTATCGAGTCATGGGCTCGTCTGCGCTCTTGGGGGTTCTCCGTATTTTTCTTGCTGGCTACGCCCTTGCGGGCGTCGCGGAGCCGAATCCCGCGGAACTGGAGGTCGGCGCTCAAGTTGTCCTCAAATCGTTGAGTACACCGCTCAAGAGCTCGAGCGAGCGACCGTTTTGGCGCAATCACGAATTCCTCTTCCGTGTTGAGAAAACTGACGATGGCTCCCTGCAAATCC
>DAIDJG010000580.1 GCA_027451445.1 Singulisphaera sp.
CCTGGGCTTCCGCGTGGCCCGAGTCCAGTCCGGGCAGTAAGGGAGGCATAGCCCGTAGCGTAGGCCGGAGGGACCGAGCGGAGCGTGGGCGGAGCCCCGGTCCCGACGAGCCGAAGCGAAGGGCGGCTGGGAGGGGGCGGAGCCATGTTTTTCCTGACCTTAGGCCGCGCAGCGGCCTCCGGCCCAAAAAAACGGCATACGTGAACGCATGTGCTCGCACTGGCGTCATCCGATGTGATCAGGCAGTGTCGTGGGAGGGCGTTCAGCGTGACTGCTGCTGAACGCAGCGTCGGAGCTGGGCCTTGACGTTGTGAAACAGGCGGTGTGCCTGTGCGGGAGCGATTGCGAGGCGATGACAGATGTCGGCGTAGGGTTCACCGGCCAGCCGGGCCTGGAGGAGCATGCGGGAGGTGGCGTCCAGCCGCGCGATGGAGTGCTGGAGTGTGTCGTGCTGCCCCTGCTCGGTGATCCGAGCATCGGGCGGCTCGGAGCGAGGGTCGATCAAGGCGTCGGGCTCTTCCAGAACGTCATCACGACGTTTCCGCAGATGGTCGATGGCGGCGTTCCGTGCGATCCGATAGAGCCAGGCACGGAAGTTCCCGCCGTGGAACAGCGCGGGCAGGTGCTCCCAGACGCGGCACCAGACGTCCTGTTCGAGGTCGTCAAGGTCATCACGCCCGACCCGCGCCGACAGAAACGCGCGAAGCGATGGTCCGTGGCGCTCGAAGAGCATGCCGAATGCCTCTTGGGCCGTTCTTGAGGCCGCGACCGATTCGCCGCGCCGCGTGATGCGTTCGGTCAGGTCGTCGTCGCTGAGGTCGGCGTCCGGCACGCCGCCGATCGCGGCGACGATCGCGATGGTTCCGACGAGACGGATCAATGAGCCGCTCATGAGGTGATCTCCCTGGTCGCGCCGCGCCTCGCGGTTCGTGCGGGCGCCGGCCGCGTTCGGCAGGGAGAACGAATCACCCACACCGTTCTTCCCTCGATTCCCGCTGTGCTTCCCAAGAATGTCGAGAATCGAGCGAGATTCTCCTCCCTGGCCCGTTGTCCTCTCGGGAACGAGAGCGCGTGCTCTCATTCTCGGCCGCTCCGTTTCGTGTTCGGGGTGGCCCGTTGCTGACGCGAAGGAGACTCATCCATGAAGACGACGGGCAAACGGTTGATCGCAACGTGCGCTCTGGCCAGCGCGCTCCTGTTCGGTTGCGGCGCGACCGAAGCGAACGCGCAACACTACCACGGTCACGCGCACCATCCAGGCGGCTACTACGGCCACGGACGGGGCTTCGGCTACAGCCGGGGCTACTCTTACCGTCCCGGTTACGGCTATGGCCTGGGGTACGGCGGGTACGGCCTCGGATATGGCTACGGCCTGGGGTACGGGTACGGCGGCTACTACCCCGGCGGCTATTACGTTGGGGGCGGCTATTACCCAAGCGTGGGCGGTTACTACGCGCGAGGCTACGGATACGCCCCCTACGGCCGTTATTGCCGTTGAACGGCGTGATCGCGACCCGACATTCGGGACGGCACGTTGGCGGTACTCAGCCGCTTACGTGCCGTTCGCGTTCAGGCCGTGGCCTTCGCACGGTCGCGTAACGCGTTGATCAACTTGCGCACCGTTCCGTCGGTCGCATCGCGGACCTTTAGGGGATCGTCTCCGGCCCTGACGGCTGCGAGGTGAGCGTCGAGCTTCGCGGCCCATTCTTGACACTTCGACACCAGCCATTGCCGATCCTTGGCGGACAACGGTTTGTGGTCGGCCTCGATCAAGACCGAGCAACCCTGCCGGAACTCGGCGATGCGTTTCGAGAGTGTCTCCGCCTCGTCAGGACGCTTCTTGAACCACTCCTCGGCGTCGTCCGCGAGGCGTTCGAGGTAGGCATTACGGGGCAGATCCTGGGGTAAGGCATCGGGCCGGCTCCAGCCCCAGCCAGCGCCGGCAATCGGGGCCGGTCCGTGGGGCCGCTCGTACCAGATCACGACCATCACCAAGACGACGGCCGCCATCGCGAGCAGCCCAAGCCAGGGCGAACGGTGCCAGCGCCGCGGAATGTGAAGTACCGCGTTCTCTTGATCGCGCTCGTCCTCCGCACGCCTCGCACCTTGCAGAACCGGTTCAAGCCGCGCTCGGACCCGTTCGGTCCGCTCGTGCATTCCAGGCGCGTTCGCGGCGAGCCGTTGCCAGTGCGAACCCCCTTCGATGAGCACCAGCTCCTGCAAGTCGAGCAACAGTCGCGGCTGCACCAGCAACCGGCGGAGATCCTCGCGAGGAAGTGCTCCTAACCCCTCGTTGAGGACCAGTTCACGACGGTTTCCCAGGAGGTCGTCGAGCGTGTCGGCCGTTCCCGCGCTCGATCCGTGCACGGCGTCCAGCTCGGCCACGAGCAACCCCAGGTCGAGACCGGTCAGGTGCCCTTCCAGCCAGCCGGCCAGTGCGGCGGAGTCGTCGGGAATGTCCAGCGCGACCAGCTTCATGACAGTTCTCGCTCGACACAGGGCTGAAGGAACGCCTTGGCCTCGTTCATCATCTTGTACGCACGGTTCTTCGAGAACCCCAACCGCTCGCAGAGTACGTCGTAATCCTCGCCTTCGAGCCGCGCTCGCACGAACGCGGCGATCTCCGGTTTCAGTCGTTCCAGGCATCGTTTTAGCGCCTCGCCGTGCTCGGCCTCGATCAAGGGCTGCTCAGCCGATTGTGGGCGTGGGTCCGCAAGTCCATCGTGATCTCTGAGCAGCTCGGGTCGGGCCTTGCGCGACACGTCGATAAGAGCGTTACGGGCGATCTGATAGAGCCAGGCGCGGAAGTTTCCTCCCTGGAACTGCGCAGGCGCGTGTTCCCAGACGCGCTGCCACACGTCCTGGGCGATGTCCTCAGCATCCCGCTGGGTACGCGATGCGATGAACGCCGCCAGCAGCGGGTTGTGCCGCCGGACGAGCTGGTCAAACGCCGCGTGCGCCGTCTTCAGGGACTTCGCGTCCCTGAGACGACGCGCGACATGCGCGGCCAGGTCCTCATCACTTGGTACGGTCCACGGTGTGGCGGTCGTCATGGCGGACGAGTTTGACGCCCGTAGCCGCCACATTCAAGGACCTATCGGTGCTCAGTCGTAGACGGCGACGAGCTTCGTCACCGCGACCTGAACCGTCGTCGTGTAGGTGCGCTCAACCTGGTACGGCCGACCGCAATGGTCATACAGAGTGACGAGTTTGGTGCAAGTGATGGTCTTGGGCACGTAAACCGTGACCCGCTCATAGTGACAGGGAGGCGGGCAGTAGCCCGATGCCCAAACCGGCGAAGACCCGAGAGTGAGCATCCCGGACGCCAACACCATCCCCGCGATCAGGTTCTTCAAGCAGAAGTGACGCAACATGGCTCGCTCCTTTCGGTTCACACCTCTTCGGGACCACACGATCCCGTTCTGCCAGGGGAAACGAACGAGCCGGCGAGTTCTTCCGGAGATTCGCAAGAAAGTTGTTTGAGCCTCGGTTCGCGTTCTTGAAGTGCGCTCAAAAAAGATCAACGACCCGCAACAAGGCTAAACGTCCGGCGTCTGCGCTTCCTGGGAGGGCGAGGCTCCGTCCGAGCCAGCCTTGATCCGACGGCGAGTCTTCGAGTCGTTGGATCATCGCGAGCGGCACGAGGTCATGCCGGGCGGCATCACACGCGATGTCCCGGTGACTCGAAGACTCGTCACCAGGACAAGGCTGGCTCGGACGGAGCCTCGCCCTCCCAAACGCATCCGCGTGCTCTCGCCTTGTTGCGGGTCGTTGAAAAAGATCAGTCGCTGAACGGCTCTCGAAGATTCGGGTGATTGCCACGTTTCCCCCAACGGATCGGAGTGCGCGGCGTTTCTCAATCCAAGAATGCGGAGCGTCCGGGATCGTGCGCGGCTAACCTACGGGCCAGCACCCTCACGGAATCCGGATCACACGTGAGGAGACGCTTGTCATGTTGAGTGTCAAACGGAAGCGCGGGCAGGTTCGGTTCCATCGGGTCATGCCGGAGACCCTGGTGATCACAAAGTCTTCGGATGCGGTAACGGCAGTACTCCCTGTGCGTTGCCCGCTCTGTCAGGCGCTGGTGGACCATCCAGGATACGCCTCGGACGGTGCGCCGATCCTGGCCGAGTGCATTCCGTGCGATCTCCTCTTCGTCCCTCTGAACCAAGCGCCTTCTGCGCCTTGACAGCACGTCTCGACCTGCATCATCCACGCTCACCAACGTTCCGGGAACCCGTAGCGCAACGCACACCAGTCCCGTTTCCTTATCCACACGTGAAGGGCTCGTCAGAAGGAGTCCTGTGGACCGGGACATCCACGCGTGACCTCAGAATGAATCGCGGCTTTTGGGCCCTCCCGTTGCCATCGCACTCTTGCGTGCGGTCGTCCCGCTGCTCTATCGTAGTAAGCAACCTGCCTGGTGATTGCGCATGGTCGACATCCTCGAAGTCGAAGTGTCGAACCGTGGCACACGCGAATCCTTCCGGAAGCGACCCGAATGGCGTGTCACCCGCCGCCGTTGACACGAGATCCAAGCCCGCCTAGATGAGCATGCCTATGAAACCGGTTACACCTTTTCTCACCTTTGCGCTCCTCACCCTGACCACCCTCCTGCAGGCCGAAGCTCAGGAGCAAGCGCCGCAGGGGGGAATCAAGATCGCGATCTTCGACGTCGACGCGACACCGCCGGTGGGCTCGATCATGACGTATGATCCCGTCAAGCGGCTCGACGAGCTCACGTTACGTTGCCGGGGAATCGTCATCCTGAGTGCGGGTAAGCCGATCGTTCTGTGCGCGGTCGATTGGATCGGCATCGCGAACGAGGGGCACGACGCATTTCGCGACAAGCTGGCGGCCGCGGCCGGTACAACACGCGAACGTGTTGCCGTGCATACGCTGCATCAGCACGACGCGCCGACCTGCGATTTTACGGCGGAACGGCTTGTTCGCGATCTCGACCGGAAGGATTTCGGCCGGTTCGAAGGCACATTTGCGCGAGAGGTGATTCAGCGGGCTTGCAAGTCGATCGAAGGGGCGTTGGCGTCGGCTCAGCCCGTCACGCACTATGGCTGGGGCGTCGCTCGGGTGGAGGAGGTTGCTTCCAACCGCCGCATCCTCGGACCGGATGGCAAGGTTCGCGCCGTGCGCTACACGGCGACTGCGGACCCTGCGCTCAGGGCCGAGCCCGAAGGGGTGATCGATCCTGAGGTCACGTTGCTCTCGTTCTGGAACGAGGCGCGGCCGGTCGCGGTGCTGAGTTATTACGCCTGCCATCCGCAGAGCTACTACCGAACGGGTGTCCCCAGTTCGGATTTTCCGGGGATCGCCCGGTTCATTCGAGGTCAGGCCGTTCCCGAGGCGCTGCACGTCCACTTCAACGGCGCCGGGGGAAACATTGGGGCAGGGAAATACAATGACGGCAGCAAGGAAAACCGCATGACGCTTGCTCTGCGGTTGGCACGCGGCTTGAAAGCGGCGTTCGACACGACGAAGACCTATCCGCTCGCGGCTACGGACGTGAGCTGGGAACGCGTCGCGGTCAAGCTCCCCGTGGCGCCTCATCTGAGTGAAGAGGAACTGATCAAGGGTTTGAACCGCGAAGCCGCGCGAGGGTCTGCCGCCAGACCGGAACAGCTCGCCTGGGTCGTTCGCTCCAAGGCAGGGAACGCGATCGATCTCACTTGCCTGCGCGTCGGCCAGTCGCGCATCCTGCATATGCCGGGCGAACTCTTCGTGGAATATCAGCTCGCCGCCAAGGCGATGCGTCCCGATTTGCACGTCGCCATGGCGGCATACGGCGATTATGGGCCAGCCTACATCGGGACAACCGTTGCGTATTCCGAGGGCGGGTACGAGACCAGTCCCACCGCAAGCAACGTCGCGCCTGAAGTCGAACCGATTCTCATGAACGCCATGAAAACGCTTCTGGGGACCAAACCATGAAACGATGTCTTCACCTGATTGTGCACTGTGCGACCGCGCTGGTGCTGGCCGGCATTGGGGCGACTATCCGAGCCGAGGAGCCTGCGCCTCCAGAGGGATTTCGGGCCCTCTTCAACGGCAAGGACCTGAGCGGCTGGTACGGATTGAACCCACACAATGGAACCAAGCTCCAAGGGGACGCCAAGGAGGCGAACCTCAAGCAGCAACGCGAGGATTTCCCCAAGCACTGGCGTGTCGAGAATGGCGAGCTGGTCAACGCTGGCACCGGACCGTACGCCACGACAGAGGCGGAGTTCGGCGACATCGAACTGCGCCTCGAGTACAAGACCGTCCCGGGCGCAGATAGCGGCATCTATCTTCGAGGCACGCCACAGGTGCAAATTTGGGATTCGAATCAAAAGTTCGATCCCAAGAATCCGAACCGGAAGCCGCACCTGGGCTCGGGCGGTCTGTTCAACAATACGCCGGATGCGCCCGGGCGCGATCCCCTGGTCCTCGCGGACAAACCGTTTGGCGAGTGGAACCAGTTTCGCATCCGGCAAGTGGGCACACGCACGTGGGTTTGGCTGAATGACAAGCTGGTCGTCGACGGTGCTGCGATGGAGAATTACTGGGATCGATCCCAGCCGCTGCCGGCCAAAGGCCCCATCATGCTGCAAACGCACGGTGGCGAAATCCGCTGGCGCAATCTCTTCGTGCGTGAGATTCCGCCGGAGGAAGCCAAATCGCTTTCGAGCGCGCCGGGGACATCGCGCTAATTCTGTTTCCTCGGCTGGCTGCACATGAGAGGCGGTCACTCTGGGATCGGACAGGGAAACAGAGCGAACCCGCCTCCAACGTTCACGATCACGGGGAAGCATCCTGGTCCGAGGTGTTGCCGGACGCTCGTGGGACTCTGGAGCAGCTTGGCGACAGGGGGATAGGGGAGCTCTTCCTTGAAGTACCGATATTTCTCGGCGCGGTGCACGGCCTGGACGACGACGAAGAGCTTGCCTTCCTCTTGCGCCTTGGCCATCAACTCATCCCAGTGCGGCTCCTTGTCCACAGATACGCTATCGGGAATCGAAGGCCCATCAGGTCCGAAACCGGTAACCGTCACCACCACATCGGAAACGCCGGCGGTAGACGCCGTGCGGCACACCTGGTTGATCGCATCTTTCGAGGCCGCGAACAGCCGGTCGTTGCGCGCCGAATCGGTCTCGTCAGCATTGGTCTCGAACAGGATGCAGACGGGCCGAAAACGGATCTCGTTCGCGCTGGCGGTGCCCACTCCCGACGATTGCGGCGAACCTGCGAGGTTCACGACGATCGTCCGTTCGTTTGTTCCATTCTCAAAGATCGTCACATGAGCGTTTTGCCCGGTCGCGGCGAGGACTGCGGCGACTCGGCCATCACGCCAAACGACGAAGTCCTTCCCCGTCTGGAGGTGGTCGCTCAGGAAGCCTGCGAGTTGAGCCAGCGCCTGGTTGGCGGCGTCCACCTCCCTGGGGAGGTCGAACGACTCGAGGTAATTGTCCCCTTCGTGAAATACCGCGCAGGAAGGGCCGCGCTCGGCGGAAGGTTTCTCGTCACTCACGTTGGCTATCCCTCGATCGGTTGTGGGAGGATGCTCCTCGCATCGTGCCAAACGGCGAATAGGCAAACAAGAGGCTGGCGAAGCGTCTCATTTCGGCGACGACCTCGACACTGTTTCGCAGGATCACGCCAAAGTTTCCCAAAGGTCGCTGGTTCGTGTCTCATCCACAGTTTGCGATCCCGCTCGAATTATCGGCTTTTCGAATTTTGTGCGGACGGCTCTAGCGTCATTTCCGATACTGAGCTAAAGTGGCGACAGGTGGAAGAACTCGCTCTGCCCGTAGCCAACGGATCTCTCGAACATGCACACACGCACCGCACGCAACGTGGTACTCGGCGCTGGCGCGATGGGCGCGGCGACGGCTTACCACCTTGCTCGGCGGGGCGAGCCTGTGCTGTTGGTCGAGCAGTTCGCGCTCGGGCACGATCGCGGGAGTTCCCACGGCGCAGCGCGAATCACGCGCCACTCCTACGCGGACCCGCGCTACGCCCGGCTGATGCTCGACGCGTTTCGAGCCTGGCGCGTGCTCGAGGCGGATGCGGGGGTGAATCTCTACCTCCGCACCGGCGGCGTATCGTTCTGCCCTCCGAGCGTTGACTATGTGGGTCGGGTCGCCGCGAGCCTGAAGGCGATCGACGTGCCGCACCGGCGGATGTCGGGTCGCGAGTTGCGACAGGTCTGGCCGGAGTTCGGGGGTGCCGACGATACGGACGCTGTGTTCGAGCCCGACGCGGGGATGCTTGCGGCGTCCCGCGCAGTGGCCGTTCAGGTCGCGTTGGCGCGGTCGCTGGGCGGCGATCGGACGCAGGTGGTCGAGAACTGCCCTGTGCGACAGCTCGACCTGTCGGGCGAGCGGCCGACACTCGTCACCGACGACGGCCCGATTGTCGCGGAGCGGCTCATCATCACGGCGGGGGCCTGGGTCACGCGGCTCTTGCCGACGTTGCCGTGTGCCCTCGAACCAACACGCCAGCGCGTCCTTTATTTCCGCCCGGAAGGGGGCGCAGCGGCGGCCTATGAGCCGGGACGGTTCCCTGTTTTCATCTACAAAGGTCCCGAGCCGCTCGACGACTTCTACGGCATGCCGGCGTTCCTCGGCTGCGGGGTCAAGGTCGCGCGCCATGGAGGACCGGCGGTCGACCCGGACATCGAAGATCGCACGGTCGATGATGAGTATCGTGGGATCGTCCGGGGATTCGTGCAGAAATTCCTGCCTGGTTTGAGCCAGGCTCCTACGGATCGAACCGAGACGTGCCTCTACACCGTGGCTCGGGACGAGCACTTCCGCGTGGGGTGTCTTCCCGGGCGCCGGGACATCATCGTGGCGAGCCCCTGCAGCGGCCACGGGTTCAAATTCTCTTGCCTGATCGGCCAGATTCTGGCCGATATCGCGACGAAAGGAGAAACCGCACTTGAAATCAGCCTCTGGCAATTGTAAAACCTTGGGTTAGCCGAACAACTCTGACGACGCCGGCTGGGCCAAGATCACGTCTCGACCCGTGCGGCGGATTATGTTAAACAATCCGTCTAACCCGCCTCTAACAAAATTCAACATTCTGTCAAAGACTTGTTGACGATAGTAAGGTGGGTTAGAATTCAGGTGGATTGAAAGAAGAAAGTGCAATCGACCGACGAAGGTTAAGGAGTTCAGTGGGGTCCTTTCGGGGACCTGGGCAGCCGAGGCATCGGTGTGGCCCGACGATGCCAGCGACGATTCCCCCCTGCCACGCCTCCGCCCAACACCAGTGGGGTGGCCCAGATGATCACGCCGATTCGCGCCCTCAGGGGCAAAGCTCTGACAACAACCCGGTGCTTGCTCTACGCCGTGCTGTGCTCCGGCGTGGGGTTGGTGGCATTCTTGGGATGGAGTTACTGGTCGTTTACGCACGCCGCGGCTGATCCTAAACCGATCATCGGCGTGGTGCGGCCGAGTGGTGGTGCCCTCGTGATATGCGGCGGGGGAGGGGTTCCCGACTCAGTGCGCCAGCGGTTCGCGGAACTTGCCGGCGGCCCGAAGGCGAAGATCGTCGTGATTCCCACCGCGAGCATCTACGCGGACGACACGTCACGCACCCTCCCTTCGCTCGACCCGTGGAAGAAGTATCAGCCCGCTTCGCTTCAGTTGCTCCACACGCGGAAGCGCGACATGGCGGATGACCCCGAGTTCGCCAAGCCGCTCGCCGAAGCGACCGCCGTCTGGTTCGGCGGTGGTCGACAGAATCTCGTGTCGGAAGCCTACATCGGGACGGAAGTCGAACGCCAATTGATGGCCTTGCTCGACCGCGGCGGCGTGATCGGCGGCTCATCCGCCGGCGCCGCGATCATGACCCGCGTGATGATCTCCGACGGCAAAGCCAAGGCCGTCATGGGGACCGGGTTCGACTTTCTCCAGGGTGCGGTCGTCGACCAGCATTTCCTCAAGCGCAACCGCGTGGGGCGACTGCTCGGCGTTCTCGAAGACCACCCCGACCTGATCGGCTTCGGCATCGACGAGCGGACCGCATTGGTGGTCAACGTCCGCGATAGCAAGCTGCGAGTCATCGGCGATTCGTACGTCCTCGCGTGCGTCCCCGACCAGAACGGACACTCCGCGCCTCGGCTCGAGATCCTCAAGCCGGGTGACGAGGCGGACGTGAGCTCGCTCAAGGATCCGGCGGAAGGGCACCCGATCGTTTCGGCGATTGACCTCGAAGCGCTTTGAGCCGAGTGCGCGAAGAGTCTTCGCAAGAGTTTATGGAGGGCGGAAACCGGAAACCGGTTCCCGCTCTCCGTTCTGTTTCGAACCGAATAGGTTCGTTGAATCAGCACGCCTGGTTTGTCGGTAACGGTCTCGGATGTGATTGAGCTTGACGGATGACCCCTTTGCGATACAGTGATGGCGTAAGGATGTCATCGGCGCGCCAACGCGTCGCGGGATTGCTGGTGTCAGAGACTCTCTCGAACGGCTGCCACTTCGTGCGGGGTGTCTCAGCCTACAGCCAACGCCAGGAATTCAACGATTCTCACGCGGGCGAATTCTTCGGCCGATCCAAGGCGCTCAAGTTGCGCCTGCCCCTATCCGGTTGATGGCGAAACTCGCTAGGGACGGAAGCGAATCGGCGAGGCAGCGCGTTTGTCTCGGACAGTTCGGACTCAAACCAACTGTCAAATGACCGCAACGACCGCGGTTTTAGCCCGGAAAAACCTGGCCGAATGGTTTGGCGCGTGTTGTTCCGGCCGAAGGGAGGTCAAGCCGTGAGCATCTCCAGCCTCGACTCGGTCCGGCCATGTCCTTTCAAAATCGAGGACCCCCTGGAGCGTCACCCCTGGGACGCCGAGACTGCGTCTCGCTGGGCCTCGAGTTTGGCGTGGGCAACGTGGGCCTTCGTGGGTCTGGGAATCGCTTTGCGCTTGGGCCGGTACCTGATGAGGTTTCCCCTCTGGGGTGACGAGGCGTTTCTCGCTTTCAACTTTCTTCAGCGTGATTACCTCGGCCTGCTGAAGCCGTTGGCCTACGGACAGATCTGTCCCGCGCTCTTTCTCTGGATCGAGCTGACTGCCGTCAGACTGCTGGGGTTCAACGAGATGTCACTGCGCCTCTTTCCGGTGATGTGCGGGATCGTGAGCATGGTGCTCTTCCGCCATGTTGCAGGACGAGTCCTGTGCGGGGTGCCGCTCCTGCTGGCAGTTGGCATTTTGGCGGTGAGCTTTCATCCGATCCGGCACGCGACCGAAGCGAAGCCTTATGCGTCGGACCTCCTCGCGGCGCTCGTGCTACTGGCACTCGCGGTAGAGTGGTGGCGTGCCCAAGGCCGGACCGCTTGGCTCTGGATATTGGCAGGGATTGTGCCACTCGCACTGGCACTGTCGTACCCGGCTGCTTTCGTGGCCGGCGGCATCGCGTTAGGCCTGGCGATGCCGGTCTTGAGGTCGCGGCATTGGCAAACGTGGATCGCTTTTGGCTCGTACGTTCTGCTCATGGCCGGATCTCTCCTGTTACTGTATGTCTTCGTGATCAAGGGCCAGAGTCAGGGGACACTGGCGAACTACCGACGAGGCGACTGGGCCCCTGCGTTCCCGCCCTTGGACACTCCCGTGCGGTTCATCCTCTGGCTTATCAACATGCACACAGGTTGTATGTTCGCCTATCCGTGGGGAGGCCCTTCTGGGTCGAGTACCTTGACGACGCTGTGCTTCGCGACCGCCTGTGTCTTCCTCTGGCGGAGCGGACGCAAGACCTTGATGTTGGTGCTGCTCGGCCCCTTCCTCGTGGGGCTTGCAGCGGCGTTCCTGGGCCGATACCCCTACGGGCACGACGCGCGTCAAATGCAGTACCTGGCGCCGGGGATTTGCCTCCTCGCAGGGCTTGGGGCAGCCGTACTGTTACGGCTCGTCCCCTGGCCACGGTTCCGTCCCGCTACGGTCGGAATCGGCGTGTCGCTGCTGTTTCTGACGGCGCTTGACCTGGCGCGTAAGGACCAGGTCCATCCCTGTTTCTTCCTCGTCGATATCCAAGCTCGAGCGTTCGCCCGGCAATTCTGGCCTAACCTTGAGCAGAACGCCGAGGTGGCCTGCTCGCGCCTGGATTTCCAGATCCAGAACCCGCGGACGCTGAACCTGCGAACCGCGATTCATGTATGCAATCAATCAATCTACTCACCGAGCCGAGCGCTGGGACGTGCTCCGGACTGGAACGCGGTCTCGGCGGAGCACCCCTTGCGCTGCGTGCTTTACCACGACACGCCACCCGACATCCCCGAGGTGAGTGTTTGGATCAACCGCATGCGAGAGCGGTATGACCTGCGGTCAATCCGGCCCGTGGACGTGGACGTTTCGGCGGTCAAGGCGGGGCCGAAACATGAGCGCTGGACGGTACTCGAGTTCGTCCCGAAGGCCAGCGCACCCGAGCGCCGGATATCCCACCTTGGTGAACAATCATCCGCGGTCTTGAGATAGCCGGCGCGAAGGGATACCAGAGGGAATGCGATGCGAGGATTCGTCCCGGCTTGCGTCCCCGATCACAACGACCACTCCGCGCCTCGAGTTGAGATCCTCAAGGCAGACGTGAGATCACTGAAAGATCTGGCGGAGGGTCACTGGAACGTTTCGGCGATTGACCTGGATGCGCTTTGAGCCAGGCGTTTTGAACGAACGAGCGATCAAGGAGGGGGGAAACCTGAGCGGTTTCCTCTTTGTTTCGAACCGGACGAAAGCTCAGAGGTCTTCCGATGTCTTTGAGCTTGACGGATGCTTGGATTCCGATAAAGTGACAGCGCAAGGGGCTGAAATATGCACCGATCCCTGGTTGGAATCATTCCCGTCGTAGTCGTGCTGGCAGGCAGCTACCAACCGTCCCTCGCGGACGAGCCTGCGAAGGCTGCGGATGAGACCAAGCTGAACCGCATCCTCGACGAATGGCAGCGCCGCTCTGCCACCAGGACGAGCATCGACGTTTCGTTCACGCGGACGGATAAGTCAGAAAAGTGGGGGATGGACGAATCGTTTACCGGTCGGGTTGTCCTCCTTCCCGAAGGGCGTGCCTTCGTCCAAACGTTCAAGCCAACCCAGGACGGGCGGGTCGTGGAGACCGAAAGGGTCGTCTGGATCGCGCACGCGCTCCATGTGTTTCGATTTGAAAGCAAGAGTCGCGTTAACTTGTCGATTCAACCTGAAGGACGAGGCCGACTTCCAGCCGTACTTGCGTTGCCGTTTTTGTGGCATTTGGATATCCCCGCCCTCAAAGCGCACTTCGAGCCGGCGTTGGCGAAAGAGGACGCCGAGACCTACGTGCTTTCCTTCATTCCGCTGACAGAAACCGGACGAGAAAGCCTATCCAAGGCTTTTCTCGTCCTTGACCGCACAAGCTATCTGCCCCGACGCTATCTCCTTATCAGTCCGAACGGTAAGGAGACGAAGGACTACCGTGTGACCGAAGCCCAGCACGACCAGCTCGCACCTGAGAAGATCATGGAGACTCCCGATCCCGAGGGTTGGAGGACAGTCGAGTGGCCGAAGTTGCTGGCGAAGTTGTATCACTTTGCCCTTTTCCCTTAATCCGCCATGACGGGATGCCTGCCGATGGTGGGCACGCCGCGCCCGGCTGAGTGCCCCAAGGCGGATCCCATAATCCGTCTACCCCTCCGTTGTCCGCCGCGCACCCCCAATCACGTCCAAAACAGTAGCGTCCGCCACCAAGTCCGGGGAGAATGGAGCGGTTCGCCTTCTCCTCGGGTACGAGGACGGGTCGGAACGCCGACGGAGTGATCGCGGTGGAGCAGGATGGGCTGCCGTTGCCCAGCGAGGAACAGCCACACCCCCCGGGTGAGTTGAAAGCGTTCCTGGCCCGCATCCGGGCTGGCGACGAGGAGGCTGCGCGCGAATTGCTCGGGCGTTACGAGGCACAGGTGCGTCTGGTGGTGCGCCGGCAGCTTCCTCGGTTGTTGCGCGCGAGGTTCGACTCGCTCGACTTCTTGCAAAGCGTCTGGGGGAGCTTCTTCCGGCGGATGCACGCCGGTCCCGAGCAGTTTGAGGACCCGCAATGCCTTGTGGCGTTCCTCGCTCGAGCGGCGAGGAACAAGGTGATCGACGAATATCGCCGCTCGTCGAGTCAGCGGCGCGATGTGCGGTTGGAGGAATCGCTCTGGGAGGGATCGAGGCCCCGGGATTTGCCCGACGACGCCGATACCGCGAGCGAGGTCGCGCAGGCCCACGAAGCCTTTAGCTTGCTGCGCGACTCGCTGCCGGAAGAGCGGCGCGCTGTGCTCGAACTCAAGGCAGAGGGGTACACAAGCCGCGAGATTGGGGAGCGGCTCGGAATCAGTGAGCGGACCGTCAGACGCGTGATTGAAGACCTCCGTCGGCGCTCGGGGGTGGGTGACGAGGAGGCGGAGGATGGCGATGATCGGCCGGGGCCGGATCTGGGATGAGGCGTCCGCTCCCGCCGCCGAACGGGTGGCGAGGAGCTACGAGTCCGCCTGGCGGGCGCAAAAGGACACCCCCCCGGATCTCTGGGACTTCCTCCCGGACGAGCCTGAGCTCCGCTCCGGTGCGCTGCTGGCCCTCCTGCGTACCGACCTCGCCCTGCGCTGGGAGTTCGGCGAGTCCGTTCTCGTCGAGTGGTACGACGAACGCTACCCGGGGCTTGGCGATGAGATTCTCGTCGCCCTGCTATACGAGGAATTCTGCCTCCGCGAAGAGGCCGGCGAGGATCCCGGCCTCCCCGAATACGAGGCCCGCTTCCGCCACCTGGCCCCTTTGCTCGGCGAGGTGCTCGAGATTCACGAGTGGGTCGGGTCGACTCAAAGCCTTTCGTTGCCCACGAGCGCTATCACGCCATCCTTCCCCGATGTGGGCCAGACGATCGGCGGTTTCCGGCTGGTCGAGGAGTTGGGGAGGGGTGCGTTTGCGCGCGTCTACCTGGCGAGGGATCGCGTGCTGGCCGACCGGCACGTTGCGTTGAAAGTCTCACGGCGCGGCTCGCCCGAACCGCAGACGCTCGCGCAGCTCCAGCACACACACATCGTGCCCGTCTACTCGTACCAGACCGACGCGGCCACCGGCCTCCATCTCCTCTGCATGCCGTACTTCGGTCGGGTTACGCTTTCGAATATCCTCAGTCACGATCGACTCGGAGCCCGACGCTCGGGCAGCGATCTGCTCGGAGCGCTCGACGCGCTCAGGCTCCCGTCGGAACGCCCTTCGCCGCGTGCCGAGGGCCGCCAGGCCCTCGCTGATCGGTCGTTTGCACGCGCCGTCGCCTGGTGGGGAGCCCGGCTGGCCGAAGCCCTCCAGCACGCCCACGACCGGGGAATCCTGCACAGTGACGTCAAGCCGTCGAACGTGCTCCTAACGGCCGACGCCGTGCCGATGCTTCTCGACTTCAACCTGGCTCACTCGTCGCGGGAGGGCCGGTACGACGTTTCGCCCCCGTCACTCGGCGGCACGTTGGCGTACATGGCTCCCGAGCACCTGGAGGCGGTCGCGAACCGTGCCGACGGGCGCTGCGATGCGCGAATGGACCTCTATTCGCTCGGCGTCGTCCTGTTCGAGGCGATCGCGACACGCCCGTTTGCGTCTTCGTTCGAAGGCCGGACCGCCGGGGCCTCGATCGTCGCCATGATCGAACAGCGCAGGACGAGTGTCCCCTGGGAAAAGCTGCGGGCGCAGCGCGTGCCACCGGCGTTGTGCGCGGTCATCCGCAAGTGCCTGGCGCCCGACCCCGGCGATCGTTACGCCACGGCGGGCCAGCTTGCGGCGGATTTGCACGCCGTCGCCGATGATACTCCGCTTCGGTACGCACGCGAGCCGTTGCCGAGCCGCGCGCGGCGCTGGGTGTGGCGGAATCGCAAGAGACTGGCCCTGGCGGTTCCGGTACTTGCGAGCGTCGTGGCGTTGGCGTCCGTCTGGCTACGCGTGCACGTGGAAGGACAGCGCCGCGAGGTTCAGGTTCGTGATGCACTAGAGGCGGGGAACAACGCAGCCAGTAAGGGCGAGTTCTCCGCGGCGGACGCACACTTTCAGATCGCCGTGAAAGACGCCGAAGGTTGGCCCGCGTTGGACGGGCTCCGCGAGGAAGCACAAAAACAGCGCCTGCTCGCGCTCGACACCGATCGAGCTCGGAAGAACGCCGACAAGCTCTTTGAGGATCTGCAACCGATACGCTCGCGGCTCATCACGATGGACCGGCTGGAGACGATCGCGCCCGAGATCACCCGGGCGCTCGCTCCTCTCTTCAACGCCAAACCGTCCGAACGAGGCTTCGACCTCCGACTGCTCGACAAGGCCCGGTCCGTTCGATTGCGGGACGAGGCCAACGAGGTGCTCATCCTCTGGGTTGCGGCGTCGGGACCAAAGGGAAACAGAGAGCACGATCGCCAGGTCGTCGCCATCTGCGATCAAGCACTCCGGTTCGCCGAACCCCAGGCTCCCTGGCGTGCCTTGAAGGCGTGGTATGGTTCGACGGGGAACTTACATCCGTCCATCCCCGAAGACCCCGTCCATGTGTCTTCGGCGCGCGCGTGCTTCGAGTGGGCGCTGCTGGCGCTGCTCGATGATCAGCCTGAGCGAGGCGTGGCGTGGTTGGAGCGTGCGGTGCGGTTGGACCCGAGTCAATTCTGGTATCAATTCGCGCTCGCCTATCGCTACGGAGTGAGTAACGACCACGCTCGTGCGCTGCAGCACTATGACGAGGCGCTCGTGCTCCGCCCGAACTCCGGATGGGCTCATTTCAACCGCGCTCATCTCTACTGGTCAAAGCTACGGGTGTGGGACCGCGCGTTCGAAGACCTCGAACGAGCCAGGCAGAACCCCGAGGGGCTCGATCCCCTGGCGATCCGCGTCGAAACCGGTCTGATGGCCCAGTACCTTGGCGATTTCGCGACGGCGCTTCGGGAATACAATGCGGTGATCGAAGCGTCTCCGCACGGCGATCCGGCCCAGCAGGCATACTTGAACCGGGCTCGGCTGCTGGCGGACTCCGGTGAATTGAGTGCAGCGCTCGCCGAGTACGACGCCCTGCTCGAGGCCAATCCCCAACTGGTTGGCGCTGGTGTGGGCCGCGCGTTGGTACTGATTCAACTCGAGCTGTACGCTGACGCCGACAGAGAGTTGACGCGCTGGATCCAAAACGCCGACGAGCCGGTGAAGCGTGGCGAGCTCACAGGCGCGCGCGCCCTGGCGAGGCTCGCCCTTGGGAATCTCAAGGCCGCGACCGAAGACGCGGCCGACCAGATGCGATGGGGCGTCAGCCCCGAGGCGCTTCGTGTGTGGCACAGGGTCGCGCTGGCATCGGGCCGCGAAGCCGACCTGGGGCTCTTCCAGCCCGATGACGTCGCGCGCTTGCCATTGGGCGGTGCCCCATTACAGCGCGACCTGCGAGCGATGGCGGATCGGCTCGGAGCCAAGGTCGAGCGCGGAGCGCCCGCGTCGACGCACCTCACGTATGCGGTAATCCTGAGCAGTCTGGGCCGACACGATGACGCCCTGGCCGAGGCCAACCGGGGCGTCGCGTTGGTTCCTGGTTCCGCCGGCGCGTTGCTCACCCGCGCTCGTGTCCGTGTGCGCGCGGGTGACCGCCTCGGTGCACTGCGAGACCTCGAAAAAGCGATTGCAATCGACCCCGACGATTCACGGCTCCTGGCCTTTCGAGGCCGACTATTCGTGGACGAGGGCCGGTTGTTCCGGGACAAGAGCCGCGTGGCTGCAGGGCTTGCCGATCTCGACACCGCGCTCCTCCGAGGCGTCGGCGGCGCGACCCACGCTCATAAAGCCCGCGGCCTGAGTGCGCTGGAGGCGCCGGCGAGTGCTCTGGCCGAATGGAGCCAGGCTCTGAACGAAGACCCGCAGAATCCCGAGTTGTTTCTCGGGCGGGCCCTGGATTCCCTGCGCAGCGGGCAATGGCACCTGGCGCTCGCCGACCTGGAAGACGCCGCACAACACGCGGCGGACCATCCGGCGATCCTCTCGCGGATCACACTGGCTTATGCCGCGTGTCTCCCCGCGCGGCCGAACCGGCTGCCCCGCGTGCTCATGCTCGCCCGGCAGTCGGCGCGCTCGTGGCTGCGCAACGGCGGTTGACGCGAGATCCGATCGGCCGGCTACGCAAGCACCCGTCGCTGACGGCCGCGCCTTCGTCGCAGGCTGGACTGGAGCCCCGGTGCCGAGAGCCCCAGGACCACGCACGCTGAGCCGTAGACGCTGGCGAGCACCAACTCGGTGCGTGAGCTCCGCCGTGGGCGCTGCGGCTCAGGCGCCCTTTCCGCGACACGCGTTGGTAGCGGATCCTGGGATGCAGCCAGCGTCGCCGCGAGCTGCTCTGCGCCGGCGAGCGGAAGCGCGGCTCGCTCCGGCGTCCGGCGTTCGTCGTCCCCTGCGTGGTGCGGTCGGAACCGGCCCCAGCCGGGTACGTTCCACGGACGGAGCGCGAACGGCAGTGGATAGGCCGTCTTTGCCGGCACGTCATTCATTTCTGGCGCGACGATCCCTTTGGACCATTCTCCGTCGGGTCCAGAACCTCGCACGGACGAGCCGTTGGCTTCACGCTCTGCGGCCGACATCCGCGGCCATCCCTCTGCGGCAAGTCCCCAGACGCTCAGCGGACCTTCAGCATTGCTCGCTGCGACGAGCTCGTTGAGGACCGTGGCCACCGGCAGGTCGAGCAGATTGACGTCCGTCACGACCGAGCAGATTTCATCGCCGGCCCGATTTGACGTCCCCATGGCGAACACACCGCCGACCGGAGCGGGCGAGGCGAGCGGCAATGAGAGAGTCGACTGCGGCGATAGTGTCGAGCCGGACGGGGGATTCGGATTGGATGCGGGCGGCGTGTTCACGGTCCCGGAAGTCGGCGACGAGGGCGGGGGCGTCGTCGACGCCGCGTACGACGGCGGCGGGGTGATCGTTGCCGAGTTGAGCAGGAGATTCGACCCGGGCTGGTTCGTTCCTGCCGCTGAATCGACGATCGAGGTTCGAGGCGCTGAAGCGTCGATCCCAAACGTCGTCGCTTCCAACGCCTGGGAGTTGTTCACCACGCGCAAGACGAAACTCGCCGACGGATTGGCCTGGTTGGAAGCTGGAGCGGCCATCACCAGGTAAAGCGAAGTCCCCTGCGCCTGGCTGAAGTCGATCTCAATCGTCTCGGTGTCCGCGGCCAGACGCTGACCGGTGAGGACGTGGCCCGAATTGTCCAGGACCATGAGTGTCCCGAATACGGGAGGCGTCGTCCAGGAGAAGACGAGGTCGAGTGTCGTGGTCTCCGCATTGAGCGGTAGCCGGAAAACCTGCGGTGGTCCGCCGGCATCGAGAGTGCCCGAGACGGCGAAATCCGCAATCGAGGGAAGCGCGTCGGCCGCTGCCGCAGTCGCGTGAGGCGCTGACGAGTCGTCAACGAAGACGGTTCCGGGACCGCTCGGAGCAAGCGATTCGTCCCCAGTGAGCACGTTGACAGCACTCACGACCGTGGCATTTTGGGGAGCCGTCTGAATCTGTGCGGCGGTTAATGATTCGTTGGCCGTCGTCATGGCGGCGACCATTCGTCCCGTAAGCAGCAACCGTTCCTCAAGCACCTCCACGCGCGCAATCAGCGGACGCCCTGGCTTGCGTGCGCGAAGCCAGGACCGCCGGGCGCGGCGTCGTTCGGAAGTGCTGACGGAGGCATCCATTGCGTCGTTTCAATCTCCGGCCGCAGCTCGTTGAGGCTCCAAAGCACGGTCCGATCAACGAGTCTCCTCGGCTTCAGGATACTCGCGAGTTACAGAGTATCCTCTCTGTAGTCGCATTCTCAACGGACTCCCGGTCGCGCGATTCTCGACGATCTGAGGGTCTGGTCAAATGTCGTCGACGCTCCCCAATTTTTCCATGATCGTCCAGGACCCTCAAGGGGCGTACGATTCAAACACAATCTTCGTGACAGGGTTTACTACACGGACCGAAAATGCCAGCACGCGTTTGAGTGGATTCTTCCATGCGTGCCTTTTGGATCATTGTAAAACACAGGCATGAATCGCGTTAGGGTGTAACGCGGTGGTCTCGCCACTGATCGAGTACCCACTCCCCATCAGGTCTCCGAAAAAAATCGGAGCGTTCCGCTCGGCGTTGTTGACGCAGATAAGTTCGCGCGTTAATCTCGTCCACAGGCATCCGACAACCGTCGTAGTTAGTTCGTCGGGTGTGTCCTGCAGCGGTTGGTCCGATCGAATTTGGTCCCAGGCCGCACCGGGAGTGCGCGATGATGAACCGGCCAGTGAAAATGCGGGTTGAACGGGGGATGCCGAATGGGGCGGGGTATCTCGTCCTGCTTGTACTCCTCACGGCTCCGGCGACCCTTGCAGGTACCGCGTTCCTGGACGACACCCCGGCGGGGGAGAAGAAGGCGGACGAGGAGATCATCCTCGAGTCGGAGCCCGCGTCATTCCGGGCGCGGCCGGCGCCGCCCGACAGCTCGGATTCCACACCGCAAGTCTTCTTGACCCTCGCCTATGCGCCCGACGGCAAAACATTCGCCGCGGCGGGGGAGGGGCGCGTGGTTCAGATCCGCGACACCGAGTCGGGTGAGATCGTTCGCCGGCTGACCGGCCATGAGGATGTGGTCACCGCAGTCGCGTTTGCTCCGGACGGAAAGTCCCTCGCGTCGGCGAGTTATGACAAGACAGTCCGGCTCTGGGATGTGCCCTCGGGGAAGGAACGCCGGGTGCTCAAGGGCCACGCGAATTGGGTCTTCAGCGTGGCGATCAGTTCCGATGGTGGAACACTGGCCTCGGGCAGTTATGACAAGACGATCAAGGTCTGGGACCTCGCCAACGGTGTTGAACGCGCCACGTTGACCGGCTCCGGGGCCGCCGTCCGTGCGCTTGCGTTCTCGCGCGACAGCAAGGTTCTTGCGTCAGCGGGAAGCGACCGGGTCGTGCGTCTCTGGGACCTCGATGAACGCAAGGCGAAGGCCGCCCTCAAAGGGCATAAAGGGACGATCCGCGCGTTGGCGTTCGCACCAGACGGCAAGACGATTGTGACCGCGAGCGAGGACAGGTTGATCAAAGTGTGGGATGTGGCCGCCGAGAAGGAAACGCGGTCGCTCGAAGGACACACGGATCTCGTCTCGGCGTTGGCGCTCTCGCCGGACGGTGCGAGGCTCACGAGCGCAGGTTGGGACAATACCATCAAGCTTTGGGATCTGGCGACGGGCAAGGAACGCGGGAGCTTCCCGGCGGGCAACGACCCGGTCACCGCGCTCGTCTACGCCCCGAACGGCGGACAACTCGTCTCCTCGTCACTCGACCGTTCGCTCACAATTTGGTCGCCCGACGGCGCGGTCGTACCCGCGAGCGTCACGCTCCCGGGCTTGAACGGCGAGGCCTGGACCGTCGCATTCAGCACCGACGGGACGAAGCTGTACTGGGCGGGGAAACCCGAAGCCGCATTGCTTTCCCGGGACCTTGGGAGCGGCCGCCAGCACGTCCTCTCGCGTCCGCAGTACGGGACCAATGAGCTCGCGCTCTCAGCCGACGGCCGGCTGATGGCCCTGTGCGGCTGGGACAACGCGATTCGCGTCTGGGACAACCGCACCGGCACGCTCGTCACCGCCTTCAATCGGCACACCGCGAACGTCCGCTCCGTCGCCTTTAGCCCCGATGGCAAGACGCTCGCCTCCGGAAGCTGGGACCGAACCGTCAAGGTCTGGGACCTGGACACGCAGGAGGAAATCCGTACTTTTCCCGAACAGAACCTCCCCGTCACCCGAGTCCGCTACTCGCCGGACGGCAAGCTACTCGCTGCGGCGACCGGCAACTGGCAGCGCAAGGAAGCCGGGGTGGTCCAGGTCTGGGACGCCTCGACCGGCGCCTTGCGCGGAACTCTCACCGGGCACACCAGCCACATCTCCGGTCTCGCCTTCTCACCCGACGGCACAATGATCGCGTCCGCCGCCGCGGATAACACGATCCGCTGCTGGGACGTCGCCACGCTCTCGCTCCGCGCGACGTTGAGGCAGCCCGGACCGGTCTATGTCACCTTCTCGCCGGACGGCCGCTGGCTCGCGTCGGGGCACTACAACGGCGACGTCATCCTCTGGGACGTGTCGAGCGGACGCAAGGTCGCAACCCTCAAGGGTCACGCGCAGATGGTGTTCTCCGCCGCCTTCAGCCCCGACGGCAAAACGATTGCGGCCGCGGGCAAGGACCAGACCGTCCGGCTCTGGAACCTTGGCCAGCGGCGGATCGAAAGCCGCGAAACGCTGACCGAAGGGATTGGTGAGGTCTGGTCCGTCGCCTGGCGTCCGGACGGCAAGGCCGTGGCCGTCGCCGACGGCACGTTCGACGCGCCGGGCAAGGTCACAATCTGGGATCAGGGAGCGAAAACCGCGCGCAGCACACTCGGCGGCCATCAAAAGGGCGTCGGTTCCGTCGTATACTCTCCCGACGGCAAGCTGCTCGCCTCCTCAAGCTGGGACCAGACCATTCGGCTTTGGGACGCAGAGAGCGGTAAGCCATCCCACGTCCTGAAGGCGGGCAGCATCACGCGAGTCGCCTTCAGCCCCGACAGCAAGACGCTCGCCTCCGTGGGCGAGAACATGCTGGTGAAACTCTGGGACCCCGCGACGGGCAAGGAACGCGCCAGCGTCTCCGGGGGCAGTGCGCGGATCCAGTGCCTCGCGTTCGCGCCTGACGGCAAGACTCTCGCGACCGGCGGCGGTCCGTTCGAGGACAAGGTCGACTCCTACGGCGAGATCAAGCTCTGGAGTGTGGAGAGCGAGCTCACCGAGCTTGCGAGCTGGCGCGGCCACAAGCGGTCGATCCTGGCGCTCGCGTTCACGCCCGATGGCAAACGGCTCGTCGCTGGCGGGGTGGACCAGACCCTGAAGATTTGGGACATCACCACGCAACGTGAGCAGTTCGCGATCGATGGCAATCCCGCCTGGGTCCACGCGACCGCCGTTTCCCCGAACGGGTCGCTCCTGGCCCTGGCGGCCTCCGACGATGGCATGATCCGCCTCTTCGATCTCGCCACAGGCATCGAGAAGGCGCAACTCAAGGGACACGCCAAACCCGTCCGCGGCCTGGCGTTCGCGCCGGACGGGCGCACCCTGGTCAGCGGCAGCGCCGATCGTAGCGTCAAGTTCTGGAATCTCGAGCGTCTTCGTCCTGTCGACGCAAACTAAACCGGCAACTCACAGGACCCGTGGAGCAAGTCGCATGTGGGATTCGCATCTCCGGTGGGCACAGCCCATCCGATTCGCTGGTCAACCCATGTTCGACAAAAGTCGGACTCTTGGCGGTTGGCGAGTCGGCTGGACCGTGGCGGTCGTCATGCTTCTCTCGGGACTCCCTGTACGAGGGGGGGAGATGTCGCCGGGCAAAGGCGTCGACATCCCCGCGCTCGTGCGCTCGATTGACCGGCACGTGGAACAGCAGTGGACCGAAGCCAAGGTGGTGCCGGCGCCGCGAGCGGGCGACGCCGAGTTTCTGCGACGCGTTTATCTGGATGTGGCGGGTACGATTCCGACAGGAGCCGAAGTTCGGGCCTTTCTCGACGACCCGGCGCCGGACAAGCACGCTCGGGTGGTTGACCGTTTACTCAAGAGCCCCTCGTATGTCGAGAACTTTACGAACTTCTGGCGCGACCTGATCATGCCGGAGATCAGCAGCGACGTCGTCCTGCGTTTCACGGCGCTGGAGCTGGAGACGTGGCTCCGTGGTCAGGTCGCGACCAATGCGGGCCACGACAAGGTGGTGCGTGCGATCGTGGCCTTGCCCATGGAAGTCGAGGGACGCCGTGGTCTACCCGTCTTCGATCGCCGCAAACAGCCGATCCCCGCTGGGTTCTACTACGCCAAGGACGGGAAACCCGAGAACCTGGCCGCAGCCACGGCCCGCACGTTCATGGGGATCCGGATCGAGTGCGCGCAGTGTCACGACCATCCCTTCGCCCGCTGGAAGCGCGAGGAGTTCTGGGAACTCGCGGCGTTTTTCGGTGGGCTCGAAAATCTGGGAAAAGTCGACATGCCGGGCCCGATCCGCGAAGTCGAGGATCGCCGGGAAGTTGCGATACCCGGTACCGAGAAAGTTGCGCAGGCCCACTTTCTCGGGGGTGCGGAACCCGTGTGGAAGGCCAAGGTCTCCGCACGCAATACCCTCGCTGACTGGCTCACCGCTCCGGACAACCCTTATTTCGCCCGAGCCACGGTGAACCGTTACTGGGCCCACTTCTTCGGCGTCGGCCTGATCGATCCCGTCGACGACATGGACGACAAGACAGCGAGCCATCCCGAGCTGCTCGACGAGCTGGCACACGCGTTCGCCGCCCATGGGTTCGACACGCAGTTCCTGATCCGCGTGATCACCTCCAGCCGCGCTTACCAGCTCAGCAGCGAGGGGGCGTCGCCTTCGGACAAGCCGCAACTGTTCGCGCGGATGAACACCAAGGCGCTGACCCCGCAGCAATTGTTCGACAGCCTGGCCCGCGCAACGGGCGTTGAAAACAGCAGCGACGGGCGCAACGTCCTCATCGATTTCAATCTCAAACGCGCGGAGTTCCTCCGCAAATTCAGCCGCCGCGAGGAGAACCCGACCGAGGCGGAGACGTCGCTCCTGCACGCTCTGGCTCTGATGAACGGCAAGCTTGTCAGCGAGGTGACCGACGTCGACAAGGGCGTGATCCTGGGTGCCGTCGCCGATGCGCCATTCCTGGACACAAGCGGGCGGATCGATGCGGTTTTCCTCGCGACCGTCAGCCGGCCGCCGCGCTCCGAGGAACGGGCACGGCTGGTCGAGTACATCGATCATGGCGGAGCCGACAGCAACTCCAAAAAGGCGCTCGCCGACGTGTTATGGGCGCTGCTCAACAGCGGCGAATTTCTATTCAATCATTAGAGTGGTTTACGCTCTCGTTGCGAACATCGAACGATCAACCTCCGTTCGCGGCGCAGGAACATATAACTCCCCCCCTTGGGAAGGGGGGGTGGGGGGGTGGGGAGTAAGCGCACGCGTTCGGCTGGTCCCGAGTGTCCCAAAACCCTTAAGCGCGGGAGAGCGGCTCGTAACAGAATTGCAGATAGCGGACGGCCAATCCCCACCCCCCCAGCCCCCCCTTCCCAATTTTGAAGTTGCGCATTTTTTCGGAGCGGC
>DAIDJG010000581.1 GCA_027451445.1 Singulisphaera sp.
AGGAGGCGTACCGCGAGCGGAACCGTGTCGAACGGCTGTTTGGCAAACTCAAAGAGTTCCGCCGGGTGGCGACACGATACGAGAAACTCAAGGCGACCTTCCTCGGATGGCTCCAGCTGGTATTCGGGTTCATCCGCCTAAGAGCCAAGACCAACGTCAACAGGGCCTAATCACGCCATGGGCGATGCGCTAAGCCTTAACCAAGCGTGGTTCAAGGCCCGAATTGCGTGAATCTTGGAGAGAACTCCAAAAAAGCTCGCGTCGTTTCCGGCACATTGGATAGAACTGCAGAGATCCCAAGACCGACCCCACTAGTACTACAGCGCCAAGTTGAGCCGTCTTGAATCATCGGCCGCTGCGGAAGTATGCTCTCCTCCGTCGTTTACGGAGGGACGAGCATGGACGTGCAGCAGCTCCGCAAGCTCAGGCCGAAGCTCCGGAAGTTCCTCGGGCGGTTCGACGACTGCTTCCCACGCAAGGACACCCGCGCCCACTTGCCGGTCTACGTCTCGGGGCAACTCTCGGACATCCCCGAGAAGAGCGTCGAACCGATTGCCATCAATGTCGGCGTGCCGGTGCGGACGCTCCAGGAGTTCCTCAGCCAGCACGCCTGGTACCACGATAGGGCACGCGACCGCCTCCAGCAACTCGTCCGCGACGAGCACGCCGGGCCGAACTCCATCGCCGTCTTCGACGAGACCAGTGATGTCAAGAAGGGGGACAAGACTCCGGGCGTGCAACGGCAGTGGTGCGGCGCGGCGGGCAAGACCGAGAACTGCATCGTCACGGTGCACCTGGCCTACGCCCGCGATGGCTTCCACTGCCTCCTCGATGGTGAGCTGTTCCTGCCGGAGGCCTGGTCGGAGGACCGCGACCGCTGCCGCGAGGCGGGCATCCCCGACGAGATGGTCTACCGGCCGAAGTGGGTGATCGCCCTGGAGTTGTACGGCCGCGCGATCGCCAACGGCCTGCACTTCGATTGGGCGACCTTCGACGAGGGTTACGGCGGCAAGCCCGAGTTCCTCCGCGAGTTGACGGCTCGCGGGCAGCGGTTCGTGGGCGAGGTACCGCGGAACTTCATGGGCTGGGTCGACCCGCCGCGGGTCGTCACCCGACCGTACCACAAGCACCGCCGTGGCCGTGGCCGCAAGGTCCCCCGCCTGGCCAGCGGCAGCCGGCCTGCCCGCCGCGTCGACGAGATGCTCAAGGATCCCCGCCTGCGCGACCAACCCTGGCGTCGATACCGCATCAAGGACGGGCACAAGGGGCCGATGATCTGGGAGGTGAAACACCTGCGGTTCCACTCCATGGGCGGCGACGGCCTGCCGGGCGAAGAACTGCACCTGGTCGTCGCCCGCGACGTCCTGAACCCCGATGAGTTGAAATTCTTCGTCAGCAACGCCCCGGCGGGGACGTCGGTCCAGGTGATGCTCCTCGTGGCCTTCTCGCGCTGGCGCGTGGAACGTTGCTTCGAGGACCAGAAGGGCGAGATCGGGCTGGACCAGTACGAGGGCCGGCGATACCGGGGTTTGAAACGTCATCTGGTCCTGAGCTGCATTAGCTACCTGTTCCTGTCGCGGGTGCGGCAGGAGCTCGGGGGGGAAAAACCCGGAGCTGACGGAGTGCCAGGTACACACGGCGGTGGTGGCGTTGATCCCGTTTTGATGGTTGGGCCTGAACCCGCCGCGGAAGCTGCTGGAGCGGACCTCGGCGGAGATCGCCCGGGCACAACGCCGCAACGCCCTGGCGCGGCGCTGCCACACCAAGCGGACGCGTCGCCGGTTGCACGCCCTGGGCATCAAGCTGACTGAAATCCCTCGCTGAAAGTGGGGAGCAACTTAGCGCTGTAATACTAGGCGAGGTGGACCGTGACGATGCAGTTCTCCTTCTTGCCGGCGGCTCCGCACCACTGCCGCTGCACGCTGGGGGTCTTGTCCCCCTTCTTGACGTCGCTGGTCTCGTCGATGATCCAGATGGAGTGGCGGCCGGCGTGCTCGTCGCGGACGGTCTGCTGAACCCGGTCGCGCACCCGGTCTTCATCCCACTTGTGCCGGCTGAGGAACTCCTGCAAGGTCCTCGGCGGCACACCGGCGTTGATCGCGATCGGCTCGACGCTCTTCTCGGGGATGTCCGAGAGCTGCCCGGAGACGTACACGGGCAGGTGGGCGCGGGTGTCCTTGCGGGGGAAGCAGTCGTCAAACCGCTTGAGGAACTTCTTCAGTTTGGGCCCGAGACTCCGCATCTGCCGCACGTCCATGCTCGTCCCTCCGTAAGCCGTGAGGGAGAGCATACTTTCGCAGCAGCCGGCGGATCAAGACGGATCAACTTGGCGCTGTAGTACTAGAAAGCCGTGGCAAAAGATGTTAGACTGGCGTCATGGACGCCAGCAGCAGATACGACACGGACGTTTCCGATGCCGAGTGGGCTCAGCTTGTGCGGGTGATTCCCGCACCCAAACCCGGCGGCAGACCCGCTCAATATGCTCGACGAGAGATCGTCAATGCGCTGCTTTACGTCACGCGCACCGGGTGCCAGTGGAGGATGCTCCCGA
>DAIDJG010000582.1 GCA_027451445.1 Singulisphaera sp.
ATCGAGACACCTGCTGGGCGAAAACTCCTTGCCAAGCAACTGAGGGACTCTCATCCGAAGGAATACCGCGCGGCGATTTGATCAGCCGACCCGTCAAAACGCGCAACTTCAAAATTCCCAAGGGGGGGAGTTATATGTCGCTCCCGCGTAAACGGAAAAATGACGGTAGGCCATACCGTGTGCCATTCAAACGTTAATCGCTCTAACCTCTCCAAATCCCCATCTCGCTGGTCCGAAAGAATTCCGGCGATCGATGAAACATTTCGCGCCGGCTTGTGGATTACCCCCACAGAGATGACGTGTCCCGATCAAGTCGTGGACGAAGACCCGTCGCAACTCCACCAGGGGAGGGCCGCTCTTGTACCAGTGCGCGGTTCCGGTCACGGCCTCGACCTTGCGTTGACCTCCACCGTACCAGGCGACCTTCAACTGGTAGCCGTTCACCAGGGCTGCGTATGCTCGCTGCGGGGCGTAGGATAGCAACGACATCGTCACTGCCTGGGATGGCTTGAATACGATTACATCGGGCGGCGATGTTGATATCATCGACGGCGCTATGACGTTGACCAGGCAAGGTGACAGCCTGCTCGGAGCTTCCTTGGCGAGTGGGCGTCGCGGTTGCCGATCCGCTCACTAGCGCGACAATCCTCGCCGGCGCCGAGTCACGCCGGATGGTGACGTTCAACACTAGCGCCGCCAGGCCGTGAGCCTGGTGTCGGTTTGCGACATGCCATCAATGCGATTCCGATGCCTGAGCGCTCCCTTGAACCGTGCGCAGTCCTTCATTCCCGGTTGACTTCGGAAAGTGACCGAGCGTGGACAGATTCGGCCCGATACTGAAAACCCGATGCGCGCCACCGGACCAGTGTCATGATGGCTTCCACGCCATCCCACCAGCGGATTTTCTTGCCCTCGTCTTGACCACGAGGGCGATACTGAATCGGCACTTCGTGAATCGTCAAACCGGCCAAACATGACTTGGCTGTGACTTCCGGGCAGAACTCGAAGCGCTCGCAGGTCAGGTCCAGGTTTTGAAGCACCTCGGTGCGAAAGGCCTTGTAGCACGTGGCCTCATCCGTCAGCCGTTGCTTGAACAGTATGCGCACGAGCAAGTTGAGGAGGACGACGCATACGCGGTTGAGGGTCCACGGCAGCGATTGTTGGGGCTGGAGATATCGGGAACCGTAGACAACTTGCGCCTGACCACTGAGGATGGGCTCAACGAGTTTTTCGTATTCCGAAGGGTCGTACTCGAGGTCAGCATCCTGTACCAGGACGACTTGCCCGGTCGCTAGACCAAGTCCGGTGCGGATCGCGGATCCCTTGCCGCGATTGACCGGATGCCGGAGTACCTCCAGAGTTTCCGCAAACTCCTCCCGGTAACGCAACATGACCTCATAAGTCCCATCCCGACTGCCATCGTCAACGGCGATGACTTGTTTGTTAATCGGCGACGCCATGACCGACTTGAGGAGCTCACCGATCGTTGCAGCCTCGTTGTAGGCTGGGACGATCACAGTGAGCGTGGGCCGGTTCATAGGTTGTCCCTGGGGATGCGCACGCAGGAATCTTTCGCCGATCAATCGATCCGTCATCAAGAGTGGGAAGCAACCGAGGCTCTTCGTTGGAGATACGAACCATGCCGTAGCATGCGCCAGCGAGCAATCGGATCCATCATCACCTGGCTCTGGTGCCTCGTCCAGCGAAAAGCCATAACCTGCCCGTGCTCCGCTCAAAGAGCGGTCGGCTCGGACACGACGGCGACGACAGTTCCGTCGTCGATCCGGATCAAAAGCGGTGTCGTCACGAACCAATCCTCATCGTCATCCAAGCGACCGCGAAGGATGGGTGACGACGGGTCGCTCTTCCCGTAGCCAGCTTTGCCATAAGGAGGCACCTCGATCAAGGCAATGGGCCATTGTGCTGCGTCGGCCGAAGGGAGTTGGCGAATCTCATAGGCACGGATGATTGCTTGACATTTTGGACAGTCGTGATGGTACAGGAGCACCGTCCATCGGCCGCGGCGTAATGTTTCACCGATATCGATATTGGAAAGTAAGGGGAACGCGCGTCCCTCCCACAATTCGGGTTCGAGGACAACGACTTTCCGACTCCCGATCAGACGGTTCGCGGCCTTGAAGAGTTCGGGCGAGACGAACGCACCGAGCGACACGCCGAGAATCATCAGAAGAAGGGAGGTGATCCGTAAACTGCGCAGTGTCGGAGGCCTTGACGGTGAGTCCGGGGGATGTTCGTGACCGCGTGGGGGCAAAGGCACCCAGATGGTCAGAGCCACGAGCGCCGCGACATCGATGGCGACCGTCCACCAGGGGCTCACGGCGACCCGACCAAAACAGCCGCAAGAGGTTGATCCTCGCAATCCGCTTCCCAGCGCGATGGGGGCGAAGACGGAAAAGCACACGGTCGTAGCGAGCCAAAGCGAGACTCGCTGCCACCCCGTAAGGAGCCATGATCCGAGGACAAATTCGAAGACGATGAGCGCTGACGATAAGGAGTGGGACGGAAGTCCAAGGATCCCCTGGTGGGACGTCGTGGATGGGTACAGTGCCTTGAGAGCGGCCGCGATAAACAGGAGCAAGGCGAGAAGACGCCGCACAATGTCGAAGCCTCTGACACTCCCTGAGGAACGAACGAGGGACTGCCTGATTCTGCGCGCGAACGGTATCACTGTGCTACCGCAGATGTTGTATGTGCCGCCGTTTTCGTGTCCACGGGACGATCCTCAACAACGGCTTTGAGCGAGAAAATCACGTTCTTGTCCGTTGGATCGTTTGAAACGATTCGAAACTGCTTTACCACCGGACCAACGAGATTCGATGTGTTCAACTTGACCTGAATCCGCCCGCGGCCATGGGGTGGTATCGGGTCTCTGGAGTAGTCGATAACCTCGATGCAGGCAGCGCAGCCCGGTTTTACGGATGTGAGTATCAGCGGCTTCCGACCCGAATTCCGAACGGTCACTTCGCAAGAGACCTTCTGGCCTTCAGAGACCTTGCCAAGGTCCTTGACAAGCGAATCGAACGCGATCCGAGGACGGTTCGACGCGGGGCCGAAATGCTCGTTCGCGGCGTCGATGAGCGAACCGATGAAAAAACAAAAAGCGAGGACGACAACGATCAGTTTCACCGTACGCAATGAGAACTCCTCGCGCTCAGCTCTTCGTATGACGGATTGAACCCACAACGCGGTTGTCGGCCAAGCGGACGGTCTGTTCCAAAAGAGCGGTCACTGCTCAACTGCGGCGTACGTGAACTAAGCTCGATCGGCCAAGGCATGACCGGCAGTCGGAATCTGCCGTCGGTCGTGCTGCTGGGGGTACGAGGTTTGACACTCAAGAACGCGCGAGTCCTGCAGTGACCGCCCAAGGAACGGTGTGGCTCATTCGGAAAGGCAGCACGTTCCCGTATCTGGGCAGCAGACGTAGGGAGACGGGCATGGATTCTCCTGGTCGCAGGATTGTCCTTGTGCCTGCACGGTCACTTCCGGGATGGTCCCGGAGATCAACAACCCGGCGCCGATGTAGGTCAGCGCGCTCAGCCAAAACCGGCCGCGAAAGGAGACGTAATACAGGATGCGGTCAATCATGGGAATTCCTCCTTCGTGCTCGAGAAATCAACCACTTCACCCGCGACGAAACCGAGTATTCGCGACATATTTGAGGAGACGGGTGAGCCTCCTCATATCCACGTCGCTAGAAAGCCTTCCCAAACTCTCGCCGCAAAATTCGGGGGGCTTGAACAGACCAATCCCAATCTAGCAGTTTGCTGTGTGCTCCTCACTTAGGCTTGACCCTCGACCGGATCACCCCGACGGCAGCCAGGATCACGATGCCGGCAACGACGAAGACCAGACGCATCGAGAGACGGGCGGGCGGCGCTTGGGCCGACGGACTCGGCTCCCATTCGGGAGGTGTACCCCCTTCCTTGGGAGGCTGCATCACTGCACCGTTCGCGTAGCTGAGGCCGGTGTTCTTCAACAACTCCTGAACTTCTCTCTCATGTTCGTTGCGCTGCATCTGCTCGGTAGCCCGCTTATTCGCGGCCTTGTACAGTCCCTCCGACAGACGCTTATCGGCCTCGCCCATCTTCTGGTCGTAAGGAATGTAGCCTTCACGCGAATAGACACGCTCGACATCGAAGAGGCTCTGAACGACTCCCGACATCCCATGTCGTAACATGCCCGACTCGCTCATCACGAAGGCGTCGATTCGGGACTCGGCGGCGCCTGGCGGCAGTTCCTTGTTGGCCACAAACGCCGCGATCGGAGCGTAGGCCATTGCTTTGTCGGCCAGTAACGGATTTTGTCCCAGTACTGTGTCGACCTCGTTTTGGTTCAAACGCTTTCCGTTAAAATACAAATACTGAGGGAAGAAGTAGTTCCCAATCTGCCCTGATATCTCCTCAAGGTAGGCCTTGGCCGCACTTTCCGCGATCCGTTTGCGCACTTCCGGAGGGGTATCGGTGTACCTCGCATCGACGAAAGCGGCAAGGTATTGCGGGAGGCGCTCGGCTTCTATTTTCGCGGCTTTCCGATTCGCATCGGTGGTCGGGGGAAGGATGGCGTAGTTGTTGAGATCGACGCGATAATGAGCCTGGAGGGTCTCGAAAAGGTCATCTGAGAGGAGGGGTGATGAGTTAAAGAGAGAAGTCAAATACAGGCCAACGTGTTCCTTGGCGTGTTTGAGGCGATCGTCGCTCACGTCGGGCAAGTTGGAGAGGGTTTTCACGGTGAGGTTGACGACTCGGTCCTGCCGCTCGCGCGTGAAATAGGAGCTGGCCCGGATGGCATCGGTCAGCACACCGATGACCGCACGGTTCTTGTTTCCTGCCTCCAGCGTTGCGCCGGTGACCGGCTGGACACTGTTATCGGCCGCGCGCGATTCGAGATGTCCGACGAGGACCACGAGCAAGACCAGTGAAAGCACGAAGTATCGTCCACCCATCTCATTTCTCCTCGTGGGACATTTTGCCGGCGTCGAGGTCTTTGAGGATTGATCGCGTGACATAGTTGATCCTATCGGCGTAGCAGTAATTTGGTTCCGGGAAGCGGTTCTCGTTGGAGGAGAACCGCTGTCTGAGCAGTGGTTCGAGGATTGCAAGCTTGCGGCCGAGCGTTACGTCGAGGTCGCTCCGTGCCGACGCGGCTCGCAGGGCGAGTAAGGCGAATCCAATCCGGTTCTGATCGATCAACCGTCCAATGTGAGCTCGAAGCTCACCCGGCCCGCAGGCCGTATAGGCCGGCGCCAGGCAATCAGAGGCCACCCTCCATCCGTCGTTCTCGCCGCAGAACTCATAACACGTTTGCGTTAGCCCCTCGATGCTGTAAACATACATGTCGTCGCCGATGGCATCGCGAGAGACTAACTCCCGGTAACGTTTTAGTCCATCCCGAAGTCGACTCCAGTCGCGCGCCACCAAAGCCGCAAAAATGTTGTACTTCAGGCGGCTCCTCTGAACGGCCAAATTGACCGGAGGTGCGAGATCCCCAACGGCATAGTACGTTGGTTCGAACCGGACACGATGTTCATCGAGCGCCTGGTACACGGCCTGAATCCGGTCACTGGCTTCCAGCACGCTTGGGTCTCGAGGATCAAGCTTGAGCGACCGTGACGGTCCGTATTGCACGTTCTTGTACCGCAGCGAGAACAAGCATTGACCGTTGCACTCGATCGTCAGCCGGACGGGCACATTTTGTCCATCGCTTCCCCCGTCGAAAACGACATCGATCCGTCGTCCGCCCGCCAGATACTGGCGACGGCTCGTGGGTTGGAACAACCCTTCGTTCGTGACCTTTCCCACCACCTCCCGGGTCATCGAGTACACGATGTCGCTGTGATGGAGTAGTGGAGTCGCCTCTTGCTGGCAGGTGATGCGGGCCAGCCTTCCGTGGGCGAATCTGAGTTCCGCACGCTGAACTCGCGCTTGGTCTCTCCACAGCTCATACACAAAAGCGCCTGGAACCGCGGATTGAGCAGAGTCGAACGAGAAAGTGACTTCGCTTTGAGGACCGTAAAGCCACTTCCAGAGACGGACACTGTCGAGAAGCGAAAAAAGCTGCGGAGGATTGTTAAATACTGGAGTCTTCTCGCCCACTTGTTCGGTCGCGGCGACCACTCTGCCGTGATTCTCGAAAAGCTGGAGCTTTTGCGGTCCCCAGGTCACTTCGAACCGATTCGGCTCGATCGGGAAATCCAACCCTCGGTTCACGAGAAGCGGTTCAGACCAGTGACCCGCCATGCGCCCTTCGCTCGTAGACAGCGATGCCTCAAACATCATCACCACCGGGTAGTCCATCCGGCAGTACGGGTACCGGCGTCCAGTCGCCTTGAATCGCACGGAGCGGCCAGGCGGCAACGCGAAGTTCGATGCCTCGCGCCGAATCGCCTCGCGCAACGGTGGGTTCTCCACCACGGTCTCGGCGAGAGGTTTGTTCGTATAGTCGTGGTGGAACAACCGGAAAGGCCGGAATCGCTCGAGTTCCGCCATTTCTTGGAAGAGGAACACCGAAGCGAGAAACGAATCGACACTCTCCTTCCGGAGCAGGACAGCGTCCCAGTCATGAGAATCGAACTCGCTCTGAAGCTCAGAGCGCATCTCCTTCAGCTTCTTATCGATCTCTCCAGCAACATCTTCCGTCAACTTTCGCGCAATATCATTGTCGGGGGGAGCGCCCAAAGCCCATCCACCAAGGGGCATTGAGCCGACGAGCCATCCCATTGTCCACAAGCCGATGAGGAAGCTGCGGACGTTGCGCCAACTCCCCAGGAGAATAGGACGCCACCCCTCGCACGCGCGGCAATGAGTCGTCGCCCACGTCTGCATCACGGCTTCGGCATCGTTTTCAGGAGGTGATTTCCAATTCGTCATAGACTTCTCAGACTTTTGTGCGATTCACATGCTGAACCCGTTGCTAGCCGGATCGGCGTACAATGGCGAAATCAGGCGGCCCGCAATGGTAGGTATCGAGTGGCCGAGTTGAAAATTCAACGCAACGGACCGATGGGGGCTGCGTGGCGTTCGCTACGCTCCGGACAGACCGGCCCGATCTTAGGAGGCTTGTCCGGAGCGCGCGTGCCTTCCAACGAGAGTTTGGTCCGTCGAGGCCTTGATCCGCCGGATCGCAGGGACGGTGGGTAACACCGCCCCCCCTGCGGTCTCAAACCAGTTCGAGGCCTGAGGGCCTGGCCCGCTGGTTGATTCAATTCACTGTGCAGTTTGCATTGGCACTCGAACTGAAGCTAGCCGACCCAGTCGTCGCCGCCCAACCAGCACCACCCGTGGCGTTAGCACTTCCCGACATGGACCTCGTGAAGGCGAAGTTGGTGCAATTGTTCGTGTACGTACAGCCAGCCGCCACCTGGTAGCTCGCCGATCCCGACACATTGAGTTGGCCGGTGACGGACTGGGTTCCCGAGCTGCTGTAAGAACCGCTCACATTAGCACCGCCAGATTGGTTGACTTGGCCGCCGAGATTACCCGAGGCGGTGTTGGTGTTAGTCGAACTCGAGAATGATGTGCTCAAGCTGATCGTCTGATTGTTCAAGGTCGCAGTGGCGGGCGCGGGTCCGTTGCACGCACCGCTGAAACTCGCACTCGCCGAAGCGCTGGAACCAACCTGCGCGGCAGAGACCACGGTGATGGACGCATTTCCGCCCCCGGATGCCGTGAAGGTGACGGGCCGCGCGCAAGCGGGACCCGCTCCAGTCCAGACGTTGACTTTGAATGTGTTATAACTCGCGTTGGCGGTCGCGGTGACGCTCCACGCACCGGGCCCGCCCCAAAAGGGAGCGCTGATGTTGCCGCTCCCGACTGCCTGAGCGCTGCAACTCGATTGCCCCACGGTCGGCGTCGCGCTGCAACTCCCCGACCCGACCTGTCTTTGAAGAACACCAAACAGGATTGTGAAGCTCTGAGGTCTTGTCGCCGTGGAGTTTGGATTGGTCGTAACGTTGTCCGACCAATTGCCCGGCCCACAGCACTTTCCAGCGCAATCAATAGCCCCCCGAGTGGTGGCACTTCCGACGACGACAAGCGTCAGGACTGCGAGCGCGGCAAAAGCCTTCATCATGAGAGGTCTCCTTCCGAGGTGCTTGGGTGACTGATACCGAACGTTCTGACCATCCGCCTTCGGGCATACCAGCCCAAAAGCCCGAGAACAGCAGCCAGATTGAGGCCCACCAAAGCGACGCGCCCTCCACTCAGTCCGCGAACGTTGCTTCGAGCGGCGCGTCCATAAAAAACATCGGGGTCGTCCCCGAATTGGCGACGCAACTGAGCGATCTCCTCGCTGCCGCGGCTGGTGTGGCTCGCATCCGCAACGAGGCTCTTTTTCAAGGCATACTCCGACTTCGCGATCGTGTCGAGCACGTCAACGACGCGCTTCGAGAACTCGAACTCGGTCTCGCCGTCCCCCGGCCGCAGAACTTCCGCGGCCAGTTTGCTCTCATCACGCTGGAGGTCGAGAAGTCGTTCCAGATGGGCCTTAAGCTTGGCGTACGTCTCATCCGGAGTGGCCGAGAGACGGGTCAACCGCTCGGCGGCCAAGAGCTTCCACGACGTCAAAGGCCCCGGGGCGGAGAGGATTTTCTGGTACAAGCCTTCGGGGCTCGTCGCCGCAGTCTTTTCGCTGTCATGCAATCGCTTCTGAGGTATGGAAGCTTGGTAGAGCGCCTCTTGACCAGCGGTTCGATCCTTGTATCGGTTTGCCAGCTCCAACCAGGCGTCGCGCACGTCCGATAAGGTTGCGTTCCTCGCGGCGTAGCGAGCCTCGGCCTGCTCTGCTGGAACGCGCCATCCGTCCGCCGCTACGTTCGAATTGGCTGGTCGACTTCCCTGTGAAGCCAGATCCGCCCAGTGACGGTGCACCGCCTCGCTGAAGGCGACGATCGCTTCGGCGTATTTCACTCTCGCCTCAGTCACAACGGCCGTGGGGTGCGTCGCGAAGACCGACTGCACGTGTGCGACCGTCGAAGCCCTCGCTAGGACGTCCGCCGCTTCCTTGCTCAAGGCCTGGGGACCAGCGCCGGCAGAGTCCCGCTCCGCCCTGGCGCTCCCCGTCATCACCAGGAGCAAGTAGAACGCAATGAAGTGCCGACAACCCATGGGAGCCTTCCTGAATGGCACAGACTCATTGTCTGCCGAGGATGACAAAGACACGACGAAGAAGAGTCAACCGATATCGCGAAAACGTAAACACGCATAATACTATCAAAACGTCACTAATATGTCATTGAGAGATAATGCGCGTACTCAGCTCGCATTCTCCGCACGCGGAGATTACATCCAGCCTTAGCCTTCACCAGTTCGCACAAACACTCAAAAGATCAACGTGAGACCTTGCAGTTTTCTTCTCCAGGAGTGTCGGCAGCAGGGAATGCGCTACTCCTCCCCAAGATCAAAGTGTCTCCATCCACCAAGGGGGGGGCAGCACTGAACCAAGCGCCTTCCCAGCCAGCAAACACTCAAGCCCGTCAGAGGCATCAATCGCTTACTTCGCGCGTACGCCACATCGGCTTCAAACTTTGAGAAACGACATTCCTAAACTCATTCTGGACATCTCGATGGCCCGTGGACCCATGGACCCATGAATCAGACGATCATCGTCGACACCAGGGGTCGCTAAGTTAGGAATTACCCTCAAGAAGGAGAATCTGCGATCGTTTAAGATCAATGCGAGAAGTGAGGCACAAAAGCTACCCAGGCGTTTGAACTGGACGCGATACACCATGCATGCGACGAGTCCAGTTGAGCAACTTCGTCAAGGGTTTCCTTGATCTTGAGGGGGATTAAAGCATGCCCAACGCCAGAACGCAAGTGGCTATTTTTTTTTTGGGAAAGCCGGGTCCAGTTCTCCCGATTGCGGCTTCAAGTGTGGTGAGGGCGGGTTCTCCGGCCTTTCTGATACGCTTGAGTTGAGCCCCGTCTCTATGTTTCCTTCCGCAATGAAATCCACCCGATGGCGTGCCCCGCAGTTTTTATGGACGAGCGCAGACGAATTAAACCGGCCTTTACCGCGTCTTCTGCCTAGTGCGGCCAGTGAAGCGGATCAAAGACGAGACACGGGTGAGAGCGCGAAAGGACATCACTTCGCTCGTCTCGCCCCAACCTCCTTGGCACGCTGCGCAAGCCGGCCCGCCAGGATCATCGCGCCACATCACCAAAATCAAGCTGTAGACCTACCATCCTGCCATTATAAGACCTCGCGGCGCTCGCCGGCGGAGTCTGCCGCAGGATTTTGCTGCGAAGCGGTGAGCTCTTTTCCTGGCGGAGTGCGCAACCATCAGCGAGTCGAGTATCTGATTGTCAGTGATCGGTTTGAGCCAGTTGGTCCTCTCCTACAGCTCACGCCATGTCCGGCCGGCATGGCGCTTGGTGGGAATGTGCGACTCCCACCAGCGGTGGCACGTCATCGCGACGATCTCCGTTCATTGCCAGTGATCAGAGATGGCGAAACATTTGGCCAGGGCAGGGTCGTATTCTTTGAGCGGGCGTACGGACGCTTTCTCGGTATTCTGTGCTCGTCGATATACCTCCTTGGTGAAACGTAGCGACCGAGTCGCATTTCAGGTAACTTAGGAGTCAATAAGTGGAATATATAATAAATCCATTATTTATAAAATTAGTCATTTAGTTGAAGACCGTGGTGGGCGTCGTCTTTGGTGACGTGATAAATCAAGATTGAGTAACCCGCTCTCGCCACCGGTCGAAACGTCTGGAGCCAGGTGTAACTTTTTCCCTCGGGTCCATTGAGGCGATAGCCATAGATCCCATTCACACTCACTGCGTGCCACCCTGCTGAGGAATCGGGCTCACCCGACGCGCTCGATCGAGACGATGTCGGCGCAAACGCGCGCGGCACCGGCGCGAACTCGATGGCGGCCGTCCGAGGATCGATGGGCCCGAAGTAGGCAAGGTGGAACGGACGTGCTTCGGAATGCTCGTCATACCAGCGCTTCAGTTCCAACAGATCCTGGCCCCAGTCGATATTCGAATCAAGAAGGTGTCTCGGGCCATTTTCCGGTCCGCCCGAGAGCTCGTTGAAGTAAGACAGGCAGTGGGGGTAGACACAGAGCGCACTCGCTGAAGACCACACCAAGAGCAAGGCCGATACCCTGGACACAACGCACCGCGTGCGTCGGATTACTGCTCCGGCCGGATCACATCCGAAGGTCGGCGATTTATGCCCGCAATCGGCGCCGTCAGTCCCAGTGCGAAGCAAACGGCTCAGCCAGACGTACAAAAAAGGGAAGGCTGGCAGCACGTAGCGCACGCCCGTGTTGATCCCTGTCTTCGAGCTGACGAGAGTGAGCACGACCAGGGCCGGAGCGAGCACGACGAACTCGTCGAAGGAATCCGCAGACGTGTTGCCGACTCGATTCTGTGGCTCCCGGCGCTTTTGAGACCCTCGGTGCCCGGACAGACGTGCAATGGCGCGACGAGTTACCGACGCAACCACCCCCGCGCACGCCAGAGCGCCGAGACATAGCGTTCCTGTGGGCACTTTCACTGACAAGGCGTAAAGGTAGTAGTACCACCACCCTCCGTACTTCAACTCGCCGGCCAGATAGCACAACTGCGGCTTCTCGAATTCATGCCATTGCTGATCGATGCCGAGCAGAAAATCGGCCGGTACCGGCACCGGAAGCAGGGCCAACCAGGAGTCAGCGAATCGATTCGCTGGGTGACGTGAGCCTTCCGCCCCGCGAAGCATCGAGCTCGTGAACCGATAATCGCCGACCTTCCGGAACGATCCTCCGAAGCCGTAACCCAGGTTCACCACGTAGATTCCCAAAACGAGAATGAGCGGTAGTTGCACGATCCGGTCATCCCGAAACAGCGCGCGCGCGGGCGTGCGGCCTGGATCGTGATGTCCTTGACGAAGCCGGTCGCGTACCAAAGAGAGCAGCGCCAGGAGCGGCCAAAGTCCAAACAAGACGATCCATGTGGTTTTCGCAAGATCGGCGAGCCCCAGGGCGAATCCGGCCAGAGCGGCACGCCGCCACGAAGGCCCTTGAAGCCAGCGCCAAAACACGTAACTCGCGCCGACACCGAAAGCCGCTGCGCCCGAGTCCGAAGTGATCAGCGTGGAGTTACCGAGAATGTTCGGGCAAAAGCACCAGAGGGCCAGAGCGAATAGACCGGGGCGCGGTCCGTAGAGCTCGAGGGCCCATCGGTAACAGATCAGCCCACCCAACACTGTGATGGGGAGGCACGCCCAGCGAGCCAGAGTGACATACCAGAAGATCTTCGAGCCCGACTCCCAGCAAAACGCAGTGCCGGAAGCGAACTCAGGCCGTGAATCCGCGCCGTTTTGAGGGCTTACCCAGGACCAGTGCCATCCCCCAAGAAACAATGGTGCGCTCGCCAGCATGCGGATAAGCGGCGGATTCACGCGGTAAAGCGTAAAATCACCGGTCGTCCAATGCGCGAGTCCCGCCGCGAGATGTGCCGGCTCGTCGATCGTCGGACTGTATCGCCACCCCTGATAACCCACGAGCGCTGCGTGCGTTATCAGAAGAACGACGACGGCGATCCGCGAATTCCGGACTCGAGGCCGCGAAATCGAACCGTCCGTGGCTGTCTCAGGTACGACCGGCTTAATGTACGGATCTCCGTTGAACCGAAAATCGATCTCGTCCGAGTATGAAGATGACGATAATCGTGAACTGAATGAGCAGCACGATCGCCACCCGGCTCCATGCCGCCGGGCGCATCCCTGCGATCAGATGACGAGGCCCTCGCGGAATCAGGGTATTGGCGCGGACCGTCACGCTCTTGGTCACAACACCCGGCTTTTTCGGCGACCGCTCGGCGCCGAAGGTCAAACGGACCTGGCGCACGTCGTCGGGTCCGAGATTCACCTCGCCCAGAGTCCGGAAACGTCCGTCCCCTTCGTGGAACGACGCCTGCACAGTGTCACCGTTCCTTGCCAGTCGAAACTGCCCTGATCCCAAACGTGCCGGTGCCCGTTTTACGCGATGTCGGAGCTCGCCCGTCGCATCGGGACGGATCCAATCGGAGGCGAACTCGTGTTTCCCGTCAAGCAGGACGTGCCGCTCGATGGTGACAATGTCCCCGTTCGGCGAGTCGACATCGATCCGCAAATGCGACCCCGGCGGGGGTCCCTGGGGCGAAGGGCGGGTCGAACCCTGCTCATACGAGACCGTGATCTCGAAATCGCCCCGAATGCGCGGCCTGAGCATGATTTCGATGGGTCGCTTCTCCCGATCCGACTTGCCTGCCTTGCCCCCACCCTTCGAAGGCCCATCGCCGCCCTGGCCTTTGGGCTCGCTGACCACGTTCCACTGATCGCCGTCGATTGGCCCCGCATCGAGAACCTGATGAATCTCGTCACCGACCGACCCTCGCGAAGCGGCAACGAGAAGGCACGACATCACAAAAAACGCTGGAGTTTTCATATGTTAATGTGCAGAAAATCGTTTGAATACCAATACATTGAATTTCATACCGGTGTGACCGCCCCGCGCTTCCTGAACGCGAGACGCTCGCACGCCGCGTTCCAGCCCCAGTAACAAAAGAGGCACTTCATCCCCAGGAGCGGAAATCCATAACGCTCGTAATACGCGACCAGAACGTAGGGGACCAGATAGCTCGTGTAGATGATGATCGCCAACAGCTTCTGCCGATCAAGTCGTTGGCCTTCGAGGTAAAGCAACAATATAAGCCCATAGAAGGGGAACGGATGAACGATGTAACTGATAAAGAGCGTGATTCCTCGTTCCAAATCGCTGTGCGGGTAGTAGATGAGTGTTGCGGCCAGGAAACGATTACCCACCTTGGAGAGATAGTCGACGGGCTGATGCCGCAAGTAGTCGAGAAAGCGAGTTCTGTATCCGTCCAGGTAGAGCATTTCTCCTTTTTCCTGGTACGCGCGACGTTCCGGACCATTGATCTTGTATGGATGTTTCGAACGGAACGTGACATCGCGGAGAATGCCATCCGGTTCGAGGACATTCGACTGATAGAGTTCGAAATACAGGTTTGACTTGATCGGAATGAAGCGGTGGAACGTGACGGCGTTGCGGGCGATCCATGGCGAGACGATGAGCGCGGCGATCAGAAAAGCGCGGGCGAGCGCTCTCGTCCTCCAGGTTGGAGCACAGGCCAGTGTGACGACGCCCCAGACAAACGCCAGCACCGGTCCAGTCAGCGCCGCGAATCCGCCGAACGCCCCCCACAGAAGCGATTCGCTGAACGACAGTGCACGACCCCAGAGGCGGCAGACGGCAAAAAACATCATGCTGAGACTGAGCAGTATCAACCAGGAATCGTGTGTCCTCTGGAAGCAACTGTGGAAATGATAGATCATTCCCGCGACGTAGATCCCTAAAGCGACGGCCGGTCCGTTCGCGCGCGTGGTGGTGCGCCGGGCCGCGTCCATGACGACCCACCCGGTCACGATCAGCGCGAGATTCTGGAGCAGGACGACGCACACGGCGGCCGCCTTGATCGCGCCGAGCGCGGAGATCAGCGCGGCCTGGAGGAGAGGAAGGATGGGGGGCATCCACGCGGTCGGGCCCGTGTGCTCGCCAAACGGGTCGGCATAACCTCTGCCGGAGGCGAGCGACACGGCGATATGGCGGTATTCCCCGCCCAGGTGATCGACCATGTTGCCGTCGTAGTTCGCTCGAAAAGGGGGGAGCCACGCATTGAGCGCGGGGACCCCGAGGAGCCTCGGCAAATTGGAGGCGAGCGACGCGGCGCAGACCACGACAACGAGAACCACCGACTCTCGTGTCAGGCTCTGACGCGAAGTGCGAGCGGCATCCGCTTTCATCGCACTTCCTCCCGGTTGGGAAGCAGCTTTTCGAGGTCCACTACCGCAAAACGCTGGTTGCGATAAAGAATCGCCTCGTCGCTCAGATAGGGGGGTACGGCGCCCTGCCACAGGAGGTGGGTGACCTTCATCCTTCTGAGTTCGTCACCAGCTTGGGGACTAATCTGTCCGCTGTGCCGAAGCTCGCGGTAGAGCGAATCGCAAAATGCGACTCTGCGTGACCATTCGAGAACTTCGGAGTCCTTGTACGGATGCGACTTGAAATCCACGTAGACGGGGACTCGAGTCCTCGTCCGGAAGTTCTCGATCTCTCCATGACCACGCTCGATCGGTACGACGAACGTCTGAATGGTCGAGCGTTGGCTGCAAACGTAGCGCGTCAGTTCTCGAAATTCGACCGACGAGTCGTTCTGAAACCGCTTGTAGATCAAGTCCGCGCCATAGAACGTCACGAGAACGAGCAGCAATCCCCGAACCACGTGGGCCAGCAGCAGCCAGGCCGTGCCAGGTCCGCGGCTCACTTCGGACAAGGTCAAGATGAGTCGACTGAGGATGATGGCCGTCGCTACCGGGACGAGGAGCGTCGAGGCGCGCCAGGGAAACAGGAGGGCCAACGAGTCGCTTCCCGAGACGATTTGCACCGTCGACAGCGAGGCGGATACAAGGAGACTGACTGTAAGGACCGTGAACAGTCGAGTTCCCCAAACAAAGCCGAGGGCAAGGAGGACCCACGCCAGCCGGAACAGGGCCACTTCATCGAACCAGCGCGACGCGACGCAGTGGTGGGGGATCCGTTCCACCGCGAGAATGTGCTGGGCACGCTGAAACATGTCCGGCGATGACGGACCGAATGTCCGGAGGGTATACAGCAACGTGGGTGCGATCGCCAGCCCATACAACAGGGACAGAGCGACGACGCGCCGGGAGACTCTCCGGTCGTCCTTGATGAGGAGGACCAGATAAGTCGAAGCCAGCACGGACGCCATGATGAAGTAAGTAAAGTGAACGGCTGGCGGAATGGCCGCGAAGGCCATGGCCTGCCACGGCTTGTTCTGTGCGAAACGCGCTACCGAGAGAACCAGAAAGACTCCGAAGAGGCTCGGTTGGAGGTAGTGGTCGAGGATGGATTGGTAGGCTAAACCGTCCGTGAGCGCGTCGCGAAGGTCGAAACGGAAAAAGGCGGACGTGAGGTCGCCAAGCAGGGCGGAGTGAACGACGATTACGGCGGTCACGAACGTCCATCGAGCGTTTGCGCCCGCGCGATCGCCGCCCACGACCTCGAACAGCGCAAGGAGACCGGCGAGGTACGGGATCATCAGCAACAGGAATTCGAGGTAGAACGGCCATTCGCCCAGCGCGCGATACGTGGTCTCAACGAGGAAACTGAACGCAGGTATCGGGTCGGCTGTGCCGATCAGCCAGTCACGATCGATCGAACCGAACCCCACCTTCGCCAGCCCTATCAGGAACTTGTGGTTCTGGTTCGACGCATAGAGCGGTCGGAAGGTGTAAGCGATCCCCAACGCGGCCGATGCGGTGACGAGCAGCATCTTTTGTGGCCAGCGACGTAAGCCAATCATTCCGGCTTCCCCCGGATCATTTGATCATCGGGAGTGTTTGCGGCAGACCGGCGCATGACTCGTAGACGTCCCTGGTGAAAGACCTCCTGATAGTTGCCCTTAAGACTCGTTGACGGATCGTTCGTACTGCCCCAAGTGAGGATGACGTCGGCCGCGCGCCAGTGGTCTTCCGTCAGGCCGTTCAACGACCGTGTAAATTCGGGGCGGTAGATCACTGGGAAGTGTTTGGTGCCGGCTTCGTAATTCTGCAAGCTGATGTTTCCACCGCGGATGCAGTAGAACTCTAACGCGTGATGAAGATAATCGACTGGGATCTTGGGGTCGCGACCCCGGGCCGAAGCCATCGTGAGGTTTCCTTCGAGCTCGGGCGAATTCAACGCACCGGTGAATTCCACGAGGTCGCGGCCCGCGGCATCAAAGAAGAGGCAGACGGACACCAGGTTGATCGCGAGCAGCGCGGACATACCGACTTTGATGCTCGCGAGGCCGAATCGGGACGATGGAAGCCGGACGCAGGGGGCAAAGGCCATGATCACGAAGGGTACCAGCCTCGTTCGCAAATAGCCGCCATGCTCTCCCAGGTGTTCCGGCGCAACGAGGTACACTGCGGCGAAGGCGAGCGCGATCGCCAGAGCCGCCCGGCGCAAGGGCCGGTACTCGACGTCGCCTGGATTTGGTTTTGCAAGCCAGCTCGCCACGAGTACAACCTCGATGAAAAAAGCGGACAGGATTCCGATCGGTAGCCAGGATATCTCATAAGCGCCGAATAAGTTCTCGTTCAAGGCAGTCAGTTCCCAAAGTATTAACTCGACGATGTTGTTCCAGTCGTTGAGCAGAGGCCGCGCGGAGTTCACCCAAAGCGCACCCTTGGGACCAAAAAAGCCCGAGGAAAGGAGGTAATACGCGGTGAGACAGAGGCTGGGAAGAGCTGCCAGAGTCAGCCAACCGAGCTTGCGCGCGCGGCCCTTCCCCGGCGCCCAGAGCAGAAACCACGCGGCCGCGGGGACTGAGAGGAGGAGGCCGACCAGATGAGAGAAATATTGGATTAAGAATAGACCACAGAGGCACAGGCATTCCCGGCGACCGATCGCGTCCCGGCGGCGGATCGTGTAACCGAGGATGATCCAGAAAAGCGCCGTCGCCAGGTAGAAGTTGTAAAAACCCATCAGCAGGGAACGGTTGTAGACCAGCAACAACCCAAGCGGCCAGAGGCGCCGAACTCCCGGGCCAAACGCTCCCAGGTAATAGCGGAAGCCAGCCACAAACGCGACGACGAGCGCCGACACCAGTAACCGTTCAGCAATCAGAGGCGGCACGACGAGCAAAAGTCCGGCCAGCACAATATGCGATGTCCAGTTCGGAATGGGCTCGCGCCGGAGTTCGTAAAACTCGGCGTACCGGCTTCCAGGCCGCCCGTAGTTGAGCAAAATGGCGGCATTGGCCACGTGCGATGGGCCGTCCTGCGTCGGCAAAAAGGGGAAGACCCAGATGGGCTCCAGATAGACGACGAGCAGCGCGATCAACCAGACCAGATCGCCGCGCCCGCTCCCCGACGGCGCCGTAGCGAGCCGATCCGCCGGCGCGTCGACACCCGAAGCGCCTTCATGTCCTTGCCGCTTATTCTCGTCTATGTCCCTGTTCATCGCGACGCCGTCCTGAATGCGAATGGTGTGCTTCTCGTCCCGTCGTCGATCACGTTTCTCGCGGCGTTCGGTGCGATCTTCACTTTGGCGAAGCACCCGGCCTTTCGGGTCGTCTATACGCCGGGAGAGACACGCCGACCGCAAGTGTACGGCGCCCTCTCTTAAATGATTTTATTGTAATCTAATAGCTTCTAATCATGCTCGTCCCATTCAGGATTTCGAATCGCGTTCGACTCTTTTGCTAAACCCGATGACGGCGCCCGCTCTCGATCATCACGCCACAACCGGGCAAGTCCCCGGTTCGCCGGACGGGACGTGTTTGATCGTCACAACCACAATCGCCACCATCCAGATCGTGAACGCTTGCGAGTCACCCAACGTCCATCCGCCTACCTGGAGGCAGACGAGCGGCCCCAGGAACCCAAGGAGGAGCAAGGCGCCAAGAGTCGGTGATGCTCGGCCAATTGCGACGAGGTGAATGCCCGGCGCCAAAAGAACCGCGGCCATCGCCAGGTCACCTCGACTTGCCGCGAGCACCGCAATGCTCGCCGTTGCCAGGAGCCGCGTGGAGAACCAATCCGTCGACGGGCGCCAGGGACCGCGCCAAACCAGGGCGATAGCGCCAACACCGATCGCCGGTACCAGGTACCATGAAACCGACTCCCAGCGCGCGACGATTGATTCGGGCAACCACCGTCGCACAAAGGCATGAGCATTAACGAGTGTTTCCCGATCCGCGTCCGTGGAGAGGGCTCCCGATCCGCAAAACGGTCGCAAGCTCGACAGGAAAGCGCGCGATCCAGACGTTCCGGCCGTCGCTAGGCTGGCCAGGCCGATCAAGAGACAAGCGATCGCCATTCCGAACGCGGCTCGCCAGCGCCTTCGCCAGAGGAACACCAGGCTGAGTGCAGCCCCAAATTCTGGCCTGACCCAGAGCAGTCCGGCCCAGAGGCCCGCCCACCCTTCAGCGCCGCGCGCGAAACTGCGCTGGGTGAAATAGAAACCCACGATGGCGAGGACGGTGATCGACCCGACCCCAAGCATCACGCCGAGCGGCAAGAAGAGGAGAGACAGACCCGCAATCGGCCAGGCGGCTTCTCCGATTGGGCGCATCGGCCGTTGTGCGAGTGCCAGGACAACGGCAACGCAGGCCGCGACCCAGGTCAAGAAGCCGATGCTTGGTTCGAGCGCTGCGAACGGTGCAACGGTGAGTAGGAATGCGGGAGGACAGGGTGGAGGCGTCAGCCGATAGGCGCGCGCGTGCTGATGCTCCCGTCCTCGAGTCGCGCGGTCAAAAGCCGCTAATGTGGCCGGGTCGTACGACGACCCTCCCCACCCGGCCGCGATGGCCCTGATCCCAGCCTGGAGTGCGGCGAAATCCTTTCCCAGGCCGATCGACCTATGGAACGACCTTTCGATTGGGTCGACAGCCAGCAAGGCAACGGGGACGGCGACGGCAATCGCCAACCAGCAAGCTTTTTTGGCTGGGGATCCGGCAGCGAAGTCCGACGTGCGCTCCCAGGCCTTACGCGCGCCTACCCAGAGAACCCACCCGCCGACGCCGACGAATAAACTCCAGCATGGCAAGAAGGGTAAGTAATAGCGCTCCCACCTCAGCGGAAGCGATGGTGCGAGGGTGCCCATCAGGACGGCGGACCAGATCAACAGGGCCGCGTATCTCCGGTCAAGACGTTTACCAAGCGGAGAGCCCAGCGCTTGCGCGGCGACTGCGGCCACTCCAGCGCAGGCCAGGCCCGTGATCGGCCAGGAAATTGGCCGATGGGTGCCTGCCCCCGAGAGAAACTCGTAGACCGTAAAAAGCCGGGTCTCGAGGCCGTTGATTTGGTACTGCGTGAGACGTGATGCTTGGCTCTCGGCGACGGCGGATCGCTGCCTGATCATCGCGAGGAACTCTCCGACAGGGTCCGTATACAGCGTCGGATTCACCGCGACCGACCAGAATAGGGCGAGCGAAACAAAAATCAGAAAACAAGTCCACTTTCTCTGGAGCAGCGCGAGAATAAGAACGACGACCAAACCCGTGAAGAGGCCCGTCAACTTCGCGCCGAGAGCGAGACCCGCGAATAGAGCCGCGAAGACGATCGCGGCCCAGGGTTGGCGCGAAATCGTTTCGCCGTCGGTTGTTGTAGAACCCGGGACCGCGAGGATCGCCATAAGGATCGATAATGTGCTGAAGAACATGAGTGGAGCGTCGGACATTGCCATGGGCTGGCAGTCGAGGGCAAGCGGGTGGCACGCATAGACGAGCCCGGCAACAAGGCCGACGACGACCCGGTTCGTCACGATCGTCCCGATAGCGAAAATGACGACTGCGACGAGCGACCCCAGAATCGTGCCGGGAATGCGCACGATCTTGAGGAGCTCGGCCGAAGGAACCGGGTCGTGACTCCAGGGAGTCGTATGGCTCGGAACGGGAGGGACCGGCTTTCCGCAGATGTGCAAGACTGCGCCGACCAGGAAATCGGTCACGTGAGGTTGGTCTCTGCCGTCGAAGTCCGTCCAGAGGGTGTGGGACAGGTCATGGTTGATGAACGCCAGCCGGTAGAAGTAAGCCCGAGCTGACCAGTCCCGTTCGTCAATGTGAGGCTCATTGCTGCGCGCGGCGAAAGTATGATTGAACACCGAGACGATCAAGACGCATAGCGCGGCGGCAAGTATGGTGGATCGAACACCGGGCACCGCTCGGAGCCTCTCGAGCGACACCGCGTCGGCTTGTCCGCGTTCCGGCCGGGTCATCGGTGAGCGCTTGCGCGAGAGAGCAATTGCGACCACGGCGAGGCTAATTCCTCCGTACACCAACGCGGCGACCGCCCATAGTCGTCCGGATGGTACCTGGGGAGCAACACCGGGGCGCTCCAGAAACGAGTCGGCCTGAACGGAGATCTGCTTCAGGAGCACCTGGAGGGCAGCGTCCGAACGTCCGGAATCGGCCGCAAACCGGATCTCCCAAAGATCGTCCGTTGTGAAGTTCACGTCGCGGAGGGTGCGTAACGGGCCGGATCCGTCGGAATACTGTGCGGATACATGCCCTCCGTGCCGGACCAATTTGACCCGTCCCGAGCGATCGAGGGAGGCGTTCTCTTCGACGCGATACCGTCGCTGCCCATCCGGCAGCGTGGTAATCAGTGTCGAGTGAAACTTCTCGCCTCCTTTCGGCAGGCGAAAACGCTCCATGGTGATTGTCTCGCGAGCGGAGCGTGATCCGCGCGCCAGCAAGCCGACGCCCGAACCGTGGCCCTCGAGTGGTTGGTCGCCCCCCAGGATCTCGTAGTCGGCCGTGACCTCGAAATCGCCGTGAAGACCAAAGCCCAGGATGAACCCCATCGGATCGGGGTGGCCCAGGCCCTTCGGTATCGTGACCACCAACCCTCGCGATGATCGCTCAATGTGGCCTTCGACGCCACCGACCGGCTCCAGGAAACGCGCGGCGGCCTGGCCGTCCTCAAAGTTCCAGTGGAAGTTCGCCGCGTCAACCTCGCGCGCGCACGCCGTGCCTACCCACAGGGCGAACAGCCACTGCGAGCAAACAACAACGCGCGCGTGCCACCGTTGCCCCTTGGTCGCTCTCATGCGGGTTTGTCCACGGGCGCTGGCGACGCCCCGGGTTTGCTTCCTCGGCGTACCAGAACGAAGAGGACCGTAGGAATGACGATCACAACGACGATCAGCAGAATGCGACGCAATCCGGACCCGAAAGAGCCTGACGCGGCCGCGCTCGGAAAGTCGTCCGCATTGACGGTGAGATTCTTCAACAGGACTTTCAACGGATAGTTCGTGCGGCCGTTATCGGCGACGAAGCGAACCTGCGTCAAATCCCCGTCGCCGAAATCAACCTCCCTCAACTCCTGAAAGTCGCCCTTGCCGTCAGTAAAGTACGCACGCACCTTCGTCCCTTCGCGCTTGATACGGAGCTTGCCGGACGTCGCATCCGTTTTGACACGCTTGGGATTGAACTGGCGCTTGCCATCGTCGGATGTCGTGATCCTCGTCGACGTGAACGTGGGACCAACGTCCGGGATGTCAAATCGCTGGAGCGTCAGCCCGATCTTCCGGGGGTACTCCGACTCGATCGTGAGCCCGACTCCGCTGCCATGCCCGTCCGAGGGGGGAGTGAGTCCGAGGATCTCGTATTCGGCAAGGACTTCGAAATTGCCGCGCACGGCGGAACGAAGGGAGATCCCTGTCGCTTCCGGCTCTTGATCCTCTTCAGTGAACTCGACCACCAGCCCCTCGGGCACTCCCTTCGTCAGCTTCGCATAATCCCGGCCGACATGGTTCCACTGCCCATCGTCGACGTTGCCCCCCTTCAATTCCGCTTGAATCTCGGCCCCGAACGCCGTGGACAGCGACAGCCCAACATTCACAATGAGGGCCCATTTCCATCTGCCGTTCATATAAATCTCCCATGAGACGAATGCCCACCGCGCGTCTCACGTCATCGTTGTTCCGCGCGCGATGATGCAGCGTGCTGATCCTCATAACGTCTGACAGTGATCGTGTGATGAAGTGGGTGATAGAAATGAAATTCCCACGAGTCGGTGATCACAGCCGAGCTCGGGAGGCGTGGCGGAACGGCTGGCGTGTCGTGGTCGCCGATGATCCAGACTCCGCGCGCCAGTTCTTTCACGATCTCGTCGCGCGTGGTTTGGTCGGCGGGTCGGACGAGATGCCCACCCCAGAAGGGATTGGGTCTGGGGTCAAGGAGCCGCACTTTCGCGGTACGACCAGCGTAGTATTTTGCCGGGAAATACTGAACCAGGTCAAGAGACACGATCATCTCGTCGTTGCGCCGCTTGGCGAGGATTTGGTTCATGGCCTGGCGCATGCCACCTCCGTTGCCAAGATCGAGCGATCGCCAGAAGAAGTAGTTCGCGCCGAGCAGGGTCGCAAACACAACCCCGAGTACAAGCGCACGCCCCCGAGGCAAGCGCCAGGCGGCGAGTGCGACCGTGGCGACGACGAACGGCTGGACGAAACGGAAATAGCGCGGCACCCAGATTGGGGTGAGAAGTGAAGCCAGCGCAGCGAACACCATGGGAAGGCCGGCAGATGCAACGACAAAGACGTCGCCCCGCCGCTCGCCGAGCAATACGAACGTCGCCGACGTGAGCACGAGGCTCGCGACCCATATCCCGTTCGGAACGTACTCGTCATCGATTCCGGGCACGACGAAGTTCGCGAACGTGCTCTCGACCGTATCCCATGTCAGCGACTGGATCCAGTAGTCCTGGCGTACCCGCCCGACCTGGGTCCGAAGGATGACCGCCCCAGGGAGGTAGACTGCCGCCAGAACGGCCGCGACCGCGCAGGCGGGCAACACCAGGGATTTCAACTCGTCTCGTCTCTTCCGAATCAGGAGCACGACAAAATAAATACCCAAGAACATAAACTGCGCTGCGATCGTGAAGAGTGCATAATGATGGGAATAGATCAGTACGAGGCAGGCTGCCCCGTAGGCCCACCACAGGCGCCGTTCGTCCCACCGGCGAAGGGCTCGGAGCAGTAGCCAGGCACTCGAGACAGCCGCAACGGTTCCAAGCGCATACATTCGGGCCTCGATGGAGGCGTACACCTGGTAGGCGCTCACCGCAAGCAGGGCGGCAGTTACGAGCCCGAAAGCCCTTGCGTTATGTTCCAACGACTGATCGTCCGGAGACCATGTTTTCGCAACTGCCGACGCGAGATAGAGTTCACGACCGAATAGCGCCGTCACGTGAACGGTCAGCACTCCCAGCGTGACAGAGAATCCGCGAATTGCCGCAACGGATTCGCCACAGACCGCCATCCACGCCTTCAGCAAGATGTAGTAGAGGGGGAGATGGACGTTCAAGCGAACACTGGTGATGAAGTCACGAAGGTCGAATCTGGCCGTCTGCCACGAAGACGCCTCGTCATACCACAGGCTGCGGCCCGTGAGATGCGGGAGCCTGAGAACGAGCGCCAGAAGGTCTATTGCCACGAGGACTATCAAGAAATTCTGCTGCTTTGCAAGCCACTTCATCGGGCGATGTCCTACAGCGGAGCGGTCACTGGGCGAAACTCATATTATCTTTATATGAAGATTCTTTCGGAAAATTCCGGTGGCTTGCTGCGATCGGCAGGCAACGCGTGAGTGCGGAGAGCGCCACACCTGCTCTTAGCGACGCTGTCGTAAGGGCGTTTGAATGCAGCAACGATACCGTCCCACATGCAGGTGTCGCCCGTGGGATCCGTCGACGCTCGTTGCCGGCGCCCTCCCCATGACTTATCTGAGGCATTACATGTTTCGCAAAGTTTACCGACCTCCAAACGCGGGTTCAACTTTCCAACCGCAGGCATGGCGAACTATTTCAGTTGTGTTTCCACTCCAGGAGAAAGCTCCGCATCGGTTCCAGCCGGCTCTGTGAAGAACGCGCGAACCGTTTGCCAGCCCCAGTAGCAAAACAGCACCCTGACGGGCAACAAGGGAAATTGATAGCGCTCGTAATATGCGACGAGCACATAAGGCAGCATGTACGAGACGTAAACGATCATGCTAATACGCTGGCAGGAGTGCCGCCGAAATCCACCTCTGAGAAGTAGCAGCAAGAAACCGTAAAAGGGAAGGGGGTGCAACAAACATCCGGCCCAATAGCTGACGTCCCGCTCATTCGGATTGTACGGGTGATAGAGCACCGTCGCGGCGAGCAGACGGTTCCCCACCTTCGTCACGTACGCGAGAGGATCACGGCGCAACGAGCGCAGGAATTTCTCTCGGAACTCGTCGAGAAACCGGACTTCGCCGATCTCCTGGTAACGCTTCCGCGCTTCGTTCTCGCCTGCGAACGGATGCGTCGTCGCGGTCTTCCGCTGAAGAAGGCCGTCCGCCTCCATATCGTTCGACTGGTAGAGCTCGTAAAACGCGTTTGACTTGATCGGGATGAACCGGTCGAGCATCCAGTAGTTGCGCGCGACCCATGGCGCGACGATGAGCACCGCCAATAGCACCGAAAGTCCAAATGGTCGGATCTTCCGGAAGGAAGCGAACTGATTGATCGTAAGGATTGCCCACACGAATCCGAGGACCGGACTCGTCAACGCCGAAAGTGCACCGAAGACTCCCCAGCCGATGGACGCCGCACTTCCGGGCGCCCGAAGACTCATGCGATCGGCCAGAACGACCATGGCGCTTAAGACCAGCGTCACAATCCAGTGATCGTGTGTAAATTGGAAGCATAAATTAAACTCATAACAAAGCGCCAGTAAGTAGAGCACCAGAGCGGCCATCACGTCGCCCGGGCGCGTCGCAGTCCGGCGACTGAACCGCAGGACGACCCAACCGCCAAACACCAAGGCCAGGTTCTGAAGGACGACAACACAGTAGACGACGGGCTGCACCTCGCCGAACACTTTGAGCAGGGCGGCGAGAAGCACAGGGTAGACCGGCGGCATCCACGCCGTGGGGCCTGTCTCTACCCCGAACGGGTCGGAAAAACCGCGTCCCGACGCGATCGCCCGGGCGATGCAGAGGTATTCACCACCGAGGTGCTGGACCAGGTTGGAGTCCCAGCCGGCTCGGAACGGCGGAACGTAACCGAGCAGGCGTTTATTGTCCAGCAAGCGAGGAGCGTTGGCGTACCCGGAGAGGCTGAATACTGTGACGAAGAGCAAAACAAGAGGAACGAAAGCACGCCAACCACGTCTGGTCATCGGCGCGCCTCCTTCGGATGCACTTCGGTCGGTCGGCTCGTCGGCGAGGCTGATATCTTCGTGGATCCTTTGCTCGTCGTCGCCGTCTTGCGCGAGTAGACGGTGATGTCTCCGGAACTTTGGACGCGCGGAAATTCTTCGGTGATAAGACTCAAGAGCTCCGGAGGACAATAGGGACCCAGGTAGAGCAAATCCACGAGTTTCATGTCGTCACGGAACTGGGAATAGTCTCTCCTCCGGATGCGGTCGAGGTCCGGGACGGGTTGATGGGGCCTGAACCTTACGGGAAAACAAAAACCGTGGGCCTCATAGTTATCCCAGTTGACCACGGCGGACTGGAGGCAGAGACGGTCGACGAGGTGCTCACGAAGCAGGATCCGATCCTGTGGCGGAGAACTCAAAAAGAGCGGCAAGATGCGCGCTCCATTCGGTGGCTCGCGCAAGCTGGATAGCAAGTGGTTCACCTGCTGGTCTCCCTTGCCGAACGTATTGGCCACGGCGGCCAGTCCGACGAGCGCGAGTCCGGCTGATAGGAACAGCGCGCAGTTGACCGTCTGGCGGGTACGGGGCGTGGGCAGGCATGCGAGGACGAGGAGCCCGGTGGCAACCGCCAGCCGTTCGGTGAACCAACCTCCGTGGTGCCCCCAATTCTGGGGAAAGAGCACCGCCAGGGACAGAAGTTCCGCGGCCGCCACCAGGAATGGGCCCTTCGCTTGTCGGAACGCGACGATGCTCGCTCTCCCCTCGGATCGAATGGTGACGGCTGCAAGGACGAACGCGGCCAACCCCAGGATCGACACGGCGGCGACCGCAACATCCGAGTCGTACTGCGGTGTCGGCGCGAAGATCGAGGCGGCAACGCGGCTGAGCAGTTTCAACGGCCCGTCGTCCGAATCGGCAACCAGGCGCCACATCGACGACTTCCCGGAATACTGACGGTCGGATGCCACGACGTACCAGCACGTCAAAGCGAGCGACGGCGCGAGGACCAACCCAACTTTAACGACCGCCGCCAGACGCCTGCGCGAACCGAGGATCAGCACCACCGTGAGAACAACCGCCGCGATTCCAAAGGCCACGAGATGGGCGAGGTACGTTGCTACGTAGAGGACAGAAAGCACCAAACCCCGTGTTAGCGTCATGCGGTCCCGGTTTCTCCAGGCGTAGCCCGTGTCGAAGAGAATCAATGGCACGCCCACTAAGAAATTATAAAAACCCATGTAGAGCGTGAAGTTGAATGCCAGCGGTACCGAGAGCGCCGACCACGCTTCCTGGCCCGGTGCTACGCCCTTGAGGAGGTAGCGACAGCCGACGGCGACCGCGACAAGGTAAAGTGACAGCAGGGCCTTTTCTGCGGTCGCCGGCATGGTCCCCGCCGCGATCATGGTCGCCAGGACAGCGTGCCCGGCCCAGTTGGGCACGGGCTGTAGGCGGACGGCGAACACACGCGCAACGGGCGACGACTTGTGGGATAGCTCGGTCAACAGGAGTGCGTTATAAACATGACTGGGACCGTCCTGCGTGGCCAAATGGTGGGCGGACCAAACGGGCCAAAGGTAGGCCGCAACGACCGCCGCGAGGACGACGTCCGAGGGATTGACGCGGCGGAACAACGAGAGCATGACCCGGTCCTCTTAGCGAAAGCGAATCATCCAGAGATGTCGAGGGGCGGCCGGATTCGTGCTTTTGTCAGGAGCCTGGGCCTTGGTATTCCTCTTCTTCGGATCGGCAGGTTCCGGGCCAACGCTGGAGTAGTAAAGGACGTCCTCCTTGGGTGCGACCCAGAACGGACCGTCGATCGCACCGGTCTTGTCGGGCATGAGCGTTTGAATCAGGCCGGGCATGCCGAACTTGTTAGTGCGCCCTCGGCGGCTGGCCAGCATGACGCCTTCGCTTGTCGCAGCGTAGTTCCGGAGAATGTCGGCCGAGAAAGCGTTGAAGGCCCAGGGTCGCCAGAGAGTCAGTTCGTCGGCTCTCTCCAGCGGTGAACTTCGGGCGCTTCGGCCACCGACCACGTAGCGCTGGTTCTGCCGGCTTTCGGTCGTGCGCCGAAAGACTCGCAGCGCCACGGACGTGTCGTCCGCAAAGATTTGGATGGAATCCATTCCGTCCCCCTCGCCGGGTTCGACACCCGGGACCGGGACACGGACTGGATCCTTGAATGGCTCTCCCGTCTTGTTGCGAGTTGTGACGAAGGGCAGCTTGTCGCGCACGAAAAACAACTCGTTGCCATCGCGGGAGAGTGACGGTGCCTGTTCGTCTGCGGACGTGTTGCAGACCGTCAACGCCTCCGGCTTCCGGAACGGCCGCCGAATATCGTCCCGAGTCGTGATGTAAAGTTCGTCGTCGCCCCCGCGCTCCCCCTTAGCCACAAAAACCATCGTCTTGAGATCCGCCGAGAGTGTCGGCGATGACGCTTTCTCGATCTTTTCCAGACCCGGAACCCGTACGGGCACGCCAATCTCCAAACCCGGGACGGATGGCTCTTTAGGGGCCTTGGCCATGCGAGGGGAAGTGAGATCGGCCCCCGTAACGACGGGAGGGGCAGTCAGGGGTTTTGGGAACTTAGGTGGTCCCACCAAAAAGGGACGAATGACGAGAATTGCCGTCACGATGATGCCGGCGCAGGCGATCAGGAGTTTCCCGCGGTCGACGGGCGAGAGCTCCCCCAATGTCCGGCGCAAGAGGCCCGGCGTCGGCTCGTCGTCTGCTTCAGTCTCCGCTGACTCGGCCTCCACGTCCGGTTCGAGATCAGGCTCGGGCTCAGAACGACCGGCGTTCAGCTTCTGGTCGAAAGCACGCTTCAAGCTGGCGTCGGTAAGGATCTTTTCGGCCTGCTCGAGATCCAGGAGGAGTTTGCGGGAATCCGCACCGCTGGAATACCAGGCATCCTCCTCCAACCGGCGCCGGGTTTGATAGATCGCCTGCCGGATCTTCGTGGAGTCGGACTCACCAGCCTTCAGTCCGAGCAGGCCGTAGGGGTCGAGTACATAGGCGTCGCCCTTAGACTTTGTTGTGCGTTGCCGGTTGTCACCCATTGGAGTTAGAAGTCCCCCCCGGGGTTCGGCTGTACCAACGCGCTCGAACTAAGCTTTGCCCCCTGGGGACTGATCAGTGCGGCATAGACGGGGCCGGCAATCGTTTGCTTGACGAATTGAGCATGGCCATCGCAAAAAAACATATTGACGCCGCCGTTGTGATACGACGAGGGCCAGGGCGCTTCCCCTTCCGGTTGGTCGAGGGAGGCGTTGATCGATTCGAAGGACTGGGGCTGATTCGAGTGGTCGTTGGCCTTGGAATAATCAACGTTACCGGGGGAGCAGGTTGAGTTCTTGCAGACATAACCGGTGAGCATAAAGCTCTGCCGAGGGGGCCACGGATCGGACCAGCCTGTCTGCCAAATGGGGTCGTATCCGACGCGCACGTTCTCGGTCACCAGAATCGTCGAGGAGGTACCGTCCGTCACACCTGCCAGGGTGTGATGCCGCGCGGTACCCGTCCCGTAGGGCCAGTTCTCCACGAAGAAAAGGCCAGTCCACATGTACATAGCCTTGTCCGGTGCCAGGATCGCCGGATCACTGGTGTTGCCACAGGTCTTGCCGTCCCCATTGAAGTCGAATGGGGTCTTGGTCGGTTTGCCGGGAGCGACCCAGTGCGGGCTGATCGGGCAGTCGACGGGATGGGTCCAACCGAAGCCGCCGTTGACCACGAAGCTGAGGTTTCCCTTTCCGGGCACGACCGAAATGTCGCTCGGACAAACGAGCACGCCGATCGAGGTTTGCGACAGAGCGCCGTTTTGCGACGATGCCGTATCATTGTACGGCTGGTCGAGGGTCCACGCGTTTCCGATGTCGTTCCGGTCGATGTCGCTCAGGATGGATACGACCCAGTTCCGGTAGATTTCGGTCGTGGAGGAGCTAAAGTACCCGCTGGCGGGAAATCGGCCCTCGCGATCGGTGTCCTGAAGTAGACCTATACCGACCTGTTTCATGTTGCTCAAGCATTGCGCCCGGCGTGCCGCTTCGCGCGCCTGTGACACGGCGGGGAGTTGAAGGCCGATGAGAATACCGATAATCGCAATGACCACCAGCAAATCGATCAGCGAGAAAGCTCTGCGCACGTGCTTGACCGTCATGTGAACCTCCGCCACTGTTCACGTCGTCTGGGCCAATTGCCGGGCACTCATCCCGTAACGGTCGAACAGATCCACGATCTCCTTCGCCGATCCCGTACGGGCATGAGCTAACTCACGACGCTTGCGAAGCATCGTAGGCAGGCCCCGAGCGGCGTCGATGTATGCTCGCATCATTGTCCAGGCGAGCACCCAGGGACCGTAGCGCTTGTAGAAACAGGCCGAAGCGCCTTCGCCGCGGCCGACGGCCCAAGCCTGATGGGCGTAGCGCACCAAGGTGTAATAGGGGCACTTCCAGAGATGTCGTAACGGGAAGTTCTTGATCGCGACCCAAATTCGATTCCGCTCGACGTAATAGGCCTTCATCATCGAGTACGGGCCGATCGTCGTAGAATAACGATGACGCACGACTGCGGTGGGCACGCAAAAACACCGCCAACCGGCCATGCGAACCCGCCAACCCAGGTCGGCGTCCTCGAGCAGTAAGTAGAAATCCTCGTCAAAGAGACCGACGTCTTCCAACACCTCACGTCGGCACAGGCATGCACAACCGCTTGGGAACAGGATCTCGATCGCTCCACGATGAAGCGCTGCGGATTCACCACGCCCTAGTCCTCGGGGCATTCCGTCCCGGTACGTCGCCAGTCCGAGACTATCGACTTGCGACGGCTCGTCATATTTGACGACCTTGGGACAGACCATGCCCACATCGGGGTGTTCCTCCATGAATCTGATCAGCTCATCGATCACTTCGGAGGAGACTTCCGCATCATTATTAAGTATGAAAACAAACTCTCCAGTTGCGTGTTTGATGCCGATATTGTTTCCCCGCGCAAACCCCGTGTTCTCGGCGAGGCGGATGAACTGGACCGCAGGGAAGCTACTCGTGACGAAGTCTGCGGTGCCGTCGTCGGACCCGTTGTCAACGACAACCACATCGGCTCGGGGATACGTCAGCGCGCGGAGCGATTCCAAACACGGTCGAAGTACTTCTAAACCGTTATAGCTGACGATTACGATCGAAACGAGGGGCTTCGCCGTCGGCACGGCCGAGCAGGCGACGTCCTGCTGAATCGACATCGTCGACGCACTCCCGTGCTCATCGAGCCCCGGCGCAGAGACCGCCCCCGCAGAGGCGCCGAGGTGACATGAAACCTGCGCGCCTTCTGGGCAAGCGCGAGCAGACAAAGGAACGAGACCGGGCCGTAAAACGACTGGACGTTGGTCGGTATCCCGCGACGGTTCGGCCGCATCTACGAGTGGCCTGACCGGAGAATCGGCTCGCATGGGTTCCTCGCTGCTGCGATATGCGCAAATTAACCGGTCGGGACCCACCAATCGAGGGCGTTGGTCGAGACTGTAGCAACTGGCGGACGTCTGTGCAAGCAAAACTGTCCCGATATGGCGGTTTTGGCGCGGCCCTAGCCAGGCCATGTGTATTCAATCGACAGGACTTCCACAGCGCTCACCGTTGTTCGCACCATGGAATTTTAAGACCCTTTCGCCACAGCTTCGGACTCCGCCTCGCGTCCACTTATACTTGGCACGCCCTGGATCCGGACGGCATGAATCAGGTCCCCCCTCCATGCTGCTTCAGAAAACGCTTTTCATAAGCTGGCCGAAAGATCAACCCGGCCCCGATCCGAGGACACGCGGCTCGAGCTCAAGTTGACGGCAAACCGCGTTGGCCTCGATCAGCATGATGTTATAATCAGAAGTCATCCTTTATTACAATAAAGGAACATATTAAGATATTTAACTAATTTTCGGTCGCCGCGACCATCGGGAGCGTTGAGGCTCACGCCTCGGAGGCGGGTTACACCGACGGCGTGGTAGCCAGCTTGGGATGATGATTCTCGGCGGCGGACTTTGTCTTGCTGGGGTCAGGCGCAGGGAGACGAGAAGGAACGCCGGGCAAGAGCCCAGAATCGATCGAGTTGGAAGCCTCTTTGTAATTCGTCTCGGTGCGGGCGACGGAGGATTCTATGGAATCCTGGAACGAGCGCTGTATCACGTGAGCGCCGGGTGTCCCGTGACGGTCAAGAATACGGCCGCGTCCTCGCTCCGGGCGGGACCAGTGGGGAAACGGTATCATAGCGGAGCCCGTTCGAGGTGCGAACCACGCGCTCGATGACGAAGAGAGGCCGGCCTTTGACTTGCTCGTACATGCGTCCGAGATATTCGCCCATCACTCCCAACACGACGAGTTGAACGCTTCCAAGGAGCAAGATCGTCGCCATCAGGCTCGTCCAACCCAGGACGACTTCGCCTCGAAACCACGAAACCAAGGTGTAGCCCAAAAGCAAGCATGACATCAACGCCATGCCGATTCCGGCCCAGCTCGCCACGGCCAGGGGTTTGGTGGAGAACGCCGTGATCGCGTCCAGGGCAAATTGCACCATCTTTCGCAGCGGGTACTTCGTTTCACCAGCGAATCTCTGGCGACGGTCATAGTAGAGCGGGATCTGACGGAAACCCAGCCAGCTTATCATGCCTCGAACAAAGCGGTGGCGCTCGGGCATCGCCAGAAGAATGTCGAGGGCCCTTCGGCTCATCAGGCGGAAGTCCCCAGCGTCTCGGGGAATCGGTATGTCCGTGAGCCGTTCGATGAGTCGATAGAACAGCGCAGCGGTCACGACCTTGAGCCCGGTTTCACCCTCGCGACATCGGCACCAGAATCCATGGCGCTTATCATCTCAGGCAGAAGCTCCGGAGGATCTTGCATGTCTATCGCGGCGGACGCGCGTGCGAAGGGAGCGTGGTACCGCCGCGAATTCAACAAGTGCGTCCTCGCAGCTCACTCGACTAACATTACGGATCGACCGAATTCCGGGGAGCAGGCCGGCCTGGACGCTGGCACGATCTACGTCCGATAACGAAAGTTATGTTCGTGAGTTGGAGAATGGATGGATTGTAGCGATTGTATCCCGCTTTCCCGAGAACGGTCAAATCGGCGATAACGGAAGGGCATGCACCGTGATCGACGTTACCGGTATTCGCCCGAAGCCGTACGCTACCCGGCTTCATTCCTGCGGTGGCAGCACATCAGGCTCGACCTGGTAGCCGTCGGCGAGGGTGTTCGTGGAATTGAACAGGGAGACGATGGCCAGCACTTCGCCGAGTGCCTCGACGTCGAGCCCCAGCTTGCGCACCGCGGCGGTGTGCGAGTTGACGCAGTAGGCGCAGCCGTTGGTCGCCGAGACGGCCAGGGCGATGATCTCGCGCGTCAAAGGGTCGAGCCGGCTGGGACGGCCGCAGGCCTCCGGATGCATCAAGGCCTTGAGGTGCGACCAGACGCGCTCCAGTTGATCGGGCTGGGTCGCCAGCACGCGCCAGAAGTTGGGGACGAAGTCGATCGCTTTCGTCGTCTTGATATCCTGGAAAACGGCGGCAACGCGCGCTGGCGCGGAGGCTTCGTCAACGAGGCGGACGGTCGCTGGAGATCGCGTGGCCATGGCTGGGCTCCGTTGGGGTTTCTCTAGCATCATTTGGGACGAACGGGTAATTTTCTGAGCTTAACACCCGCTCCCAAAGCCGGTCTATCCGCGCGATGGGCTGGCGAGAGCGCCGCACATCCTCCGTAAAGCCTGAAATCGCTGAACGTTAGCTAAACCCGGAATCGAGGAAGATCCGAGTTTTTCCAACCAGCGCGATCCACCTGGAAGGACTTGCGCGCCAACGCCCGTCGCCGGCGGACAGGAAGTCGAGAGCGATGCGACGATTACGAATCTCCCCGAAACGGCAAGTCCCGGGCGCTGCGCCCGCGCGGAAGGTCTTACGCGCAGCCGGACGCCGCCTTTTTGTCGACCTGGTCTCGTTACCTCGAACGATCGCCTGGCCCTCATCGCAGCAAGCCACGCTGGTTCTCCTGGCCCTGGGCCTGGTTTGGCGTACCATCCGTTATCTCCAGGCGTTTCCGCTCTGGAACGATGAAGCGTTCCTGGCGGTGAACTTCCTGACGCGCTCCCTCGCCGGCCTCTCGAAACCTCCGGAATTCAATCAGGTTGCGCCGCCCGGATTCCTCTGGATCGAATGGCTCAGCGCCCACTGGCTGGGGGGCGGCGAGCGCGCCCTGCGGCTGGTGCCCTATCTGGCGAGCGTGGGCTCGCTGGTGCTGTTTTGGCGGTTCTGCCGCAAGGTGGCCGACCCCAGCGTCGTGCTCGTGGCGGTGGGGCTGCTCGCGGCCTCGTTCTATCCGGTGCGGCACGGGAATGAGGTCAAGCCTTACATCGTGGACCTGTTCGTGGCACTCGCATTGATGTCGCTCGTGTGGCGAGTCCGCTCTGAACCCCGAGCCCCCGGGCGCTGGCTCGCGCTGATCGCCGCGGCGGTTGTGGGCGTATGGCTGTCGTATCCGGCGGTCTTCCCGGCGGCGAGCGTGGGTGTGTTGCTGCTGAATCATGCCTGGCGCGATCGTGCTGTGAAGCTGTTGGGCGGAACGCTGGCGTACGGTCTGTTGTTCGGGGCAAGCTGGGCGGCCATGACGGTCCTGTTCACGTTGCCGCAAGCGACGGCCTCGTTGTGGCTCCCCGAACTCTCCACCTGGCGCGATGCCTTTCCCCCACTGGCCCGGCCCTGGAAGCTGCCGGGCTGGCTGCTCGACGTGCATGCGGGAAACATGCTCGCCTATCCGCACGGCGGGCACCACTTCGGCAGTACGCCGACGTTCCTGCTGGTCGTCACCGGAGCCTGGACAATGGCCCGAACGCCCGGACGCCGGGAGTTGCTCTGGCTCTTGCTCGGTCCACTGCCGTTCGCCCTGATCGCAGCCGCCTTGCACAAGTATCCCTACGGCACGAGCGCACGGGTCATGCTGTACATGGCACCCGCGTTTTGCCTGCTGGCGGCGGAAGGGCTGATTGTCGCGTTCGGAAAGTGGGGGCGGACAGCCCTCGAACGGGGCCCTATCGTGGTCGTTGGTTTGCTGGCCGTGATGATCTCGGTCTACACCGTGCGCGACCTGGCGATGCCCTACGTCCGCTGGGACGACCTCGAGAAGCGGCGCATCGTCCGCGAATGGGCTCGCGCGTCGGGACCTCGCGACCAATGGGTCGTCTTCGATGGAGCGACTCCCCTGCCCCAGTACCACGAGGTGATGCTCTCGCGCTGGATTCAGCGCGTGGCCGAGTTCCGGTACGACGTCCTCAGCTCGGCCCCCGGCCGCGTGCGCTGGGAGCCCGACCCGTCGACCGTGAATCTCCCCGAAGGGGGTCGGCTCTGGCTCATCGTGCACGACCACGGCTGTGCGCCTATCTATCCCCGCGCACGGCTGATTGCGTACGAAAAAGCCCTCAGCGACCGCCTCGGCCCGCCGAGGACGTCGAGTCCCCAGACCGTCGATTTCTCGACATTCACGGTTCACGTGTATTCCCCCTCGGAAGTCGCTGGTTCGTTCAGAGGAGTTGCAACGCCATGACGGTATCCAGCCTGCGCACGCGGCTGCGCCGATTGCCGATGCGGACCGAGCCGATTACGCCGGCCCCCTGGAATTCCCGAGCCGCGCTGGGCTTCATCCTGCTCGTGATGGCCGCTCAGCTCGTCTTCCTGCTGGTGGGTTGCGACTGGGACCTCTGTGGCGACGAGGCCGAATACTGGGCCTGGTCGAGGCGCCTGGACTGGAGCTATTACGCCAAAGGGCCGTTGATCGCGTATTTGATCCGCGCGGCGACCGCACTGGCGGGCGATGCAAGCCTGGCGCTCACGGGCTCTTTGATGCCAGCGGTCCGGCTGCCGGCCGTTTTGCTCGGAGGCTTGACCGCCTGGGGTATCTACCGATTGGCGACCGAGACGTGCCGGAATCCACGGGCCGGACTGGTCGCCGTGCTGATCCTGCCGGCCATCCCTCTGTTCCGGGTCGGCGGCCTGATCATGACGGTCGACACGCCGCTCGTCTGCTGCTGGACGTGGGCGGCAGTCTGGTCGTACCGAGCCATCACGCGCGATGAATGGCGAGGCTGGCCGATCTCGGCGCTGCTCGTGGCGCTCGGGATCATGGCCAAATACACGATGCTGGCCTTTCCCGCGTCGGTGGGCTTGTATCTGCTGATCGATCGCTCGCAGCGACGGTGGCTCATCCAGCCGGGATTCTGGCTGCTGGCGCTCGGCTGCGCCCTGGGGATGGCACCGATCCTCTACTGGAACGCAACCCACGGCTGGGTCGCGGCCGACCAGATGTCCGACCGACTCGGCCTGAGCTCGTCGCGAAACTGGGGCCAGGTGCAGACCCTCGTAAGCTTCCTCGGCGGCGAGGCCGCAGCGCTGGGCTTTTGGGGCCTGGTCGCGGTCTTGGCCCTTGGGGAGTCGGCAAAACAGGTCGTCCGCCCCGGCGAGGAGGCGATTCCCGTCGAGCGCTCGGGCCGGCTCTACCTGCTCTGTCTCTGGGCCGTGGTCTGGTCCGCCTGCATCGGGGCGAGCCTGCTCGGAGAGACCGAGGCCAACTGGTCGGCACCCGCGCAGGTCGCCGCGCTGGCGCTGATCGGCGCGTGGCTGGCACCCCGCTGCATCCAAAGCTTGACCGTGGGCCGACCCACGAAAGCCCTCCTGTTCTGCGGCACAATCTGGGTCGTGGGGCTGATCGGCCTGAGCCTGCTGCAACATACCGAGTGGTTCTATCCCCTGCTGGCACGCGTCGTCCCCGCCCCCTCGCCCGAGCAGCCCGCCCCCTTGCGCAACTACGACCCGACGTGCCGGATGCGCGCGTACCGTGAACTCGCCCCCGTCGTTGAAGCGCGGGTCGCCGCGCTTCGGGCGCAGGGACAGGACCCGTTCGTGTTGGCGCCGACGTCCATTCTGGCGTCGACGCTCTCCTTCTCCATGCAAGACCATCCCGACGTCTACTGCCTCGCGTGGTCCCCCGGCATGGCGGCCATGGCCCTGAACCAGCACGACGTCTGGCGTCCCAACCCCCGGCACGACGTCGACGTCTTCCGAGGCCGGCCGGTGGTGATCGTCGAGGACGCCACTCAGTCCAAGAGCTACACCCAAGGCGCCGTCGACCAGGGTGTGGTCGGCCGCGCCGAGCCTTCGGAACGCGTGGTCGTGAAGCGCGGGGAAGTGGTCGTCGGGGTCTGGCTCGTCACGGTTTGCCACGATTATCGAGGCCCTCAAAACGTCGAGGAGTATCGTGCACTACTGCGGACTTACGGCAGCTCCGCCTATTATTCGGCCCAGGGAAGCACGCCCCAGGGGTTCGTCCTGGGCTTGTTTCGGGACATGCTCGGCCGCGCCCCGGCGCCAGAGGAGCTGAAACTCTGGACCCACGTCATGAGCATTCAGCCGAGGAGCCTCGTGATCACCGCCCTCGCCGGGAGGGATCTCCTCCCCCGAAAACGGTAGCCGCCCTCGAGGACCGTGAAGCCGAACCGATTTAGATGCTTCGCATATGCATTGTCTTCGCACAGGAGCTTCGGCCATAATCGTTAGAGAATGCGCAACGCCGAGCCTGCCCCGGAACACGCGGCGGCGCCAAAACGCCTTTCCGTGAGCCTCTCCCTGGTCGACCGCCCGGCCAGAGACTTATGATGGTAAGCGGCTCGGGCAACGAAGGATGAGGCGGTGAGGCAAGACAGGAATGCTGAGCGGTCTTGAAGTGTTGTTCTCGACAAGTGTCACCTACCTTTGCGTTGTTTCGGTTCTGCTTCTTGCGGGTTCTGTTGGGCTCCGGTCCTTGTTCTCGATACTCCGGTTCTTGCCCGTGGTCGTGCTGTCTGAGCGCGCCTTAAGGGCGAGGTACCGGGCAATGTATCGCGGGGCGATCCGGGGGGGCGGCTGGCGATGATTCTGCAGACGCTCGCGCTCGCCTTGGGCGTCGTGGGGCTCGTCGGGATACTTGCCGTCGGCTGGCAGATCCGCAAGCGGCACATGGACCGTTGGCTCGGGCCTTACCTGGTCCAGCGACTCACCCAGCGCGCGCAGCCTGTGCGCGAGGTGCACGTTCTGCTCTGCATCGCCGATCACTTCGAGCCCCAGGCCGGTGGGGCGTCGGCCGAGCAGGCCGAGGCGCGCGTCGCGCGCTGGGTCAAGGAATACCCTCGCCTGTTCGGCGACTTCCGCGATAGCGACGGACGCACGCCCCGGCACACGTTCTTCTATCCGATCGAGATGTACGAAGCCTCGCATCTCGACGCGTTGGCCCAGCTTTGCCGGCAAGGGTTTGGCGAGGTCGAGGTGCACCTGCACCACGAGCAGGACACGGCCGAGAACCTGCGAGAGCGTCTGCGCACCGCCACGCGCCAGTTCGCCGACCGGCACGGTCTGCTGCCCCACACTCGAGAGAACGGCGAGATTCGTTTCGGCTTCATCCACGGCAACTGGGCCCTCGACAACGCGCACCCCGAAGGCCGCTTCTGCGGGATCAACAACGAGCTGGACATCCTGCGCGAGGCCGGCTGTTACGCCGATTTCACACTTCCCTCGGCCCCCAGCCCCACGCAAACGCGCACGATCAACAGCATCTACTACGCGACCGACGACCCCGCCCGGCCGAAGTCGCATGATCGCGGACTCGCCGTCGGTGCGGGGCCTGCACCCGAGCGCGCCTTGATGCTGATCCAGGGGCCCTTGGTGCTCGACTGGCGAGGCGCCAAACCGCGGATCGAGAACGGCTGTCTTCAGGCGAGCCAGCCCCCCTCGATCGACCGCCTCGACGCCTGGCTGCGGGCGCTCGTGCAGGTCGCGAACCGACCTGACTGGTTCTTCGTCAAGCTCCACGCCCACGGCGCCCCCGAGCATGACTGCGACACCCTCCTCGGCCCGCCGACGGTCGCCTTCCATCAAGCCCTGGCCCGCCGCGCCGAGGCGGACCCCTCGTTCTTCTATCACTACGTCACCGCCCGCGAGCTCTACAACCTTGCCAAGGCTGCCGAGTCCGGATGGCGCGGCAGCGTCGCCGAAGCCCGCGACTTCGCCCTGGTCTGGGACGGCGTCCCGCAACCCCCCGCGCCTTCTCTGACCAGCCACTAAGCCGTCGAGCCACCCGGCGCAACCCCATCGAGCCGTTCCCGTTCGCGACGCGCGCGGCCTGTCGCTGTCGCGACGCTCTGCACCGATTTCCGCCTTCTCGAGTGGCTCAGGTTCCGTTCGAAAGTCGAGTCGGAAGTCCATAACTCCCTGCGGGCTCGACTCCATCCACCCGCCTTTTTGAACCACCCGCACCGTGCGTACGTCCGTATAGGTGTACGAAAACGACTCCGAAGAATCCGAACAATCCGAGAAATGCTCCCCGTGCCGATCGTTCCGCGGGGCGTCTCCGCCATTTTGAGCCACCAGCACCGGCTGCACGTCAACGATCAGACTGTGCCTCTGTTCGCAGAAAATAGGTGATTTGGGCGTTCTGGTGGATTCCACTACCGTCCGGAAGCTCATGATTCGGAATCGAAGACCGTGAATTCCCAACGGGTTCCGAAATACCGAATGGCCGAAACCAACTTCGACGACAGTTGTAGACAGCGTAAAAAGTGGGCTTGCGGTCGCGCGCAAGCCCGTCATCCGAGTGGCGATCCTCAGCGTGTTCGGCTTCATCAGGCAACGGGCTCTCCGAAGCGCGCGAATCGTGGTTTCCCCCGCACACGTTGGCCAATCTCACCAATACGTCATATGCTGGACCGAAGCGGACGAACCGGCCGTGATGAAAATTGCTCGCCACAAGATGCAGCGACCCTCCCCTGCCGTTTTCCGACCGACCGTGGAGCGCGTTGAACGCGCTATGGCCGTGGGAAATACGCGATTCTGGACGTCCGTCACTTAGTATACGTTAGTCACTCAAATTTGTTCGAAAGAAAAACCCGCGCGCCCACGAAATTCTTCCGGCCGCCCAAGAGATTGTACGTGAATGTGGGAGACCTGGGGTGGCCGGGGCAGAGGAGGCCGGAAGGCCGACGTGCCCCGGAAGCGTCGCGCGGCCCACTGGGGCACGTGGAACTGCGCTCCCCTTTGCCCCGGCCACCCATCCCGCTCGTTGGGGCGCACGCACTGTTGGGCGCCCGGAGTTTTTGCCAGTGCGCGTCCCGACGCTGGGCGGGTTCGACCATACGGATGAGTTGAGGGAGATTCAAAGGGAAGGGATACTCCTGCGATTATGCAAATGTCGTAGTTAACCCAAGTTCAGCGCGCGTCCGGTTTGTCTGGATCTGCCAGCCGGGACAGAGATCCTAGTTGACCGTGGTATCACTTTGCGATACTATTCAAGTAACAGGGGCGTGGGAGGGAACAACGCGTAAACCCGTGGAGGGAGCCCCAGGGTCAGATGAGCAAAAAGCATGAAGGGACCCTTGCGGCTCTCTTCGAAGACCCGGTTCGAGCCAACATTGCTTGGCGCGACGTAGAGTCCTTACTGAAAGCGTTGGGCGCGGAAATCAGCGAGGGAAGAGGATCTAGGGTGCGCGTTGCTCTGAACGGTGTGCGTGCCGTTTTTCATGAACCTCATCCCGAGAAGGAAATCTGCAAAGCAGCGGTTCGAGACGTTCGCGCTTTCCTCGAAAACGCTGGGATCGAGCATTAAGACGATGATGGAATACATGGGCTATTCCGCAATTGTTGAGATCGACGAAGAGGCGGGCATCCTTCACGGAAGGGTGCTTGGCCTGCGCGATGTCATCACCTTCCAGGGTGAGTCCGTGCGCGAAGCGCGGAAGGCATTCGAGGAGTCGGTCGACGACTACCTCGAGTTTTGCAAGGCGCGCGGCGAGGTGCCGGATAAGCCCTATTCAGGGAAGTTCCTCGTGCGCGTCGATCCGGCGCTCCACCGGATTGCTGCGTCGCGCGCCGAGGCGACCGGAATGAGCTTGAATGCGTTTGTCGAGAAGGCATTGACCGAACTTGTCTCCGAACGTAGCGAACATGCGTCTCAGTCTGTCGTGCACTCGGGCGCGACTCATCACGTGCGTGAGCAGTCACCTAAGGTGAGCTGACATACGTACGTCAGGACCCACACGAACACGAAAGCCCGCGCAACAAGGGGTTCGGTCCCTCGAACCTCGGGCTCGCGGTTGCAATCGGATTGCCAAAGAGCCGGTTGGGGGATTCGGGGCAGGTACTCAGGTACTGGCTACTCAGGTACTGGCCAGGCATAAAATCCGGGTAGCTTGCGACCTCTGCGTCACTCCCTGATCTCGCTAGTCCGCTGCACCAAGCACCATTAGATTTTGCCAATCCGCTCAAACACCCTGCATTTGGTGCGTGACCACGACTGCCCGTGACTACGGCCCGTTTTCGAAAGCCTTCGCATGGAAGTTGCAGGCGGAAGCGTGCTTGTCAAGGAGCGCGCTTCGCGTGCCTCGACCGGAGGCATTTTGGGTACCGAAGGGGGGCCAGGAGCGACTCACAAGCCGCGAGGTGTCATGCGAGTGCGCAGTGCCCCCTTTGTCACGAGTCAGGAGAGAAGTAATGAAAGGGATTCGCGGGATTCTGGCCACCGCAATCGCGATCGGCGGGATCGTGGCGGTCTTTGCCGGCAGGGCAAGTGCCTGGCAGCAGACGGAACCAAACGACGTGGAGGGGATGCAGGTGCTGACGCAGGGGCCGATCCACGAGGCGTTCGCCGAGCCCGTGGTTTTCGACCCGAAGCCTGGCCCGGTCGTGCCCAAGGCGCCGCCGGCGCCGATTACGGAACGACCACCCGATGAGAGGCCCGAAGGCGCCAACGTCCAGTGGATTCCCGGCTATTGGGCCTGGGACGACGCGCGGAGTTCCTTTATCTGGGTCAGTGGTATCTGGCGCGATGTTCCGCCCGGGGAGCAGTACGTCCCCGGCTACTGGCACGAGGTCAAAGGCGGGTACCAGTGGGTCCCTGGCTACTGGAGCACCTCCGGCGCAGCGCAGGTCCAGTATCTGCCGGAGCCGCCGGCGAGCCTGGAAAACGGACCGACCTCTCCTCAACCCTCGTCAAACGCGAGCTGGGTCCCGGGTATGTGGATCTGGCAGAACGACCAATACCAATGGCGCCCCGGCTTCTGGGTCAACAATCCAGCCGGCTGGATGTGGGTTCCGTCGTCGTATGCGTGGACGCCCAACGGCTACGTCTCCAACCCGGGCTACTGGGACTACCCCTTGGCCAACCGAGGCTTGCCGTTTGCCCCGGTGGCGTTCACGCAGCCGATCTATAACCAACAGAACTTTCAGTATGCGCCCGGAGTGGCCCTGATGCCCGCGGCGCTCTTCTCCAGCCTGTTCGTCCGGCCCGCCTACAGCTCCTACTACTTCGGCGACTATTACGCCGCCAACAACTACCAGTCGGGCATCTATCCGGCATATGCCTTCCACGGCAGCCGATATGGATATGATCCGTTGTACGCCTACGCCGCGGCGCAGAACTACGGCACCAACCCTCGCTGGGCGGATGAGCTGCACGAAACGTACCGCTACCGGCGCGAGCACCCCGAAGCCCGCCCGCCGCACACATTCGCCGAGACGCGGCGCGTCGCCGCGCGTCCGGTGGCAGGCTCGAACAAGGTCCAGGGCGCATCCAACCTCGAGCTCGCCCGTCCCCTGAATCAGCTCGCTGGCACAAGCTCGAGCGGAGCCGGGGCTACGAAGGGAATGCGTCTGGAGAAGATCGACGACACCCGTCGCCAGGAGTTTTCCCGGCAGGCGGCCCAATTGCACAAGTATCGCGAAGAACGCATCCGCAGCGAGGGGAAGGCCGGTGCCGCGACACCGTCGGCGAAGCCAACCGCGCCACGACACCAGGAACTCCCTCGATCGCCGATCAGCGCCGCGGCTCGGACTGACGGCCGAAACGCCCCGCCCGCCGCACCCGAACATCCCCAGTTTGACCGCGCCGCCCGTCCGGCGAACCGCGAGGCCGCCCCGCTGCGTCACGAACCTCAACCCGAAAGCCGCCCACCCGCACCGAACGCAGCGCCGAGGGAACGCGGTGCTACTCCTCAGCCCCCGCAACGCGTGACGCCACCCCAGCCGCCGCAGCGCGAAGCGCCGGCGCCGAAGCAACCGCCAGCTCCAGAGAAGAAGCCTGAGCGGAAGTGAGTATCGCGGGTACTGGCCAGGTATGAAATTCGCGTAGCTTGCGACGCCAGCGTCGCTCCCTGATCGCTTTAGTCCACTCCAGCAAGCACCACCAAGTTTTCTTAATCCGCCCAAACACCCTGCTCTTGATGCGTGGCCACTACTGCCGGATCGCCGGATTCCGCCTGGATCATCACGGCATTCGGGAGATTTCCCTTCGAAACCGGGATTGCGAGAGGCGTTTTCAACTCGCTTTGGAGCAGTTTAAAGCACCTACTATCCCGAAATCTCAATTCGTTGAAGAATAATTGGTGTTAGCCTTGTTTCTGTTGTGGAAACAAGACTAACATCAATTACTTCCCAGGCTTGATCATGCGGCGCGAACTCAGAAACGATGGGGCGCCTGTAGGACATTAGGAAATGCGAAGCCGGTCTTTTGCGGCCTGTCGCTCCGCAGCAGTATAGACGTCAAGCACGGCGTCAAAATACGCTTTTTCGACACCTACAAGCCATTTAGGGTCGACCGAGAAGCAGCAACCAACAATGACCTTGCCCGCTTCGCGAAGCCGATGGAGAAGTTCCGCAAAGCGGGCCTCTTCGAACTCCAAGACAGATTTGAGATCACCCACGACGCTCAGTTGCGATACGGTGTGTAGATCGCAATGCACGAACTTGCAAAGCTCCGTCCAGAGAGTCTCAAGAATGTCTTTCGCGACAAACGGAAGGTCGCCCAAATCGGGAACACTATATAGGAACTCCCGGTATTGATTGCCATGAAGGTTGTGCGCCCCCGCCTGATGCAGTCGCCATTCGATCGGGTGGTTCTCGTAATAGACGAGTTTGATCGCCGCCTCGAGTCCCGCGCGAAGTAAAACCATCCCTGCGTTATAGAACCCAAGAATAAACAAACATTCGCATTCTATAGAATGAGAGACGACCATATCGAAATAGTTGGTATCAAGCCTAATTCGATCCGGCTTATAGTGCGACAGGATATGGATTGGGAGAAACCGCTCGTGTAGGCGCCCGGCTTTTGCGGACAGTGCACCGCTCTTCAGCAGTCGCGCTGCGCTTGGAAGCCTGGTGAACAACTCGTCCACAAATGCATCCTTCTCGTCTCGGATTTTGTTGGAATGCAGAGCCTTCAACTCCGATCGCCTCCGTAAAAGATTTCCTTCCACTCACGATAGTTGGATCGCGGCTTGGCAAAAATATATTTAGCAATTTTCAGATAGAGCTCGTTACGATCTGTATCGGGAAGCGAGTTGATGAATCTAAAATACCACTCGACAACTCTATCTCGACCAGTGCTTTTTGTCGTGTGCGCCGTGGCCGTCATGTTCGACAGGAAGTTATCCAGTTCGCGAACCGAGTCAAAAAGAAGCGGTGAAGTGAGAATAATCTTCAAAAGCCAGTCGATTTCCGCAGCGTTCCCGCTACCGTTGGCGTGCATCACGGCATTCCTCAGCCGGTGCATCACTTTGTCGAATTTGAACTCATCGAAGCCTTCTTCGGTCGGTCGCTTGTCGCGACGTGATCCGGCGTCCGGCCGCAACAGACGACGTAGGCCCTCTACCGATTTGGGCAGTTCCTCGTCGGACGCAGAGGCGAGGGCATCAATCTCGTGTTTAGAAAGACGCTTGAGGGCACCGATCAACTCATTCAAGTGATATGCCGCAGCGAGCGTTTTTAGGTTGTATTCCATATCCTACTCTACGCCAAGGCGCCTCCGGAATTCGGCGACAAAGGCTGAAAAATTCTTTGTGAATTGGGATTGAGCCCTTGTTTCAAAGATCGCTCTTCGTTGGATCAATCCTCTTGGATAGTGCTCGGTATAGCGAATTTGTGTCTGGAACACGTCTCTGTGCTCCCTGATAATCTCCGCGATAACCCCTTCCTCATGGCGAGTGTGATCGTCGACCATGTTAAACACGATTCCAAGGACCTTCACTTTATCTTCGCCGTCATGGGCGAGGTTGTGTGCCTGGATTTTGCTGAGCAGCAACGGGATTCCGCGCGCGGAAAATGGGTCGGGTTTCACGGGAATCAATACGTAATCGCTGGCTTTGAGTGCGTTGTTTGTGAGCACTGAATACGTTGGGCCGCAGTCAATCAGTATGAAATCATAATGCTACTTTTTGCCTTTAAGCACAAGCGTGAGGCGGTCTTCAAAAGATGAACCCCCTGAACGTTCGAGAACGTGCGACAATTCAAGTTCCGAAGGAACAAGGTCGATGTACCCGGACGAACCGCATGTCTTTGCCCGCATCTTCATCTCATTCAACGTCAGCAGTTTGGCGTTCTTTTTTGACACCGGGCCAACGATCTTTTCGAGATCGGTGAATATATCGGAAATGACTTGTCGATCGCGGCCAGAAACTGAGCCATTATCGCGGCCAGAACTGAGCCACCCGATTTCGCACTTGTGTCTCGCCCCAAGTGCCCTTCACTTTAGGCTGAGGGCACTTGGGGCGAGACACAAGTGCGCAACCCCTCGGA